>JAICXC010000049.1 GCA_025980665.1 Bryobacteraceae bacterium
GTGGTCGATACCATGGGCTGCATTCTGCCCGAGGCCATGAAATTCATGGTTCGCATGGTGAAGAAGCTGACCAATAACCTCCCCGTGGAAGTGCACACCCACAACGATTTCGGCATGGCGGTGGCAACTGAGCTGGCCGGCGTCGAAGCCGGCGCCGACTGCGTCCATAGTTGCGCCAACGGATTGGGCGAGCGGACGGGCAATGCGGCACTTGAGGAGCTGATCGTCGCGCTGCACGTGCTCTACGGATTCGACACTAAGTACAACCTGGCGAAGCTTCCCGAATTGGGCGAACTGGTCAGCCGCATCAGCCGGTTCCCCATCGCTGCGAACAAGCCGATCCTGGGCGACCGCAACTTCACCCGCGAGTCTGGCATCGGCGTCGATCTGGTGGTGAAGGAACCGCTGGCGATGTTCGGGACGCATCCGGCGCTTACGGGGCGCAAAGGCGAAGTGGTCCTGGGCAAGAAGAGCGGCAAGCTTTCGATCACCTACAATCTCGAGAAGCTCGGTATCACCGATGCCGATGATGAAGCGATCGGCGAGATGCTGAAGCGCGTGAAAGACAAAGGCATCGAGAAGCGCGGGCTGCTGACGGACGAAGAGTTCCGCGACATCGTTGATAGCGTATTAGTGGCCAAGCGGTAGCGGTTGGCGCAGGTCACTCTTACATTCGATAACGGTCCGGAATCGCACGCCACGCCGCTAGTGCTCGATTGCCTCGGGCAACATGGCATCAAAGCGACCTTCTTCGTGCTGGGGCGAAAGGTGAGCACACCTGATGGGCTCGATCTGGCTCGCCGCGCGAGCCGGGAAGGGCACTGGATCGGGAATCACACCTGGTCGCACGTCGGACGCCTGGGTGAGGGCACGCGCGAAGTGGCTCTGCACGAATTCGAGCGCACCGAAGAAGCCTTGTCTTGGCTGAAACAGCCGGTTCCGTTGTTCCGTCCTCGCGGGGGCGACGGGAAGCTCGGCCGGGGTTTGCTGCATCCGGCGGTGGTCGAGCGACTTACACTCGGCGGATATACCTGCGTGCTGTGGAACTCGGTGCCGGGGGATTATCGGGATCCGGACGGTTGGATCGATCGCGCGCTGGCCGACTGCGGCACGCGCGAGTGGACCCTGGTGGTCCTGCACGACCTTCCCAATGGCGCAATGCGACACCTTGACACCTTCCTTAGGAAGCTGCGGGATGCAGGGCATGAGATCACCCAGGATTTCCCACCGGACTGTACGCCGATTGTCGGCGGCAAAATCGTGCAGGCCTTGGACGGATTTTTGTAAGCTTGAAGATTCATGATTATCGATTGTCACGGCCACTACACCACCGCGCCTAAGGCGCTTCAGGATTATCGCGATGCGCAGATCGCTGCGCTGAAGGATCCGGCGCGACCTCCCTACGACGGCAGCATCAACATCAGCGATGACCAGATTCGGGAAAGTCTCGAAGGTGCGCAGCTTAAGCTCCAGCGCGAGCGTGGCACGGATGTGACGATCTTTTCTCCGCGCGCCTCAGCCATGGCCCATCATATTGGCACCGCTACAACGAGTGCGGATTGGTCGAGGCAGTGCAACGATCTGATTCACCGCGTTTGCACACTGTACCCGAGTAACTTCGTCGGTGTGTGCCAACTGCCCCAGTCGCCGGGCGTCCCGCCTGAAAATGTCATAGACGAATTGGTCCGCTGCGTCGACGAGTTAGGCTTCATTGGCTGCAACTTGAATCCGGATCCTTCAGGCGGCCACTGGACCGCGCCGCCCCTGATCGACAAGTACTGGTATCCCGTGTACGAAAAGATGGTGGAGCTGGATGTGCCGGCGATGGTGCACGTCAGCTCGTCTTGCAATCCCGTGTTTCATGCGACGGGAGCGCACTACATCAACGCGGACACCACGGCGTTCATGCAGTTCATACAGGGCGATCTATTCAAGGATTTCCCGACGCTGCGGTTTATCATTCCACACGGGGGTGGCGCGGTGCCGTTCCATTGGGGCCGCTATCGCGGCTTGGCGCAGGACATGAAGCGCCCGACGCTCGAAGAACACTTGTTGAAGAACGTTTTCTTCGATACGTGCGTGTACCACTTGCCGGGAATCGAGCTGTTGCTAAAAGTAGTGCCGGTCGACAACATCCTGTTCGGGTCGGAGATGGTGGGCGCGGTGCGCGGCATCGATCCACGCACGGGACAATATTACGACGACACCAAGAAATATCTGGACGCGCTTTCGCTGAGTGATGGCGATCGCTACAAGCTGTTTGAAGGCAATGCGCGACGGGTATATCCGCGGATCGCTAAACGGCTTACTTCCTAAGATTCACAAGGCCTTCCAAATAAGCACTGCGACGCCGATCAGAAAACCGGCCAGCGCCTGATACTCCTGGTTGCGTATATACACCTCAACTCGAAAGTGCGTCGAGCTGTGACCCGTGAGTCGCGGCCATAGCCGAGGCACACGCTTCGCGTAATCGGCATACTCGGGAAACAGCGACCGTAGGTGCTGTTCCTCCAGCTCCACTACCGGGAGGTAGATCAGCAGAAACACGGCCGCGAAGAGTAGACCAAGCTCCCATCGCCGGGAAGCGATTACGAATCCGGCGGCGACCGCCAGTGTTCCGACATACAGCGGATTGCGCATGTAAGCATATGGACCGCTCTCCGCGAGCCTGCGGTTTTTTTCCAAATGTCCGGCCGCCCAGGCGCGTAACGCAAGGCCGATCAGTGAGACGGGAAGTCCCCAGGCGAGTGAAGTCCAGGTGGGCGCGGACAGCCAGAGGAATGCGACCACCATGAGGAATCCACCGGGTACACGCAACTTCGCGACGGTGTCCGCGTATGGTTTGGGAAAACTCACGCAGGACACATTTCCAGGGCTTCGAGAACTTCGGCTGCGCTGACCGCACGCATGCTACCGGGATCGGCTGCACGGCGCTTGTAGCTGGTGATCGCTGTGGAACTTCGCAAGACCTGCAGGGTCCCGCCGTAAGGTCCATGCGAAGCCGGATCGGTGGGGCCATAGATCGCGACGCCCGGCTTACCCAAGGCAGCCGCTAGATGCACGGGTCCGCTGTCAACACCTATGATCGCCTGAGCGCGGCGAGTGGCATCTATCAAGCCCTGGATGCCGGACAGATGAACGTGCGCACCCTCAATCTGTCCCAGAATTTCCGCTGCGTCCGGGGGGCCATTGACCACGAGTGGCAGCTTCAAGCGTCCGGCCAGCTCCGCGAAATGGCCAAGCGGCCACTGTTTCGACCCCCAGCCGGCTAGAGGACAGGCCAACAAGAACGGTCCGTCCGGCAACGTGCCTTCCGGCTTCCCAGGTGGCAATGGAAATGTTCGCAAGAGGTTGGAAGCGCCCGCGGCGGCGACTAGTTCCAGATAGCGATCCACGCGATGCACAGCGGAAGTCCGCACCGTCGACGAATAGAACATGGCCGCGAAGCTCTCGCGCGCCTGGCTGCGCGCCAGGCCGACGATCTTGTCAGCCTTCGCGCAAGCTGCGACGAGGGCCGATTGAATGAGTCCCTGTAGATCCACTGCCAGCTCGAAACGTTCGCGGCGCAGGAGACGCCGGGTCGCCAGAATCTCGCGAGCCGAGCGAGTGAACGGAATGATCTCGTCGACATAGGGATTGCCTTCGAGCAAAGGAGCCCAGCGGGGCTTGATGACCCAGCTCAGGCGGCTGTGCGGAAAACTGTGCTTGAGGCTCGCGACTGCGGGCAGGGCATGGATCACGTCCCCCATGGAGCCGAGCCGTACGACTAAGATGCGGAACATCGGTTCTTAAGTTTCATTTCAACAGGTCGAGTGCCGTTTCCGCCACTCTCGCCGCGCTGACGCGGGTCATGCAGCGGTGATCAATGGGACACTCACGCTTCAGACAAGGGCTGCACTCAACCGACTCACGAACGACTTTCGCCAGGACGCCGGTGGGACCGGTGGTCTGGTCGTCGGTTGCGCCGAAGATGGCGACCGTCGGGACGCCGAGCGCGGAGGCGATGTGCATGGCGCCGGAATCGTTGGTCAGATAAACGCGGCAGGCCGCGGCCAAGTCGATGAACTCTGCAAGCGACGTTTCCCCCGCGAAGTTCTTGACGGGCTTAACGATGGATGCCGCGATGGGCGTGGCGACCGACTGGCACAGGTCGCGTTCGTCCTTAGAACCAAAGATGGCGACGGCCGCGCCGAGTTCGTTGGCCACGCGGATGGCCGAGTCCGCGAATCGCTCCGGCAGCCAGCGCTTTGCGGTCCCGTAGGCAGCCCCGGGACTCACGCCAATGACGGTATCGCCCAGCCCTATGTTCTGGAATCGATCCAGACCGGATGCGCATGCGTCGGCAGCGCCTTCCAGTCGGACCGCGTCATTTGCGGGCATGGCGTCGATGATCCCGGCCCGGCGCAGCAGTTCGAGATAGTAGAAGCTTTCATGGCGCGGGATTTCGCCAGGCTTCGGAACTGAGATCGCGCGGGTGAGCAGAAAACCTCGGCCGTCGCGGGAGTAGCCAACGCGCTCGGGAATGTCGGCGAGGTATGCGATCGCGGCGGCTTCGAAGGCGTTCTGGAGCAGTATCGCGATATCGAAGTGACGCGGGCGAAGGGCGTGGGCAGCAGCCCATTTTTCAGTTACGGTTCGCGGCGTGTAGAGGATGAGCTCGTCGCAAAAAGGCTCGCGGCGATAAAGATCGGCTACCCATGGCTTGGCGAGGATCGAAATGCACGCCCCAGGGAATTGCTGGCGAAGCGCACGCAAGGCGGGCAGGGACATCACCGCGTCGCCTACCCAGTTGGTGGCGCGAACCAGAATCTTGTCGGGCACTACCTACTAGTCTAGCCGCCCATCAATGAAAGCACGTCGTTCACACCCGAAAGTCGAACGGGCCGATCTGATATGAGTGCCTCTCCATGGTGGACTCCGACCAGCGAACCGAAATATCGATCGCGGGATTCCAGACCAAACAAATAATCGCCGACCCCGTGGGCGATGACACCGAACTCCTCAGCCGTTTTCTCGAACTGGGATCGGTGGATGCGCAATAGTTCAAGTTTGCGCTGAAAAACGCTGGTCGTATCGACGACGAGGGCTGGCTGTTCGAATTGATGCAGCGGATAGAACAGGAACGCGCCGGGCTTGTGAGGCGGATTGGGGTCGTCGAGTTTTGTCAGCGCGCAGTACAGCTGCGAGTTTCGGACGATGAGCCCCGCGGCTGCATGATCAGGATGGCGATCTTCCCAATAGGGAGCGAGCACGAGTTTGGGACGATGACGCCGGATGGCGTTGGCGACGAGTTGCCTGTTGTTCGGTGAGTCGAGCAGTCCACAGTCGGGCAAATTCAACGATTCGCGAGAGCTTGCGCCCAGGAACTTCGCAGCTGTCGCGGACTCACCTTGGCGCTGTTCGGGCGTTCCTCGCGAGCCCATCTCGCCGTTCGTCATGTCCACGATGGCAAATGAAACGCCGCCATCCCGCAACAAGAGCGCAATCCCGCCTGCGCCCCATTCCACATCGTCGGGGTGAGCACCAAAGAAGAGAACGTCTACGGACATTAGAGCCATGGTACCTGTAGTAGTGGGGTATCCCACTCATGTTCAAGCGATTGTGTCTAGCTGCGTCAGTGGCTACGGCCCTGGCTGCCGCGCCCAAAGTGATCGCCGTGGATATTGACGGTGTGATCCATCCCATCACCGTGGACGTTCTCTCCCACGCTCTGGACCAGGCGGCCAGCCAGAACGCGGCGGCGGTGCTGCTGCGCCTCAACACTCCCGGCGGTTTGCTGGATGCGACACGCCAGATGAATGAGAAGATCGTCGCGTCGCGCGTCCCGGTGATCGCGTACGTGACTCCCAGCGGGGGCCGCGCGGCATCGGCTGGTTTCTTCATTCTGGAAGCCGCGGACGTGGCTGCGATGGCTCCGGGCACCAACACGGGCGCGTCGTCGCCGGTGGCGCTCACCGGGACCATGGACGAGACCATGAGGCACAAGGTCGAGAACGACGCCTCCGCATGGCTGCGCAGCACGGTGGAAAAGCGCGGCCGCAACGCCACGTTGGCCGACACCACTATTCGCCAAGCCAGCTCGTTTACCGAAAAGGAAGCGCTCGACCAGCATCTGATCGATCTGATCGCGCCCAGCGAGCAGAAGCTGTTCGAAGCTCTGGAAGGGCGCGAAATCACGCGCTTTGATGGCCGCAAGGAGGTTCTCCACCTGGCTGGTGCGGAAGTGATCCCATACGGCCTGACGCTGCGAGAAAGGATCATCAGCTCCATCGCCGATCCGAATGTCGGGTTCATCCTGCTGATCGTAGGAGCGCTTGGATTGTATGTGGAATTCAATTCGCCCGGTTTGATTTTGCCTGGCGTCGTGGGAGGAATCCTGTTGCTCCTGGGAGCCTCCTCGCTGTCCGTGCTCCCGCTCAGCTGGGTCGGAGTGTCGTTGCTGCTTCTGGGCGCGATGCTGTTCGTCTTAGAGGCGCATTTTGCCTCACACGGCATCCTCGGCACGGGGGGCACTGTCGCGCTGGTTCTGGGTGCGCTTATGCTGATCGACGGACCCCCAGAGATGCGGATTCATCTGGCCACGGCGCTGTCCGTGAGCATTCCCTTCGCGCTGATCACGATGTTCCTGCTATCCCTGGCCATAAAGGCGCGCCGAAACAAATCGCTCATGGGCGGTGAAGGCTTGCTCAACGAAATCGGCGAAGCGCGGACGGTGCTTGCTCCTTCGGGAAAAGTCTTCGTACACGGCGAATATTGGGACGCCGTGTCGTCGGCGACGGTGGAATCGGGCACGGAAGTGCGCGTCGTTGCCGTGGACGGAATGAAGCTGAGGGTCGAGCCTAGAGAAGTTCCGTCGCGCTGAAGAAGAACGGGATCTCGACCGCCGCGGTCTCCGGCGCGTCCGATCCATGCACGCAATTGCGTTCGATGCTGGTTGCGAAGCGCTTGCGAATAGACCCCTCGGCGGCGTTAGCCGGATTCGTCGCGCCCATCGTATCGCGCCACTTCTTGATGGCGTCGGGAGCTTCTAGAACCATGACGACCACGGGACCTTCGGTCATGAACTTCACCAGCGAACCGTAAAAGGGCCGCTCGCGATGCACGGCGTAAAATCCTTCCGCTTCTAATTGGCTCAGCCGTTTCATTTTCATTCCGGCCACGCGGAATCCCGCTTTCTGGGCGATGGCGATAATTTCGCCGGCCTGGTTTGCGGCTACGGCGTCGGGTTTAATGATTGCGAAAGTACGTTCCATATTCTCCTAAAGATGTTTTTTGATTCGTTCGCCGATTTCGGCGGGCGATGCGCACATATCAATGCCGGCCGCCTTCATCGCCGATATCTTGTCGGAGGCTTTACCGCTGCCGCCTGAAATAATCGCACCCGCGTGGCCCATGCGGCGTCCCGGCGGCGCGGTCTGCCCCGCGATGAATCCTACTACGGGTTTCTTGACGTTCTTTTGAATATAATCCGCGGCCGATTCCTCGGCGCTGCCGCCGATCTCACCGATCATCACGATGGCGTGAGTATCGGGGTCCTCGTTGAATAGCTTGATCGAGTCGATAAACGTGGTGCCAATGATCGGGTCGCCACCAATGCCGATGCAGGTGGATTGTCCGATCCCCAGGCCGGTGAGTTGGCCCACCGCTTCGTAGGTCAGCGTGCCCGACCGGGAGACGACGCCCACGTGGCCCGGCTTGTGGATATGCGCCGGCATGATCCCGATCTTGCACTTGCCCGGCGAGATGACGCCGGGGCAGTTCGGACCGATGAGCCGCGTGCTCGGATGTTGTTTGAGATAAGACCACGCGCGCAGCATATCGGACTGCGGAATTCCTTCGGTGATACAAACGACCAGCGCGAGACCTGCGTCGGTGGCTTCCATGATCGCGTCTGCGGCGAAGGCCGGCGGCACGAAGATAACGGTCGCGTTCGCGCCAGTGGCCTGTACGGCTATGGCTACCGTATCGAACACAGGCAGGTCGAGATGTTTCTGGCCGCCCTTGCCCGGCGTGACGCCGCCCACCACTTTCGTTCCATAGGCGATGGCCTGCTGGGCGTGGAAGGTTCCTTCCTTGCCCGTAAAGCCCTGCACTAACAATCGCGTATTTTCGTTGACCAGGACGCTCATTTGGCGGCGGCTACGACTTTCTCGGCTGCATCCCGCATTCCGTCGGCGACGATTACCTTTAACCCCGATTCATTCAGGATCTTGCGCCCTTGTTCGGCGTTGGTGCCTTCCATGCGGACCACAATTGGAATAGGCTGTGTCATCGCGCTGGCTGCCTCGACCACCCCTTGCGCCACAATGTCGCCGCGGAGAATCCCGCAGAAGACATTAATGAGGACGGCTTTCACGGATTTGTCGGAGAGCAGGATGCGAAACGCGTTACGAATCTGTTCGACGTTGGCGCCGCCGCCGGCATCCAAAAAATTTGCAGGATTGCCGCCGGCGAACTTCACGATATCCATGGTGGCCATCGCCAGCCCCGCGCCATTTACCAGGCAAGCGACGTTGCCATCCAGCTTGATGTAAGTGAGGCCGAAGCGCGAAGCCTCCACTTCCAGGGGATCTTCTTCGTTCAGATCGCGCAGCTCCTGTAAATCCTTGTGGCGGAATAACGCGTTGTCATCCAGATTCATTTTGGCGTCGAGCGCGTAGACCTTTCCATCCTTCGTCAGAATGAATGGATTGATTTCGGCCAGCGACGCGTCCAGGGCCTCGTTCGCCCGAGCCAGCGCCATCATCGCTTGCGCCGCGAGATTCGCCGACGCGCCGGTAATGCCGATACCAAAGGCTAGTTTGCGGGCTTGGAACGGCGTCAAGCCGAGCCCGGGTTCGATGGGCTCTTTCAGAATCCGCTCGGGCGTCTTGGCGGCCACCTCTTCGATCTCGACGCCGCCGTCGGCCGAAGCCATGAAGACATTCTTGCCGCGCGCGCGGTCGAGCACGATGCCTAGGTACAGTTCGCGCTCAATCGGCAAGGTCTCTTCGATCAGTACACGATGGACCACTCGCCCTTCGGGCCCGGTCTGGTGGGTCACCAGCGTCATGCCCATGATCTTTTGCGCGATCTCGGCCGCTTCTTCGGCGTTCTTGGCGACTTTAACGCCGCCGCCTTTACCGCGGCCGCCCGCGTGAATCTGGGCCTTTACGACCACGCTTCCGCCAATGCGTGACGCCGCCGCGCCGGCTTCCTTCACTGAGAGGGCGACTTCGCCTCTCGGGACAGGGACTCCGTATCGTGCCAAGAGGGCCTTGGCCTGGTATTCATGGATTTTCATTGCGATGCTACAGTGAAGAATTCTCACTATAGCGCACGTCATGTCCCTCCTGCCTTATCTGCATCGCGTTGCCGCGGGCTCCGATCTTACTTCGGAGGAAGCTCATCAAGCGATGGGCGTTCTGCTCGAAGGCCAGGCGGGCGAAGCGGAGATCGCTGGATTCCTGATCGCCTTAAAGATGAAAGGTGAGACTGCGGTTGAAATCGCCGGATTTGCGCGTGCGATGCGCGACCGGATGATCGTAGTGGACGCGGGTCCTGAAGTCATCGATACTTGCGGGACCGGCGGCGACGGCGCGGGGACATTCAATATTTCGACCGCTGTGGCCATCGTAATGGCAGGCGCGGGTGCGCACGTCGCCAAGCACGGCAATCGGTCGATATCGAGCAACAGCGGGAGTGCCGACGTACTGGAAGCCTTGGGCGTGCGCATCACGGACGTGTCGCCTGAGGAAGCGGGGCGATCGATTCGCGAGATCGGAATTGGGTTCTTGTTTGCACCGGCGCTGCATCCTGCGATGAAACACGCGCAGCCCGTACGGAAGGCGCTAAAAACCCGGACGGTGTTCAATCTCCTGGGACCACTGGTGAATCCGGCCCGGGCGGCTGCACAATTGATCGGTGCACCCTCGCTAGAATCCGCCAAATTGATGGCGGAGGCCCTGGCCGAATTGGGGACCCGCAGAGCCTTCGTCGTGCATGGACAAGACGGGCTGGACGAGATCACAACGACAACTGCGACCGACGTCTACGAAGTAACAGCAGCAGGGGTTCGGAAACACCTCTGGAAGCCAGCGGATTTTGGGATCCGGACCGCAGAACTTACTTCACTTAAAGGTGGAGATTCCGGCTGTAACTCGCAGATTATTATTGCCATTCTGCGGGGTGGCGACAGCGCGTGCCGGGATATCGTGCTGGTGAATGCCGCCGCCGGATTACTGGCTGCGGGTTTGGCGGCTGATTTGGGCGGTGGTGTGGAGTTAGCAAAAAAGGCGATCGCTTCCGGCGCCGCAATGGCGAAGTTGGAGCAGCTCAAAAAGAAATTTCCGAATTCTTGAGCCGTTTTTCTGGCGAATTACGCGATCTATAACGTCGGAGGAACGGATGACTCAACGCAAGTCGTCCGCTGGACAAGGGACCGGGTGGTTCAGCCGCCCGGCCGGTGTCCAGTTTGGCAGAATATACTCATGCCCCGCGTGCGGCTGTTTCATTGGCGAGCCGATGAAGCCAAACCTCTAATCGTTGCTTTGCGCGCGGGCGGATACATGGTCGAATATCCGGGCGACCAGGCTGACGGCGCATGGCGCTCCTTGCGCGAACAACCGCCGCTGGCTGCGATCATCGATCTGACGCGGCTCCCGTCGCAGGGCCGCCACATCGCCGCGGAAATGCGCGCGACCAAGTCTCTGCGCCACATTCCCATCGTATTTGTCGACGGCGATCCAGAGAAGGTCGATCGTATCCGCAAGGACCTTCCAGACGCCATTTATACGTCACGCGCACGCGTGGTGACAGCGCTGAAACGGGCGAAGCCGCTGGTTGATCCGGTGGCTCCTCCGCGCATGATGAACCGGGCCGATCGTACGACGGCTGAGAAGCTAGACATCCGGCCCGGCGCAAGAGTGGCATTGATCGATCCGCCAGCGAATTACGCGCACGTGTTGGGCAAGCTCCCCAAAGACGTATCGCTAACAGAAGACCCGGAAGAGACTTTGCCGTTGACACTCTGGTTCGTGCGCGATCCGGATAGTATCTCGGGGGGCTGGCCGGCATCCGCAAACGCGCCTTGACCAGCCGAATATGGATCGTTTATCAAAAGGGTCGACAGGCGTCGGGACTCACGCAAGAGGTTATTCGGGAGGCGGCGCTTTCGGTGGGCCTGGTGGACTACAAAGTGTGCTCAGTGAACGAAGTCTGGACTGCTCTTTTGTTCACGCGGAAGAAATAGGACTCTATGGCAGTCCCTTGAATTACTTGCTCGAAATTCATTCCCGCGCCATCACACCCTTCCACTTGCGCATCACCAACTCAGCGAGGCTCAGCAGCACGGCGAGCCCCAACAATCCCGGCCAAAGTTGCAGCGACGATGCGATGGATCGCCCTCCGCCGGAAAAGACCGCGGCTGGATCCGGCTGGAAGCGACCGCCGGTGAATTCAGCCACTTGTTTGAGCAAGGCTTCGTTCGATCCGTAGTCGGCCAGCTCGGCTTCCGGACGATACAATCCAACTTCTGGGAAGGCGCGCGATTCCTGAGCTGGCCGCACACGGAATAGTCCTTGCCGCTGGCCGATCGGCAGGCGTCCACTAAACGTGCCCGCTGCAATTTTCTTCACCGGAACCGGCTGCTGGAACCCCTCGGGACCAAAAGCGTAGACATCGGGAATCATATCTGGCTCCGGAACCCCGCGGCCCAGGCGATACTCCACTACCAGATCCCCATTGGCGCTGTCATAGTCGAGCGACGCCTCGCCCCCCACCGCGCGGGGGAGTAAATCGCGGCATAGATTCGTCCAGAACTTGTCGTAACCTTTCCAGGTCACCCAGTCGGCCGCCCAGCGAGCCTTTGCATCCGAGGTAAACACGGCGGATCGTCCAAGCCCGTACTGCCAGCGCGCCAGCAGCGGATCGTGCCGGTCGAGCTGCAAGATGGTTTCCGCCGTGGGTTTCGAGATAAACCGCACATAACCCTTGAGCGCCGGCGCGGTCTCCATGCCGACATCGTTCAGAATTTCCGCGTGCTTGAGAATTTCCGGGGCAAGAGGACGCTCTACGGCGGTCGATCCGGTATGCTCCAGCACGTCGCGCAGAAGCAGCTGTTCCAAGCCTTGAGGCTCGGTCAGAAAATAGGATTTGCCGCCGGCACCCAGAGCGACACGCTCCAGATAACTGCGATTCACGTCCTGTCCTAACCCAACTGTGGAAATGGTGACGTTTTGCGCCTCGGCTTCTTTGGCAAGCGATAGGCTGTCGCCTTCTTCCGAAATACCGTCGGTCAAAAGAACGATGTGTTTGTATGTGGCCATCACCGGACGGATGCGCCGATAGGCTTCCGTGAGTGCCGGCGCGATCTGCGTGCCGCCATCCGGCGTAATCCCGGAAATCAAGCGCTTGATCGTAGCTTTGTCTTCGGCACGCCGGATGGGCACGGCCCATTCAAAGGAATTATCGAAAATCAGGACGCCCACCTGATCGATCGGGCGGAGATTTTCGACCACTCCGATAGCGGCTACCCTCGCCAGCTCCATCTTGCGGCCTTCCATTGACGAAGACTTATCGATGATCAGCACGACCGCCGTGCCTTCGGGCGATCGCGGAGGAGCCAGCTTCGCCGGTAATGTGCGGTCCAGTGGATCTTCTACCTTCTTGTCTTCCTTGTATAGATTCCGCTCACCGCCGATGACCAGCAGTCCACCGCCCTGTTGAACATACTGTTCGATGGCCTGCTTGCCCACGGCTGGAATGGCCTCCAGATCCCAGTTGTTGAAGATCACCAACTGGTAATCGTTCAGGTGGACGTCGCCCGGATCCTTGACGCGATTCACACTAAACTGGGCGGCGGCGAGCGTTGCCGGCAAATGCCAATCCTGCTCCGCGGGGTCCTGCGATACGTATAAAACTTTGGGCTGGCGCAGAGTCACAGCCTGATCGAAGTGCACGTCGCCCAAGGAACCGGCGCGAATCGCCACGGCGATATCGAGCGCGCCCGGCGTATTCATGCTGGCATGCAGGCGCAGTGGGTTTTCGCCGCGGTTCAAAGAAACCGTGCTCTGGCCCAGCGGCTTGCCTTCAGCGGATAGCTCGACTTGTGCGGGACCGGCGGAGGGAGACGAGACCACAACGTCGATCGGAAACTGTTCGCCGGTGAACGCGATCGAAGGCAGACTGACCGACTCCAGTCGCAGAGCTGGCTCTGCACGACCCGCGAGGGCGAAGGTGTCGATCGGGATGCCCAACTGCTGCGCCTGCCACGCGGCGCGCGCGATGCTGCCCTTGTTTTCCTTACCGTCCGAGATGAGCGCGACCCTCGGAACCATACCCGCCGGAAGCGCAGCGATCGCCTCGCGAACGGCGGCTTCGAGATCCGTGGCGCGGCCTGCTTCGCCCGCTGTCGACGTGAGCTTGAGATTGCTCTGCTGCTCGCCGGAAGTCAGATCGCGCGTGGATCGCGCAAAGGGGACGACGCGCATCCAGTGACGGCCCTGAGCTCCCGACATCGTTTTGGCAAGCTGTGAAGCACGCGCGAGATCGGCTGGGGTTGAGCTGGCCGAAGTATCCACCAGGACAGCCAGCGCGACCTTGGTTTCCTGGAGAATCATGCGTGGCTCGGCCAAGGCCAGCAGGATCGCCGTGAAGCACGCGGCCTTGAGGACCAGGCCCAGTTTCCGCGCGGTGCGATGCCATTCGAACAACATCCAGGCAAGCGGGAGCCACGCGACGGCCAGGACCCAAGCACGATCGAATGTCATGACGCTTTTCTCCACTGCGCCATCTTTTTAAAGTGTGGCGACATCGCCCTCGATGCTCGCAAGCGGAACGCCCGACTGCGGCCATAGAGCAGCCAGTCGGCCAGCAGCCCGATTCCTCCCAGCAGGGCCAGCCAGGGCCACAGATCGCGGGGCGCAGCGTCCGCCACGATAGCGCGCGGCACACCCTTGTGGACGCTGGCAGGCACGCGCCAGGCTGTCTCACCGACATCTGGCAGCGTGAGCGAATACACAGCTTCGCGATCGCCCATCTGGACGCGTACGGTTCCGGGCGCTCCGGAAAAGAATCGCAGGTTACTTCCGGAGCTGTTTGTCTCGAGCGTGAAGGGCAGGGAACGGTTCTCCGCACCTAACACGCGGATGTCTTCCGGTTTCGCGTCTTTTTCGACCGCTACGTTGACGGTGCCCACGGTGCCCGCCTGAAACTCCCACTGGCGAAACGCTCCCGGAGTCATCCAGCGCAGGATATTGGCGATCAGCAGCGGCGTCGCGAGCTGGTATTTCATTGCGCCGCGGCCCGGGTGGAATCCGATGACCACTTGCTTGGGGTTCGGGCCTCGCGCGACAATGACCGGTCCGTCGCTGGTTTCGGCCACCGTGATGTCTCCGGCTGCCGGCGAAAACACCTCGGCCGATTCCAGCGTGACGTCTCTGGTGCGGAGTCCCGCTCCGAGCGTCGTCTCGGGATGCCACTGGTCTAACCTGACGCCGGTTCGAGTGGCCTTCACCGGAACAGGCGATCCGGACGCGGTCGGCTGGATCCAGATGGATGCGCCTCGCGGCGCCGAAGGTGGCGTGAAGCGATCCAATACTACTACGTCCGCCTTCACCGCGGGATCGAACTTATCGGGCGATTCAAATAGAGCGTCCACTTGTGGATTCGCGTCAAACAGAGGGCGGAGCAACTGCGGTTCGTTCGAAAAAACCACGACGTGGGAAGACACTTGCGGCGGCAACTCTACAACGGCCCGATCATCCTGCGGGAAGGCGTCGCGGACGTTCAAGCGTGCTTCGAGGAATCCTGCGGATTTAGCGGCGTAGGTAAAGGTCGCCTGCTCCTCGCTGCCGGGACGCAGTGTCAGTTTCTTCGACCCTGCGGGCGACTTGGAGAATTGCAAACCAAGATCGATACTCTGCGGACGCACACCATAATTCCGAACCACGACGAAAATGTCCCAGCTATCGGGGGCCGACGGCGATCGCCGCAGGCCTATCTTACGCAGCCCAACATTCTCCTGAGTCGAACTGGTAGTGATCACGCGCAGGTTCGCGGGGAGCGTAGACAGCCCCGCGTCTTCTTCGGACACACGGCCTGCGCCGATGAAGACGATTTCTCCGGCTCGCTGGGATTGTAGTTTTTGGGCGCGATCGGCAAACTGCAGCGCCTGTGTCAGGTTCAAAGCCGAAGCCCCCGGCTGCGATTGTTGGATCGCACTCTCGATCACCACTCGGCTGGATTCAAAAGCGGTGGCTGGGGTCGCCAGCGCATCGGCCCGCACCAGCATCACGCGGTCGCGGCGAGGAATGCCGCGCAGGTAGGCCCGAGCGTTGGCTTTCGCTTGATCCATCAAGATTCCTTGACCCACACGCGAACCCATCCAAGCGGAGGTATCGAGCACGATCACATGATCGCGTCCGGCGGCATCGAAGATCCCCAATTGCGGGCCGGCGATGGCGGTCAGAAGCAGCGCCAGACTGATCAGTTGCAGTAGCAGGCTCCAGGGCTGCTGGATGCGGCGGCGGTGCTTCAGTTCAGTGCGAACGTCAGCGGCTGACCAGAAGCGCAACGTCGCTACCATCTGGTGCCGCTTGGAGCGATCGAGCAGATATAAGGCCACCACCCCGGCCGAGATCGCGCCGACCAATCCAAGCAGCTCGCCGAGGCCGAGGTTGAGGAAGTTCATTTAGGCTACCGCGCCGCTTTTCACTAATGGACCAAAGATGGCCTGCTCGATGGGAACCGAAGTCGGCACGCCCAGGTAGCGCCCGTTGTTTCGTTCGGCCACTTTCCGGATCAGATCGGCGTTAGCATCGAAGGCAGCAGTGTACTGCGCGCGGGCGTCACTGTCAAAAGCCAGCTCCACTTTCTGTCCGGTTTCGGCGTCTTCGATTTCCAGCTCACCCTCCCAGGGTGGTTCGCGGTCTTCGTCAGCCCAGATTTGCAGCAGAATCAGCTCATGCCCGAAATCCGCCAGATACTGGAGCGGTTTTTCACAATCCCGGTCGTCCAGAAAATCCGAAATGACCAGCGTCAAGCCGCGCTGCGGATACTTCGCGCAGAACTGGCGCGAGCACTCCAGAAAATTCGTTTGCCCCGTGGGCTGCAAACCGGAGAGAAACTTCATGGCCGGCGTGAACCGATGCCGTCCGCCGCTGGCCGTAAATGCGTCGTGCAGCTTGTTGCTAAAAGGTTGCAGGGCGATCGAATCGAGCCGGACCAAGCCCACGTAGCATAACGCGGCCGCCAGTCTTTGCGCGTAATAGAACTTGCCCAACAACTTATCAGTTTGGCCGGTCTCCATGGACTTGCTGATATCGATCAGCAGCCGTACGGGAATCCGCGGCTCCAACTGGAACATTTTGAGAAACAGCTTTTCAAGCCGCAGGAAAGCCCGCCAGTTCACCGCGCGCAGATCGTCGCCATGATGGAACTGGCGATGATCCAGAAACTCCTGGCCCGATCCGGCAAAGCGCGAGGTGTTGTGTCCACCGACCAATCCCGGCAGCGAGTTCTGCCACTGGATGCTCAGCCGTTCCAGGCGTTCGAGAAAGCGGGTTTCAAGCAGAGGTTCAGGCACGTGAGGAAACCGCGGCGGCCACACTCGGAATGATCTTGTTCAGGATCGTCTCCGGAGTCTGCCCTTCCGCATGGGCGTCGAAATTCAAAATAATGCGGTGGCGCAATACGGCCGGCGCAATGGTGTCGATATCTTCGATCGAAAGATGCAGGCGGCCCTTCATCAAGGCGAATACGCGCCCGCATTCGACCAGGGCTTGAGCGCCGCGCGGCGAGCTTCCGTAGCGGATGAACTTGTTGGACAACTCATGCGCTTCAGCCACGCCCGGCTGCGTAGCCATTACCAAACTGATGGCGTGATCCTGCACGTGCGGGGCTACTAAAACCTGGTGGCAGGCGGCGCGCAAATCCAGAATCTCCTCGCGCGTAAGCACGGGCGAGACTTCGATCTCATCTTTCTGGCTGGTGCGTTCGACAATCGTGCCAAGCTCGGCGCGCGTAGGAAAGCGCACCAGGATTTTCATCAGAAACCGATCGAGCTGCGCTTCGGGAAGAGGATAGGTTCCTTCCATCTCGATAGGGTTCTGTGTGGCCATTACCAGGAACGGAGGCTCCAGTTCCATGGTCTGCGTTCCGCTGGTGACGGTATGCTCCTGCATGGCCTCGAGCAGAGCGGACTGCGTCTTAGGCGTCGCGCGATTGATCTCGTCAGCCAAAACAAGATGCGCGAAGATCGGCCCCGGCGAGAAGCGCAGAGCCTTCGATCCACTGTCGCTATCGATGATCATGCTGCCGACGATATCGGCGGGCATTAGATCGGGGGTGAACTGGATACGCGAGTATTTCAGGTGCATCACTTTGGAGAGCGTCCGTAGCAGCGTGGTTTTGCCCAGACCGGGAACGCCCTCGAGCAACACGTGGCCGCCCGCCAACAAACAGATGAGGACGCCGTCCACGACATCCTGCTGTCCTACGATGATTTTTCCAATTTCGGCTCGGACACGCGTGAGTTGGGCAGTCGCGAGCTGGAGGGCGGTATCTGGCTGCATCCAGACTATATTATCTCAGCACGCCCAATGTCACCCTTACCTGTGCACGTCGAGCCGGTAAAATCGTACTAATCGGATTGATCGAGTTCATCTGCGGGGAAAAAAGACTATCTCAGCCCGCCTAATCCCTTCGTCACGCGGTCCACGAACAGTTCGAGGAAGGCTGAAGCATTCACCTTAACCGCGACCTCAGTCTTTGAGCCAGCGGATGGTTTGAAGATGATCTGCCCGGCGCCGGAAAGCGGGACGTCAACGGTACCGGGCTGCATCTCCAGTAAGTCTGGTCGAAAAATCGCTGCGATCGCCAGGGGATCGTACAGAGTAGGAGTAGCCTCGTGAGCCTGCTCCCCGGCCAGATCGACCAGATGAATCAGGAAATGGCCGGCAGGATCGTCCGTCAGGCGCATGCGATCCAGGTCTTTTTCGCGCAGCTTGCACTGGGATGTGACGTCCAGGCCGACGGCAGTGATGGGGACGCCGGATTGAAAGACAATTGCGGCGGCGGCACGATCACGCTTGACGTTGTACTCTGATTCGGACGTCAAGTATGCTCCGCCCATGATTACGATCCGTTCGATGTTATTCTTGATGCGCGGATCGGTCTTCAGCGCGAGTGCGACGTTGGTCATCGGGCCGACGGCAACGATCGTAATTTTGCCCCGCGATTGCAGCAAAGTATCGATAATGAGGTCGGCTGCGCGCTTGCGGGCAGCGTCCGGAATCACGTCATTGCGGGTCAGGACTTCGAACTCTTTGGAGGGGACCGAGGTCGTGGGATCGAGCAGAGGTTCGGATGCGCCCATGGCAAGCGCGATATCGCGCCGGTTGTAGATACTCAGCATTTTCCATGCCAGGCGGGTTTTGCTCTCCACATCGTCGATCACGGTGGTCACGGCGCGCACATCCAATTCAGGCGAGTGCAATGCGAAGGCTAGCGCTAAAGCGTCGTCAATTGAATCACCGATATCGGTGTCGAGGATGATGGGAATACGCGCCTGGCCGGAGGCAGTGATGCCAATGAGTGAAACCAGGGCGAGCAACTTCCACATGCCCGGATTATAGCCCTACGCGCCTCCGAGGAAGCTCTGTAGATCAACCTCGTTGACCTCCGGCTCGCCCGGCGCCACGTGGTTCAGCCTGCCGGCTTTCATCCATCGCTCCAACTCGTCGACCAGGCTATAGAGGTGGTCGAAGGAGTCGACGATGAACAGTAAGGGCTGATAGTGGTCGATCTCGAAAGCCTGGTTGATGGCCGACTCAATTTGCAGAGGATAACGCTGGACATCGGGCGACGCTACCGCGTGCTCGATCTCACCGAAGGAGCTGAGCAGGCCGCTTCCATAGACTCGGATCCCGTCACGCGAGCGCATGAGTCCGAACTCAATGGTGAACCAGAAGAATCTCGCCATCGCGCGGAAAATGCTGGTCAGCGTTCGGGTGCGTTCCGCTGGGTCGCGGATCTCTGAGACCAGCGCCGCAGCGGTATGGGCACACTCGCCGAATCGCACCAGCGTTTCCGCAAAGTGTGGATCGGTGTGCATGGGGACGTGCCCGGCGATGTCATGGAAAATATCGGGCTCCGGCAGGTAATCCAGCTTTTCGCCCTTGCGGATGGTGACGGTGGTGGGAAATTCACGATTGCGCAGGCAATCGAAGAACACGAACGCCGGGACGTATCCGGCAACCGCACGGGCGCGGAAACCCGTCAGCGGTGAGAGGAACCGGTTTACATCTTCCAGACGCGGAATCCGGTCCTGGGGCAGACATAGTGATTGAATCCCGGCCTGAAACCTTTCGTTGGCGTACCGTTCCCAGCGGGGGAGCAGGCGATTGTAGAGCCTGCGCCATGTCGCATGGTTCTCCGCCGTATACAACTCGTAGGGTTGTTGGATGTAAAGGTCGGGAATCGCAATTGCTGGCATCCGACTCCAGCATACTCCTATAAGACCCACTGTCAAGTGGTGTTAATTATCTCGAATATGAAAACTAAGGTGAAAGCCTTGTATGTCCTGTGGCATAAGTAAGTTAGGCTCGTAACGGAGGGCCTATATGCGCCTGGTCTTACGTTTCTCGATGTTACTGGCGGTTGCTGGCCTTGCCTGGTCGCAGGCGCTGACTGAC
The DNA here is from genome assembly GCA_025980665.1 of Bryobacteraceae bacterium. Lineage (GTDB taxonomy): Bacteria > Acidobacteriota > Terriglobia > Bryobacterales > Bryobacteraceae > Palsa-187. The sequence continues at coordinate 19,674 of JAICXC010000049.1, forward strand.
GCTGCAGGTATTGTAGCGGGAGGTTCCGTGGGAACGGGCGCCGGGAAGAAGGTAGGACAAGGCGTTGCGGCCGTTCTGCAAAATGTGAATGCGACGGCCACCAAGGCCGCTCGGACCGAAAAGCCCAGCGCAAAGATTGCTTACAAATCGAGCGCCGTCGCTGTGCTGCAAACGGGACCGGGCGGTGTGGTAAAGGACCATTCCCTGGTTCCTCCGCCTCCCCCTAAGAAAGTCGCCGCTGTAGTTCCTCCGCCGCCACCACTAACACCGTCCGTGCCGGCGGTAACGACTCCCAGACTTGTGCTGCCACCGCCTCCGCAGGTTACGGCCGAAGATTTGAAGACCCTTGCCAGTGGAACCTCCAAAGCGGAGGTATTGAAGCTGGGGGCGCCCGCCTCGCGCGTAACCATGTTTGAGGAAGGCCATTTGGTCGAAATCTTCAGGTACCAGGCGCGAGACTTCGCCTTTGGAATCGTCCACCTCAGTGACGGATCCGTAACCAGCGTCCAGGTCCGCTAACCCTGCTGAGCCCGCAAGCTCGGGCCGCATTGTATTCTGTCGTTAGTGTTTCGCGGCCAACGCCAGAGGGTAAGAATTTTATTCGGGACGGCGGACGTCTTCCTGATCGCGCTGGCCTTCGCCTTGGCGTATGCGATTCGCTCCCGCCTAAATCTTGAAAACAATTTCTATATTCCGCAGGGAGTCGCTGCCTCCCTGTTGGTTTGGTCGATGGTGGTGTGGGTCGCCACGGGAGCCTGGTGGGAAACTTACGACCGTATTGACGCCACGCATCCCCGCATCATTCTGCGCCATGCGTTCCGGCAGTGCCTGCTGGGCGCCGTGTCGGTCGTTATTTTCGAATATCTCTGGCGCCTCGATCTCAGCCGTTTATTTGTCGGGCTCTTTGCTCTATGTACGTGGTTCTTATTGTGCCTGTTCCGCCTGAATGCCGGGCTTTTGCTGCGCGTGGTTCGCCGCGAATTCTCGGTGCCCCATTACGTGATGGTGGTGGGCTTGGGCGATGCCGCGCAACAACTCGGCAGGCAACTGGAAGAGGCGGGCGAATCGCACGGCATCCGGCTGCGTGGATTTTTCACGGATTCCCTGGAATCGTCGCTGACTTCCATCGCACTCGAGCATGACTATCCGGTTCACGCCATTACCGTCCTTCCGGAAATGCTGCGCAGCCACGTGATCGACGAGATCATCTTTGCCACGGACAGCCGCCGCTTGGCCGAGCTCGAAGACGTGATGCTTTTGTGCGAGGAAGAAGGCGTCCGCACGCGCATCGCGGTGGGCTTCCTGCCTCATGTGAATAGCCGGGTATATCTCGATCGGCTGGGAACCTCTCCGCTGCTGACGTTCTCCTCCACTCCGCACGACGAGATCCGGTTGCTGGTGAAGCGTGTGACCGACATCGTTCTGGCGGGCGCGGCGTTACTGCTCCTGTTCCCCGTTATGCTGCTGATCGCCTTGCTGATCCGGCTGACCTCGCCCGGCCCCGCGATCTTCCGCCAGGAACGCTGCGGGCTGAACGGACGCCGTTTCGTCTTTTACAAGTTCCGTTCCATGTGCCTGGATGCCGAGGCCATGCGCGAATCCGTGGAACACATGAATCATCGCGAGGTGGTCATGAAGATTCCCAACGATCCGCGGCTCACCGGAGTCGGCCGCTGGCTGCGGAAATTCTCCGCCGACGAGCTGCCGCAATTGTGGAACGTGCTGAAGGGCGACATGTCGCTGGTGGGTCCCCGGCCTGCCATCCCCTCGGAGGTGGAACAATATAAGCGGTGGCAGCGCCGCAGGCTTCGGATGCGTCCGGGTTTGACTTGCCTCTGGGCGATCAGCGGGCGCGATGAGGTCGATTTCGAGACCTGGATGAAACTCGATATGGAGTATATCGATAACTGGTCTCTGGGGCTGGACTGGAAAATTATTCTAAGAACGATTCCTTCGGTGCTAAGCGGTCGCGGCGCGCACTAGGTCAACAATATCTATGGAACTTGTCCCCACACAAGACGATGTAGTTGCGCTTCTGCGCCGAACCGGCGGGCTGCGTGACGGGCATTTTGAGTATCCCGGTGGCCAGCACATCACCGACTACCTGCAGGTGGCGCTCACCATGCGGGACTACCAGGCTGCCAAAGTCCTCAGCGTAGGCTTGAGCCGCAAGGTGCGTGCGAACACGGAGATTCGCGCCATGATTCCGGAGCTTTCTGTAGTCGCGCCGGCCATCGGCGGGCTACCAGTGGCGTACGGTGTTTGCGAAGCCCTGCGCGCGCGTCAAGTTTATTGGGCCGAGCGCGAGAACGATAACGAGCCGCTCCATTTTCGCCAGTACCTGGAAGTGCAGCCGGGCGAAAAAGTGCTTCTCGTCGACGATATCCTGCGGACCGGCAAGAAGCTCGCGGAGGTCAAGAAACTGGTGGAGGAGCGCGGCGGCGAAGTAGTCGGATTGGCCGTAGTGGTGTATCAGCCGAATCCCAATTGCGTGGACTTCGGGGCGCTACCGCTGTATTACTTGGCCCAGCTTGACGGCAAATACTATGCCAACTCCCTCGGTTGCGAACTCTGCAAGCGCGGCGTGCCGTTCGACAAAGTTCGTTTGTGATCACCCGCCGCACGATTCTGCTCGCTCCGCTGGCGCTGGCTGCGCAAGCCACCCGCCCGCGGGTGGAGATTACCTGGATCACGGGACCCATGGTGCCCGAAGATTTTGCGCGCGAGAGCGTGGTCTTTCCCAGGGCGTATACGTGCTGCCCCGCGGCCGGACTGGCGAAGAAGGCGCTCGAAACAGGAAGGTTTCCGCACGCGGCGCGCCCGGGCGATCCGTCGATCGCGAGCTTGCTTGGCCCAGGTTCATCTTCCGAGTCGATTACTGTACTTACAGCGGAATCCGGAAACGGCGAAGACTCGCCGAATCAGCGCTCGGTCCTGGTGCCTCTGGCAATTCGCTGGCCCGGCAAACTGAAGCCGCGTGTCGCAGGCGAGCTGCTTATTTCGCATGCCGACGTGCTGCCTACGTTGCTGGCTTGGCTCGGTGTCGTTCCGCCTGAAGGATTGCAGGGCCGTAATCTCGCTACTCTGATTCAACCCGGCTTGATCCGGAGTGGTACCAGTGATGTGCCCGATTCGGTATATGCCGAGGGACGGCTGGGCCTTCCCGGTGAATGGCGTATGGTCGTGCGCGGATACGACAAGCTGGTGCTGCGTCCACAAGAAGAAGCCACGCGCTTGTACAATCTGGCCGAGGATCCGTCGGAAGAGACTGATCTGGCGCACGACCGCGAGCACGAACTGACCCGCGATTCCATGCTCGCTCTGGCGCGCCAGTGGATGCGAAAGTTGGGCGACGGCGTGGATCCGTCGGGATTGCGGCTGCGGAACTGACGCTCCATTACTGTCGCGACTCGGAATCCTACTGCTTCGGAGGTGGATCGGTTGGACGCCGCAGAGTCGGCTTCTTCTTTGCCGGACCCTCTTTCTTTTCCTGGTCCTTTTTTTCCTTCGCCTCTTCAGGAGTAAGGGCCGCGGTTCGCGCATCCTTCTCTTTTTTGTCCTTCGCGGCCACTTCCGAAGCGCGGCCCGTCAGATCCTCCTTCGAAAGATCCAGACTGTCGGAGGTGGTATCGATGGCATCCTTGAGTACGTAGTCGTAGCGCGCAAGGTCGGACGGCGAAGAGTCTTGGATCTTCTGCAACCGAGCCAGCAAGGCTTTTTCACTGTCGACCGTAGCTGCCATTCCGATGTTCAGAGCGACTTTGCGGCGGAGCGCATCGTCTGCCACGGTGTCAATGGCGTCGATAATCTTGGTGTAATCCTCGAGCAGATCGTGAATCAAGACCGACCGGCCGGGCTTATTCTGCGACACTAGCTGATCCACCTGTTCCACGCGCTGCTTGGCGAAGAGCAGGTAGAGCTTGAGCCGTTCGTTCGGTTCCTGCACCAGGCGGATCTGGTCAGCCTCATCGTTGGTAAGAAAATCGCGCCCGCCGACCTGCCCGAACATTGAAAGCCCGGCGCAAAATAAGACTAGAAGAGTTTTCATTTCTTCTTCCCCATGATCCCGATAATCAGCATGTCATGAATATCAGAAACCGTGTGCTGGACCGGCTCGACAGCGCCGCGGTCAACTGCGCTCATCAAATCGCTGAGGCTGTCTAAACGGCGCAGGATTTGGCGCGTGGATTTTTCCGCGTCCTTGAAAGGTTTGGAGTTTCGACGGGGATCCTTGCCGGTCGCCAGCAGCGAATCGTAGGAGAGCTGGACAGCGGTCTCTATTTCGCCGAGGGCCGTGCGGCAAGCATCGACCTCGCCCTTTTTGTACAGGTCGCGCGCGGAATCGAGCGCCGAATCCGCAAATTGCAAAGCTAGTTGACTCCGCTTCTCGAGCTTGGGTTCGGCCTTAATCCCCGCCAGATCCAGCGCGAGCATAAGCGTCAGGAGCAAAAGCATGCTTACCTCTTGCCCAATTCTTTTTCCAGAACCTTTACGCGCTGCCGGGCGATGAATTCCTGGTCGGGATTCACGTTCTGACTTGCGGCGAGAAAATTGTTGTAGGCCGCCAGTGCCTCTTTGGTCTTGTTCAAGCGATCCAGAGTGATCGCACGCAGGTAGAAATGCCCGCTAGTTTCCGCGCCCAGAGCATGCACCTTATCGAGGGCTGCCAGGCCGTCTACTGGCTGTTCTGCCATGATCAGGACGCCGGCGAGCTCGGTCCAAGCTTGAGCCGCATCAGGCTTGATCTTGGTCGCGGCTGAAAACTGTTCCGCGGCCGGAGGGAATCGCCGTTCGTCGCGGAGGATGCGTCCGTAAAACATCCGCAATTCGAAATCTTCGGGGGTCGCCGCGACGCCTTTGGCCGCCAGGGGCTCGGCTTTCCCGAGCTGCTTTTCCTTGACGTAGGCCTGCGCCAGCGCAATCTGATTCGCCGGCGTGGGCGATTTCGCGACCACGGGCTCGAGCGTGGCGATCGCCGCCGCGCTCTGACCCGTTTGCAAAAGCACCAAACCGGCACGCTCCTGAGCGCCCGGATCATCGGGGAACTCGCGGTAGATATCGAGAGCCTGCGGACCCTCCCCATGTTCTTCATACAGAGTGGCGAGCTCCAGCAGGTAGCTCTGGTAGGAATGCTCGAGGTTGGCCGCTTTTCGATAGTGCGGCTCCGCTTCATTGCGGTGACCTTGCCGGGCAAGAGCCTGCCCGAGTCCTAGCTCGGCTGCCGCCGAAGCCGCGTCCATCTCCACGGCCTTTTCGAATTCAGTGATTGCCTCAGCCAGCTGTTTGGTTTCAAGAAGCGCCGTCGCCAGATAGTAGACCGGCTTGAACTCCTTGGGTTTCTGCTCCTTCGCCGCCTTCAGGAACGGAATTGCCGCCGCGGGATTATGCGCGTTGAGCAGCGACATCGAAAGGTTAAGCTGCGCCTCGTACAAACCGGGACGCAGCTCCAGAGTCTTCATGTACTCGGGGATGGCGAGGGCGTCCTTGTTCGACATACTGTAAGCCAGTCCCAGGTTGAAGTGGGCGCTATAGTCGGCGGGGTCTGCCGCTATGGCCTGGTTGAAGGACTCCACGGCGGCGTCGGTGTTTCCGGCATCCAGCGCCTTGAGCCCTTCCGTCACGTAGCCAGGGGCTTGCGCAAGCAGACCGACGAAAAGGATCAGCCACATACTTCTGCTTAAATTGTAGTCCGCTTCAGCTATTTCGTCAGGTATACCGAAAACTTCGCGACTTCGCTGAATCCCAACCGCCGATAGAGCGAATATCCGGCATCGGTCGACTGAAGTACGATACGTTTGATCCCGGTCCGCGCCTGCTCAGATGTGACGGCGGAACGCAGCAGCGCTTCACCGTATCCACATCGGCGGCACTCGGGCAGTGTCGACAACGAGTACACTCCGAGAGCTTCCGGCGTAGCGACAATGGCGATAATCGCCACTGGTTTTCCACCCACTAAGCCCACAAATCCGCGATAATCTCCGAACCAGGCTCGTTCCGGCTCATATACAGTTTTTGCGATTCCCATGGGGATATCGAAACTCACCGCCGTGAGCGCGCCGAAAGCCTGCCGGGTGTTTCGATCGGCGACCGGCACGCATTCGATCTTCGGCAGCGGTCGAAGGGGCGGCGCCAGTGCCTCTGCCAGCATGCCCGGAGCTTGTGAAATAGGGCGCAGGTCGCGATCCATTAATAGAGAGCGCGCCCGGCGGCGAGTCGAAGAGTCGAGCGAATCTTCGCACAACCAGAAAGACCAGCGCATGGTGCGCGGCGCGAAGTAACGGGCGCAGTGGGCCAGACGCGTGGTAAATCCGTCGATCCCATCGGGGGGGGTACCCTCCAGCATGGCGATATTGAACACACCGTAATCGAGACCGGAGTAGATGGCCAGCGCGCCTTCCAACGGACGGGACTCGCCGGATCCGGTTGCATCGCCGAAGAAGCGCATGGCGGCTCGCAGGTTGGCGTCGACGATTTGAAAATCCCGCATACGTTAGAGCAGTGTCACTAGAGCAGCGTCATAGGATCCACGTCGATGGCCAAATTGGCCGGGCCCCATTTCTCGGCCGTCGCGAATCGGCGTACCTCGCCCAATACTTCACTGAGTCGTTTACGGCTCGCGGTCTTCAGAAGCACCTGATAACGATATTCGCTCTTTACTCGCAGCACTGGAGCAGGCGCCGGGCCCATGACTCGGACGCCTTCGGGGGCAGGATTCAGCAACCGGCCCAAAGCCGCGCTCCGCGACAAAGCATCCTCTTCGTTGGTGGAGCGGATGATGATATTCGCGAGCGATCCAAACGGCGGGTAATACATCAGCCGCCGGAACTCGATTTCTTTCCGGTAGAACTTTTCGTAATCCTGCTCGGCCGCGCACTGGATGGCGTAGTGGTCGGGATTAATGGTCTGGATCAGGACGATACCAGGCGTTTCGCCGCGACCTGCACGGCCCGCAGCCTGCGTGAGCAGTTGAAACGTTCGTTCGGCCGCGCGAAAATCCGGGAGGCCCAAGCCCAGGTCCGCATTGACGATCCCTACCAGCGTCACGTTGGGAATGTCGTGACCTTTGGCGATCATCTGCGTGCCTACCAGAATGTCGTAATGCCGCTCGCGAAAACCCGCGAGGATGGTCTCGTAATCACGCTTGCCGCCCACCGTATCGCGATCCAGCCGCGCGATCCGAGCCTGGGCGAAAAACGCTCCCAGCTCCTGCTCCAGGCGTTCGCTGCCGACTCCGATGAACTGCAGATAATCGCTGGCACACTTGGGGCATCGCTCTGGAACCGGCGTCGCGTAATTGCAGTAATGGCACAGCATGCGCCGATCGCGCTTGTGATACGTCAGCGTGACCGAGCAGTTGACGCATTGTAGCCGCTCGCCGCACGCGCGGCACGCAACGAAACTCGAAAATCCGCGCCGGTTGAGCAGCAGCATGGTCTGCTCGCCGTTTTCCAGACGCTCGGTCACCGCGTCGATCAGCGCTCGGGAAAACGTCGCCTGCTTGCAGGTCTCCAGGAACTCGCGGCGCATGTCGATCACGGAAACCGTCGGCATGGGACGGCGTTCGATTCGTCCGGGCAGCGCCAGTCGCGTGTACTTGCCGCGCTCGGCGTTATAGCGGGTTTCGAGGCTGGGCGTCGCCGAACCCAGTACAATCACCGCGCCTTCATTACGCGCACGCAGCACAGCCACATCGCGGCCGTGATAACGCGGCGTTTCCTGCTGCTTGTAGCTCTGGTCGTGTTCTTCGTCCACGATGATCAGACCCAGATTCTGGACCGGGGCGAACACGCCGGATCGGGTGGCGACCACTACCGAAGCGGTGCCCGCGCGGATCCTGCGCCACTCCTGGGCGCGTTCAGAATCGTGAAATGCGGAGTGCAGAATGGCGACACGTTCGCCAAAGCGATGATGAAACTGCCCGGCCACCGCGGGCGTCAGCGCGATTTCGGGGACCAGCAGTAGCGCGCCGCGGCCCAGCGCCAAGGCTGCTTCGATCGCGCTCAAGTACACTTCGGTCTTGCCGGATCCAGTCACGCCTTCGAGCAGAAATGCCTGAAATTGACGCGAGCCGAGCGCGAGACGGATCGCATCGAACGCCTCCTGCTGGTGTGGATTCAGCGTATGCGGGGCGCGGGGCGGGGCCGCGATGCTCGAAACGGGCTCCAGGGCGAGCCTTGCGAGTTGCCGGCGTGCTAACGAACGAGCCGCAGCGCTGGCTTTCGGCAGGGTATCTTCGAGCGTGGCGAGATTGTGCTGACCGGGATGGAGCTCGAGATAGGCCAGCAGCTCGCGTTCCTGCTTTGGAATTTTCTCGCTGGCGCGGGTAACAAATTCCACGCGCAGCCGGGCGGCGGAAGCTCGCAGAGGATCGCGCTCGGCGGCAACATCCTCCGATTCCACGAAGCCTTTTTTTTCGAGCGACCGCAGGACGGCCGCAGCCTTATTGACCTTTTGCGCGAGGTAGGTCGCCGAGAGCGCGCGCCCGTCCAGCATGCGCAGAATCGCGGCGGCCGGATCTTCCTGCTCAGTGCCGCTGAGGTGCAACTGGCGGGCCGTATCGCGCCCCGAGGGCGTGAGCGAATAAATACGCCCGCGCCGGATATCGGCCGCTAGCGGCGTCATCGCGCGCAAGGTGTCTCCGAGCGGCGCGCAGTAGTAGGTCGAAATCCAACGGCCGAGATCCAGGAGGCCTTCATCCAGGGCGGGCTCCTCGTCCAGCAACCGGAGCGCCTCCTTCGTCGGACCTGTCGGCGCCTGGCTATGGGTCGCCAGGACCACGCCCGTCAGTTTGCGAGATCCGAATGGAACCAGAACGCGACATCCCGGCTGCACCCGGCGGCGCAGGGTCTCGGGAAGCCTATAGGTGAAGGCTGTATCGATCGGGACCGGAAGGCTGACATCGCAGTAAACCGGTGCGTCGATTGGTGCTTCAGGGGGAAAAGGTGCGGCGGACGTCACCTGATCGGATTATACCCGCTCCATCTCGCGCCCGGGCAGGCTGTTATAATTCGGCGAGGAGACCACCGTGAAAACCGCCATCCTTGCCCTCGGAACGCTGTCCTTTTTCCTAGTGACGTCGGCACACGCAAACGAACTCGATGACGCCTATCAGAAACTTAAGGATGCCCAGACCGCAAAGGATCCTGATGCCGTTAAAAAGGCGGCTGTCGAGACGGCGAAACTAGCCAAAGCCGAGGAAACGGGTCCGAAACTGGAAGGGTTTTCCGAAGAAGACTGGCCCAAGCGGGTGGAATACGCCAAGGGGCTCGGAACCCTTAGCGAATACGCTCTGGCGACCACCGCCGCTCAAGCCGGTATGGCTCCCGCGAAAGTCGTCGAACTTACCGAGGCTTTGATGGCGATGAATCCTAAGAGCACCTACCTGGATCTCGCGTCTAACGCCTATCTCGGAGCCTTGGGAAAAATGGGAGGCGCGGATAAAGAGATTGAGGGCGCTACCAAGATCGTCGCCGGTAGCCCCAACGAACAGTATGCGCTGATGACCCTCGCGGACAACCTGATCTCCAAGAATCGCTCCGAGCAGGCTTACACGTATGCCACACGGCTGGTGTCGGTGATGAAATCCAAGGCCAAACCCGAGGGCTATTCGGATGAGGAATGGAATCGCGTTAAGTCGACGATGCTTTCGCGCGGCTACTACGATGCGGGCGTGGCCGGCTGCGTGCGCCAGATCTGGAAGGATTGCGATACCAACTTGCGTGCCGCCCTTCCCCTGATTAGTGGCCAGGCCGCGATGACGGGCCCCGCTTATTTCTATCTGGGCGTCGCGAACTACCAGCTTTCCAAGATCACCACGGATCGCACCAAGCTTCAGGAAGCTCTGAAGTTCGAACAGCAGTCCGCAGCCATCTCCGGTCCCATGCAGGGTCAGGCGCAGCGGTACGTTACCGTGATGCAGAACGAATTGAAGGCTCCCGTAGTCCGGCGGTAGTTCCCCGATCACTCAATCGCATCCCTTTTTACAAAACGTTTACAAGATGTGAACGACTTGCGAGGTACAGCCTTCGCATAATCAGGGGCATGATATCGAGACTTCGCAGGAGTTGTTTTGCGGCATCGCTTGTATTTGCAGTATTCACGATACCGGCGCAGAGCCAAACCGATCCAGCCAACACGCTAGAAGACCACGCTCCTCCGGACGGGCCGTTTTATCCCGGAGCCCCGAAATCGAGCTCAAGACTTCAGGCTCCCATCGGCGACTACATCCTCCGGGTGTACGGAACTCTGCTCTTGAATATCTCCACGTCCGACACGGTCCAGGTGGGGCAGGATGTTCCTCTTTGGCCTTTGCCTGGCAGCTCCAACGTGACCTTCCCTGACGGCACCACCAAACGCGCAGGAGCGGTCGGCGATACGATTTTCACTGCGCGCCAGTCTATTCTGGGAGCCCAGATAAGCCCAAAGGCTCCAGTCGCAGGATGGAGTCCCTCCGGCTTGGTCGAGATTGATTTCTTCGGCTCGCGTCCAGTGGATCCAAACTTTCAGCCGCAGAACCGGGTCTTCAATCAACCGCGTCTGCGGCGTGCCTATCTTCAGTTAGACAAGGGTAGCTGGAGAATCGTCGCCGGACAAGACAAAGCGATTCTTGCGCCGCTCGATCCTATTTCGTTGTCGCATGTCGCCATACCGCTGGGCGCAACCGCCGGTAATCTGTGGGCTTGGCTGCCCCAAGTCCGGGTTGAGAATCGGCACAAATTTGGGGGCACGACTCTGCTGCTCCAGGGCGGCGTTCTACGCCCGTCGTTCGGCGATTCCCGCCTGACCGACCAAGCCGGAGTGAACGGCTCGGCGGTCGATAGTACGTTCTCCGGTTTTGGCGAGCGCGGCAGGCAGCCTTTTTATGAGGCGCGTATCGCGTTATCTCATGCCATGGCCGGAAGGACCGCAACCATCGGTGTCAGCGGGCACTATGGCCGTGAAGCGGTCGGCGCGGACAAGGGTATCGATTCCTCAGCAGTGGCGGTAGATTGGACGATACCGATCATTAAGTACCTGATCTTCCGTGGAGAAGGCTTTACCGGAGCAAACCTGGTTCCCTTCGATGGCGGAATCGAACAGGGCGTCGCCTTTACGCCCGCGGCGGGCAATACCCCTGCTCAATTCCGCAAGATCGGCGATATGGGCGGATGGGCCGAGATGATCTCACCGGTGACTCCTAAGGATATTCTCTATGCGGGCGCCGGCACGGATGACCCGCGAGACAGCGATCTGATGCCGGGCTCCACGCGCTCGAAAAACTCCTTTGTGTGGGCCAGCTATTTCCGTAAACTCGGACCGGACGTGACAGCGGCTTTCGAATATAGCTTTTGGGATTTCCGCACACGCACGTTTAATGGCGCGAATCTCGGGCCACGCGCTACTTCGGGACGCGGCAATGTCGTCAATATCGCGCTGGCCTACCAGTTTTAGGCGAAACATGAACACACTGCTCGCACGGGCGATTGCGGAGTTGGACTTGAAGCTTAGGTGAGAACTTTGGGGAGTTCTCCGCACTAAACTCTTGTCCGGAGGTTCCTGATATTCAAGCGGACGCGCTGGAGAGAGGAACCTCCGTTCTTTCCCCCCTTTGTGGCGCTAGTACCCTTCGATGCGCCAATCTGTCCCAGTCCGCACGGGACAGGTCGTCACTTTCGGCATAGTAACTCCTGGATTTTCAGTGGATGCAGCGTGGCGTCCGGCGTGCTTTTCCCTAACCGCAGTACGCCCGCAGGAAGGTCCAGGGCAGCGGCAATCCGGTCTCCGGATTGTTCCTATCGGTGGGGCACTGGACCTCCCCGGTCTTCTTCCTCAGTGAGTAATCGCGTAGACGATGTAGTTTACGCCCAGCCGTATTCCCAGAGCTGAATATCTTTCCGGATAGCGCGGGTCGTCGGCAAACTCCCAGGAATCGCCGGTGTCGGAGTTGTACATCGCCTGCACCAGAATTCGACCCTTGTCGTCGTAAATCGCCCGCCAGTAAGGCACGGTGCCACCGTTTTTGGAACCTTCGCGCAAGTGCTCGGAGCCGACGATGATGTAGCGCTCATCCAGGTCGAACACCGAATGGAAAATCTGATCGTTGTTGGGGATGTCCTGAACCTGCCGGTCCGGAAATGCGTAACCGATGCGCTCAATAAACTCACCCCACTCGGCAGTTCCGTGGATGTCGTCGGCCATGAAGAAGCCGCCGCGGTCGAGATAATCGCGCAGAATCTTGCCCTGCTTTTCGGTCAAACCCCATTCGCCAGCCTGGACCGCATAGATAAACGGGTAATTGTAGACGTCGTCGCCGTCTTCCAGATCGACGACCTGTTCGACCGGGCGGGCATCGACGCGTGTAAGTCGTCGCACGGCTTCTAGAAAGTGCCGATCCGCGCGCGGATAATCCTGGGTCCACAGCGATCGCCCGCGGTGATAGTCCGGGTCCTCTCGCCCGCGGTAGCCGTCCAGAGGTCCACCGGGAAACATGATCCGGCCGAAAACAAATTCCGTCTCACTATCCCAGCCGGGGGGAAGGGGAATCGACCCCATCGAGTATTCCATTCCCGGATACTCGCGAAAAGGCTTGTGATCGGCGTAGAGCTTGAACGCGAACAGCGTTCCGAGTATGGTCGCGCAGGCGAGCGGAAGCGTTATGCGAAGCACCCTGCTTCCGAGGATACCTCTTGCTGTGTGGGGCAGGCGGTTTCGCCTGCCCACAATCCTTACTCTCGCGCGTCCCGCGGCGTCGTATCTTTCCGCCCGAGCTCTTCCGCAAGAATGATCGCCTCGGCCAAATCCTTCATGGGGCGCCGGAGCCGGCGGCTTTCATTCCGCATCCGCAGATATGCTTCTTCCTCGGTCAGGCTCTGGCGGCGCTGCAGGATTCCCTTGGCGCGCTCCACGACCTTGCGGGTTTCCAGTTGCCGTTTCACCTCGGCGGTCTCTTCGGTCAAGCGAGCGTTCTCTTCTTCGAGCAAACTCTTGGCGATCGCGCTGCCCATCTGTTCGCCCATGAACTGAATGGTGGAAATCTCCTCGGCCGTGTGTTGATGCCGCTCGCGATGGTGGACGTTGATCACGCCGATCACTTTGCCTTTGTTGATCAGAGGCACCGAGAGAAAGGCCTCATAAGTATCCTCTACCAGCGCGGGAAAGAATTTGAATCGCGAATCCGCTGAAGCTTTCGAAGAAAGCGCCACAGGGGACTGATGTTCGGCGACCCAGCCCGTGACACCTTCGCCCACCTTCATGCGCAGATTCCCCAAGTCGGCGGCGTGCGGAACCTGCGAGGCGCGCAGGACGAATTCCTCCGTTGGCATCTCTAGCAGGTAAACCAAGCAGGCATCGCATCCCGAGATCTGGGATGTAAGGCCCACAATTTCCCCAAGCATCTCATCTAAAGACAGTTCGGAGCTGACAATCCGGCTTACACGATGCAAGACCGAGACTTCCTCCGGTTCCTCCCGTTCGATCTTTTCAGTGGCCATCATACTAACGAGCCTAAGACCGCGAAGGCGCGCGGTCCAATCAAAACTTTCTATGAAGTGAATCACCTTGAATGGCTGATACCCGACTAATGAGCGGATGTGTAACGAATCGTTGCGTTTGAACTGAAAGTGACCCTATAATGAGGCAGCGTTAAGCCTCTGAAGGAGGTATCGTTCGCGTGAGCATATTTCGCCTGGCGGTCGTGAGTTGTCTTTCGGGTGTGGCTGTTCTGGCCGCGCCGGATCCCTCAAAAGTCACTTTCAACAAGGACGTTCTGCCAATTCTGCAGAAGAATTGCCAAAGCTGTCATCGTCCTGGCGAAGTGGCGCCCATGTCACTGTTGAGTTACAGCGACGCCCGACCTTGGGCCAAATCGATCAAGGCCGCAGTGGTCACCAGGAAAATGCCGCCATGGATGGCCGAACAGAACGTCGGCCACTTTAAGAATGACCGCACGCTGAGCACGGAAGACATCGCTACGCTCACTGCGTGGGCCGACAATGGCGCGCTCGAAGGCGACGCCAAGGACAAGCCCGCTGCGCTGACGTTTCAGGACGGCTGGAACATCAAGCCCGACATCATCGTCGAGATGCCCAAGCCGTTCCAAATCCCTGCCACGGGGACCGTCAACTACAAGTACGTTTTGGTGAAAACCAACTTCACGCAGGACATGTGGATCTCATCAGCGGAAATGCGTCCGGGCAATCCAAAGGTTCTGCATCACGGAAAAGTTTGGGTGCGGCCTCCAGGATCGCACTGGCTTGAGAACGCCGAGCCCGGGGAAGCGTACGAGAACGAAACCCAGCGGGAAATCATCGGACGCAACGGCGCGGAAGAAGGCAATGACATCCTGGGCAAGTTCAATCCAGGACTGGGCGCGCAGAGTTTCGACATAAATGGCTCGGCGAAGTTTGTGCCTAAGGGATCCGACCTTGTATTCGAATTGCATTACACGACGAACGGGCAGCCTACGCAGGATGCTTCGAAGATCGGACTGGTGCTGGCGAAGAATCCGCCGCTCACGCGCTACTATTTCAATGCGGGACCCACGGCGTCGAATCTGGCGATCCCTCCGGGCGATGGCAACGCTGAGGTGGTCAGCGAAGTGACACTAGCGCAGGAAGCCAAGCTTGTTTACGCTCAGCCGCATATGCATCTTCGCGGCAAAGACTTCGAGCTGCGGCTGGTCTTTCCGACGGGCGAAACCCAGACGGTTCTCAAAGCCAAGTGGGATTTCGAATGGCAGGTAGGTTACGAATTAGCCAAGCCAATCGATATGCCCAAGGGTACGCGCATGATCGGAATCTCGCATTTTGATAACTCCGCCAATAACCGCTTCAATCCCGACCCTGCGAAAGAGGTCGTTTGGGGTCCGCAGAATTGGGACGAGATGAGCAACTGCTTCATCGGCGTGATCATTCCTACGGACACCAAGCCGGAGAGCGTGTTCAAGCGGTCGGGGCCCAGTTTGCTGCCTCGCGGCCACTCGGGACCGACGCTGGCTGCTCTGGAAGCCGCGAAGCGAAACGAATAGCCGACAAACAATAGGCCGATTCCCATGACCCAGAGAAGATTGTGCAACGGCATCATCACTTCGTTGCGGCGCTTCCGATAGAGGACGAAGGCCCCGGCCGAGACCCAGGCTTCAACAACGATTAAGAAGGCCGACATGAATGGCCCCTGCCTGTCGGGAGTTGCAGAAGACACCGGTCTGAAGAGAATCAGGGCAAGCCAATAGCATTCGCGTTCATTTGCGTTTATTTGCGGCTAATCTCCAGCGCAGCCACGCCCGGCAACTCGATCCCCGCCAGAAACTCCAAGGACGCGCCACCGCCCGTCGAGATGTGACTGATCTTATCCGACACACCCGCCGACTTGATCGCCTTCTCCGAGTCCCCGCCGCCGACGACGCTCACCGCGCCCGACGCAGCTACCGCCTTGGCCAGCGCCACAGTGCCTCTATCGAAGGGAGGCGTTTCGAACACGCCCATGGGACCGTTCCAGATCACGGTCTTCGCGCCGGCGATGACTTGCTCGTAGGCGGCCACTGTCTTGGGGCCGATATCCAGCCCCATCAATGCTGCCGGCACTTGATCGACCACCTTGGTATCGACGCCCAGTTTCAGTTCCGCGGCAACCACGTGATCCACGGGCAGCATCAGTTTCGACCCCGCCTCGGCCATGAGATCGCGAGCCAGATCGATCTTGTCTTCCTCGACCAGCGACTTGCCGGTGCCCTCGCCGCGCGCCCGCAGGAAGGTATAAGCCATCGCGCCGCCGATCATCAATTTGTCGACCACCTTCATCAGATTCTGGATCACTTCGATTTTGTCGGATACCTTCGCGCCACCCAGAATCGCGACACAGGGCCGGGCGGGATTCTTCACCGCCTTGGTCAGGTATTCGATTTCCTTGTCCATCAGCAGCCCGGCGGCCGCTTGCTTCACGAAGGGAATCATCCCTACCGTCGAGGCATGCGCCCGATGCGCCGAACCGAACGCGTCGTTCACATACACGTCGCACAACTTCGCAAGCTGCTTTGAAAATTCGGGGTCGTTCTTTTCTTCATCGGCATGGAAACGGAGATTCTCGAGCAGCAATACCTCGCCCGGTTTCGGCAGCATGGCTTCCACTGCGGGGCCCACGCA
>JAICXC010000166.1 GCA_025980665.1 Bryobacteraceae bacterium
GTCTTTTACGATGCGGCCGCCCACCACCCCACCAAACTGATTGCGTTTGAGCCCGTCGCTGCCGGCCGCAAAAAAGTCTCTGGCGTTGAGATTCGAGTTCCGGAAGAATTCGAAAAGGTCGCCGTGAAAAGCGTTGGTGCCCGACTTAGTCACCGCGTCGACCACAGCTCCGGAATGACCTCCGCTCGAAGCCTCCTGAGCGCCTGTGGAAAGCCTGAATTCCTGCATTGCGTCCGGAAAAGGCAGCGGCATGCTCGTTCCGACGTAAGTATCCACGTGCGGCGCGCCGTCGAGGTTATATTGCACACTCCAGCTCATTCCACCCGCGACTGAAATACTCGGCCCGGTGTTCATCGTGTACGTAGGCTGCGTCCCTGCGGTCTGGACCGCCAGCCCGGCCAAAGGAATGAGGTCGGTTGCCTGCCGGCCGTTCAAAGGCAGATCGAGAATTTTCTGCGTATCCATTACGGTGGTGCCAACACCGGCTGTACGGGTCTCCAGTTCGCTGGTCGCGGCTTCGACGATGACCTGATCCGACACTGCGCCGACCTGGAGACTGACCTGGATTTCGGGATTTGTGCCAACCTGCAGTACGACGTCGGGGCGCACAAAAGTCCGGAATCCCATTTTGGCGGCCTGCAGATTGTAAGGCCCGAGAGAAGGTCGGGAATAATATAGAAACCTTTGCTGTCCGATGTGGCTGACCGCTTCAGGCCGGTTGCATTCTGTGTGACGCTTACTTCGACATCGGGAACGGCTGCCCCGCTCTGGTCAGTTACCGTGCCGCTGATCTGCGCGCTTTCCTGGGCGAACAAAGGGGCACAGCAGCACATCAACATGAGACGGACGAATGATCTCATAGCCTCCCACACTCCACCGCGGTATTCGCGCGGACCCCGGCAGCACAGTTTCGCGCGTGTAGGGACCACTATATTTGCCGCGGAGTAATCTGTACATCGTTTGTTACGATCCCAGCTATTGCTCCAGGCGATACGACGCGCGGAAGGATCCCGCAGACCTTAGACAGCCCACGGGCGGCGGTCGCCGCTGCGCTGCGTGTGGGGCTTGGGCCCGCGTGCGAGGTGAACGCGTGCGTGCGGCACAACGCTTTTGAGCAGGGAGCGCAGCCACACAGTTCCCGGATCGCGGTCTCGGGACTTATGCCACTGCATGGATTCCTGCAGAGTCGCGATTTCAAAAGGTGGCTTGACGATCTTTAGAGGCAGGTATCGCTGATAGGAAAGCGCCAGTCGCCGATGCAGCGTGGCGATGCGGGAAGTGCCCACAAGCAACTGAGGCGCCAGATTGAAAGCAGTGGTTACCACTTCGATTCTGCGTTCGTGGCCGAACCTTTCAATGAACCATTCGTCGAATGTGGCAAGCTCCTGCCGCCTGCCGAACCGTACGACTATGTGGCCCATGGCCAGATATTCGTCGAGCGAAATCCGTGATTTTACGCGCGAGTTACCGGACCAGACCACGCAGACAAAATCATCCTCGAACAACGGTTCGGATGGGTGCTCCGAAGTAAGCCGAATGGAAGGGGCGATGGAAAGGTCTATCTCACCGCGATCCAACGCATCGAAACCACCGTCGACGTTGGAAACGAATTCGAACCTTATTCCGGGAGCCACCTGTTCCATGCGAGGCAGGGCTTCTGTCATGAGCACCATCTCGACGTAGTCGGACATGAGCAACCGGAACTTGCGCGTGGATGACGCCGGGTCGAATGCCGGGTTATTGTTGAGAATTGCCTCCGCCTGCAACAGGAAATTCCGCACGGGATCCACTAGAGCTTCGGCGACAGGTGTTAGAACCAGCTTGCGTCCGACCGGGACAAGCAGCTGATCCTGAAACACCTCGCGAAGCCGCGCCAGCGCGCCGCTCGTTGCCGACTGACTGAGGTGCAGCCGCCGCTCACCGGCCCGCGACACGCTCTTCTCGGCGAATAACGCATCGAGAGCGACAAGCAGGTTTAGATCAAGGCCACCCAGGTCCATAGTTTGGGTATTGACCTACTCTGCCCCGGATCGAGTGGCCGGATTCTTAAGGCTGGTACGGACAGCTTCGACGACCATGACGAGCATCAGAGCCCTTTCCGTCGCGCGATGTTGACGTCCGTACAGGCGCCCATCACTTCCAGGAACTTCTGGTATTCACCCCTGCCGACCACAAAGGGGTTGGGCTCGCCCGGCTTGCGCGTTTTCAGCATGTCCAGCTTTGGCTGGATGGAATCCATCAGCGGATGATTCTGCAGCTCGACCTCAACTTTGGCTTTTTTGGTTTCAGCCTCGAAGTGCGGGACCGATTTCGCGTACTGGGCCAGGCCCTCGTCAGAAACAAAACCAGGCGTGAGTACCGTGCCCGCGTACATCGCCGCCATGCGCGTTTTGCCGTTATCTTTCACCGGAAAAATGAAGCCCATCGATCCAGGCGTGTGCCCCGGCACTGCGATCGGTGTCAGTTTGAAGTCACCGAGCACAACCGGCTGCCCTTCGACCAGCACCTGATCGCGTTTCGGCAGCGGCGCTGAAGGACCGCCGCGCCCACCGCGCGCGGGGGGCTGTTCCATGAGATTCCAGTCGGCCTCGGAAATATAGACTTTTGTGCCGAAGTGTTCCTGAAAGTAAGCACTGCCGCCGAAATGATCGGCATGACCGTGACCGACGATGATGATTTTTACCATCGAAGGATCGAGACCGAGCTTCTGAAATCCGGGCAGAAGCTGCGTTTCGGTCTGGTCGGGAGACAGAGCATCGATCATTAGTAGACCGGCGGATGTTTTGATCACTTCCGCAACCGTGCCCTGATTGCCGATTACGTAGACATTGTCGAAAATTCTGGTGGGCTCGATGGGCGGATCGGACGGACTGTTCGCGCGCGGGGCTTCGCAAAAGAAGTGGGCTTCCTCCGCCCATCGGCTCCCGCCGATCTTTTTCGCTTTCTCGATAAGTGCCTTAACCGTGTCGGAATCCGGCTTCGCAGGTGCGGTTGGCGGTGCCTGGGAATAGAGCAGACCGACAGAGATTATGGCAAAGGCGATCGCGTTTTTCATGTATCCCTCGGACTAGTGAATCACTCCGCCCGCAGAATCGCAAATCCGTTTGCTGAATAGGTCCACTTCATCCGCCGGGGCGCACCTACTCCGAACCGTCATGGTCTGCAGAATAACAGACCCCCGCAAGCTAGAGGCACACACTATAGCGGATCGGGCTCGATCGACCAAATCGATTGTCTGGATGTGTCGTATCGATGCTACAGATAGGTAAACCGGCGACAGCACAGGCGCCCCATCTGAGGTCATTGAATCCTTCGGCCTGTTAATAATGATGAGAATCATCGCACGGCCAGGGAGGATCGGAATGTGTGCCGAAACCGGTCTATTCCGCAATGGCAGGTGTTGAGCGGCAACTGTCGTATTTCCAAGCGGGTCATCAGAGGCTGCGCTCGGTGGATCTTCCGAACTCCGGCGGCGTCCATCGGGAACCTGCAGCCGAGCGCGAGCAGCTGGGGTGAGCCCGAATTCCCGGCACAGGCGTGTAATCGTCTCGACGCACGAGTTCAACCTCCTCGACATAACCAGCAAGGCATGCGACACGTTCACCGACCAACCAGCGGAGGAACAGCGACGCTTACTAGGCATCGTGCTGGAACGAGCCACCTGGAAAGAAGGAACCCTCAACGTCAGCCTACTCGAACCATTCCAAACACTACGACACTCGAACTCCGCAAGTAACAGGAAACACAGAACGAACGGCGGGACAACACCCAAAATTGAAGAATGGCTCCCCGGCATGGATTCGAACCACGATTCACGGCTCCAAAGGCCGCTGTCCTACCATTAGACGACCGGGGAATATTGGGGCGAGAACTATTTTAGTGTATCAGGCGGCGCCTCCTACATCTAAGCGGTAGTGAGATGCTCTCCGCTTCCAGGCGACCGCCCCGGTCCTGGCTCTGGCGGTCCTTATTCCTCCATGGATGTCAAGGATGGCATGATCCATGATTGGATAGCGCCGCCGTCGTTCCCGGCGCTACGGTCGACAAAGCGCTCGCCGCTTCTTTAAAACTACCCCGAGTACAAAAATATCTACCGCGGAGACTTGACCGAGTCCAAGCTTGTTCGCCGCGATGGCGATCTTTGGCAGATGCACTTGCGGATGGTGAAGAAGCAAATCTTCACTATCGTTCTCAACGGCGATTTCGATGTTCAATGCATAGGCTTGGACGCCCGGCACGGGCCGCCGCGAATCGCTGCAGAGCGCCATGGAAGCGACGCTGCGCGACGCTAAGGACGTTGAAACACCCAGCGGTCGCCGAACAAAAATCGCCGCCGAGGTCAGCGCGACCGCCATTAAATTGGCCGGAACAAGCGGAACCTCCAGCCATCCTATGAAGATGCGCATCCACGTCCGGTTCGACATCACCGATATTCATTCCGTTCGCGAGGTGAA
Source organism: Bryobacteraceae bacterium (assembly GCA_025980665.1). Classification (GTDB taxonomy): domain Bacteria; phylum Acidobacteriota; class Terriglobia; order Bryobacterales; family Bryobacteraceae; genus Palsa-187. The sequence continues at coordinate 4,455 of JAICXC010000166.1, forward strand.
AGCGTGCCAGTAGTAGTTCTGGAGCAATGCGATTCCCATCGCCAGCGTGGTCGCCACCAGATAGTGGACTAGTGGACGCTCAGACCAGTGGCGACATATAGCCGGATAGCCATGCCCGCCATTAGAAAGTTCATTCCTAAAGCATCCAGGATGTATCGTCAATGGCGCAAAAACGGACCTTTGGGTTTCACCACTCCGAATACGGAGTGCCCTCCAGGCTGATCTGGTCCGATAAGCTGCGGACATCGAAGATACCCGGTTCGGTCTGGTCCACGGCCGTGAGCGAATCTTCGTTGACTTGCCGCCAGTTATCATTGCCGGTAATAGGGTCGATGGGAACCGCGCGCAGATAACCCTCCGTCACCAGGTCCTGGAGCGTTTGCGGAGCCTTCTTCTTGTCGAACGTGAATTCGTCGATCACGGTACGCAGCGTTTGAAGATGGCTATGAAGCATGGTCTCCTTGGTGCGCCTCAGAGACTTCTGATACTGCGGAATGGCAATCGCCATCAGGATCGAGATGATCGCCATCACGATGATCAGTTCGATCAGCGTGTAACCACGTCGTCTACGACGTTGTTCACGAGGTCTGGCGCTCACGAGCGGGTTTTTACTGCCACTCTGAATAGGGAGTTCCATCGCGCGCCCGGTCCATGCTCCTGGAGTAAACGTCGAAAACATTCTGCCCACCCCAACTGTTCGATTTGGGATCGTCCTGCGTGCTGCGTTTGCCCCACTCCGTGGTGCCCGTCATGGGATCGATGGGAATGCGGCGCAGAAATTTGATCTTGGCTCCGGTCGCGTTACCCACTAACGTGACGCCTTCTACGAGGACGTCCAGATCCGCCGGATAGCCGTCCGTCCCCACCTTCACCTGGATCTTCTGCTGGTCGGAAGCATCCTTGTATCGATCAATGGCGCTACGAATTTCCCGCAGCGCATAGCGCAGGTCGCGCTCCTTGTCGCGTTTCACTTTGTAGGCCGCCAAAGGAACGACTAGTGTCGAGAGGAGGCCCAGGATCGTAACCGCGACAATCAGCTCGACCAGAGTCATGCCGCGCTGGCTGGCCTTCGTCGCTGCGCGTGGTGCACGCCTGTTCATCTTAGTTCCTACTGTACCGCCACGGAAACAGAGCCCAACGCCACCGGCACGGATTGCGATTGGGAGTTCTTCAAGCCCATCTCCGTCACCGTGACCGAGCCCTTGCCGGGTGCTACCGCCACAAAATTCAAGACCGCCACCGGACCGGAACCGGAGATACCGGCTCCCGCAGTGCGTGTGACATTGATGGTCGCCTCGCCGGCGTCATTGCGGACGTCTTTGATCGAGCTCACGGCTCCCCCATCGCGCGAAAGCAAGTCGCCCGGCGTGATGTCGGTGAGCCGCAGAACAGCTGGATCCCACTTCACCCGCAGCGGCGATACCGAAGCTGCATCGGCGGCACCCGTCAATTCAACGTTGACGGTAAAGGGCGTGTTCGGCCCCACCGAAACAGTTCCGGGCGTGAACGTCACTCGCGTAGCCGCGCCCAACGGCAGTGGAATCGGAGTGAACCCTGGCACTCCCGGTTTCGGCGGCTGGACGGGCAATGGGACAGCTCCCACTGGGGGTCCCGCGGGCTGGCCTGGCGCCGGACCTACGGTTGGTGCTGGTCCGGGAACTAATGCTGCTCCCGGATTTGGCGCCGGAGCAGGGACGGCCGGAGCCTGATTGCCTGGAGCAGGGATTGCCGGAGCGGAACCTTCGCCCTCCCGAGGCGCGTACATCAACCGCAGTGATTGATCTGGCCCCGAATACACGCCGCGCAGATTCTCGGGCGTATAATCCGGCGTCCTGACGATGTGCGGCTGTAGCGCGATCATCAGCTGCTGGCTGTCTTTCTCCGTGTGGTCGCTGCCGAAGAGAATCTTGCCCAGGATCGGGATATTCACCAATCCGGGGATGCCGTTGACCACGCTCGAATCCTGCACGCCGTCCAGGCCCGCCAGGATATTAATCTCGCCCTCACGCAGCCGGATGTCGGCCTCCGTCGTGGTCTGTCCGATGATGGGCTGCTGCACACCACCGATGTTCGTGTAACTCCGGACACTGGATACTTCGAAGCTCACATGCAGCGTGACTTCATCCGCGGAGTGCACTTGCGGAGTGATCTCCACCTTGATACCTACGTCCGTGAATTGAAATTGGGTTTGCGCATACGGTGCGCCACCCACCGTTCCTACGCCGGATTGGAAGCTGCCGGTGGCGATCGGAATCCGGTCGCCGATCTTGAGCGAAACCTTCATGCCGTCGGATGCGCGCACCTGCGGGGAGTTCAGGATTTTGGTCTTGTTGTCGCTAAGCACGGCCTGCAGCAGCACGCCGGGCAGCGTGGTCGAAAAATCGGAGGAGGATATGTGGCCGAGTCGCGACAGGCTGATGCTGCCGCCGGTGGTGGTAGCGGGGATTGGATTCCCGTTGGCGTCTGTTCCCCCGCCCGTGGTCGTAGTCCCCCGCGGCGTGAAGTTGATCGCGGAACTCAGGCCCGCGCTTAGTCCGGAGGCTCCGACGGAAGCCAGCGTCGCCGCCAGATCCCGCGTGCGCGTGGAGTTTGCCTCCATGATCAGGACGTCAATGACCACCTCAGACTTAGGCTTGTCCAAATCGTGCACCAGCTTTTCCGCCAGAGCCACGGCGTCCGCGGAACCCCTGACTACTAATGCTTTTTGCGGATTTACGGTGAACACGCGCGTGATGTTGGTGATGGTGCGCACGGCTGTCGATATTTCTTGAAACTCCTGCACCGTGCTGGCGTTGGTGATGTAGAACGTCTTGACGACAAAATCTTCATAGTCGCGGCGTTTGTTCGCGGAGTCCTGCGTGACAAAAATGCTGGTCGGGGAAATCGGCTTCCAGTAGGTGTGCGTCAGTAGCGCGACGTAGTCGAAGGCCTGCTCCAGAGATGTTCCGTCGGTTAACTCTACGTTGAAATTCCGGGTCTGGACGGCTCCCAAGCCATCGGGATCGATGACGGTGGTGACGCCGGCTATCTTTCCAATGCTCTCATAGAGCACTCGAGGCGGCTGGTTATTCAGCTTGATCGCTGGGATCCGCCGCACAGCGGGTTTTAACTCGGGAGGCCCCATCATTGAATCGACTTGCAGGTTGGCGTCGCGGCGCATCTGCTCAATCGGCGTAAGGACCCGGCCCCCGGCGGTCGAGGTGGGCGCGCTAAGCATGTCCTGCGTCCGTTTCAGCTCCTGCAAGGCGATCGCGGAGGAAGGATCCGCGATGATAGCCTTCTGAAATTCGGCGATGGCTTCCTCGAGCTTGCCGTCGGCACGGCTCTTTTGGCCGCGGTCCACGTGCATCGAAGACGCCTGAAAGCGTGACCGCTGCATCCCGATCAGGTACCCGCTATCTCGCGGATCCTCATCCACGGCCTGCTTGTACAACTGCAGCGCCACATCCCAATCCTTCCTGATTTCGGCGGCTTGAGCCTGCTTGAACAACTTATCGCCTTTGCGAGTCCCGGCCTGCCCCGGCGACCCCGCTAGCAGGGTCAGGCAAACCGCCGCGATTACTCGTAAGTACTTATAGGTCATTAATTTACCGAATCAACCCCAACCCCGCGTGTTACACTTGCACCCGGGGCCTCATAAGCCCTTGACGTCATTTGGGTTGCTCGCGTGGATA
>JAICXC010000205.1 GCA_025980665.1 Bryobacteraceae bacterium
CCAGTCATAATCAAACTGGTCGTTACGGACGTGCTGAAAATGCCAGACCAGTTTGCCGGTGTCGGGATTGATCGCGAGCGTGGAATCGGTGTAAAGCGCATCATTCGTGATGCCAGGCTCCTTGGAAGCGATGCGGAGCGGTCCGGTATCGTAAGTCTGCGCGACGCCGAAATAGGCGAGGTTTAGATCCGGATCGTAGCTGCCGGCGACCCAGGAGGATGCCCCGCTTCGTTTTTCCGTCGGGAGACCGTTCCAGGTATTTCCGCCCGGCTCATTCGGCAGCGGAATGGTCCGGAAGCGCCAGGCCTCGATCCCGGTTTCGGCATCGAGCGCGATGATGAAGTTGCCCCCTGGCTGCTGGCCGCCGGTGCCGATCATGACTTTTCCTTTGGCCAGGAGAGGTCCGCCGGTGAGCTGCATTCCGGTCTTAGGATCACCGAGTGTCTTGTCCCAGATTAGCTTGCCAGTCTTTACATCGAGAGCCAGCAGATGCACGTCGGACGTGGCGGCATAGATTTTGTTGCCGTAGATAGCGATGTCTTTTTTGACGGCCGGGCGAGCTCCTTCCGGCAAAGGCCGCTGATAGTGCCACAGCAAATCACCCGTGGCGGCGTCCAGCGCCTCCACGATATCGCCATAGCCCTGGACAAACAGGACCCCGTCATGCACCAGAGGCGTGGCCGTGTTGGGACCGGGCGGAAGCGACCAGCTCCACGCCAGACGCAGGGTTTTCACATTGGCTCGATCGATTTGCTTGAGCGGGCTATAGCCTTGGGCGTCGTAGGTACGTCTCCACGTCAACCATTCCCCGGCTGGAGGTTTGGCAAGCAGCGCGTCGGTAACAGGCGTGATCCGGTCAAGCAGCGTGTTGGGCGCCGGGGCGTTGGGAAGGGGAACGCCGGGGGTGAGGCCGCCGCCCGCACCTCCGCGGCGATCGCTCGCGCCGGGAATTCGCAGCGTGGCGAGAGTCGCAGCGGTCGAAGGCAGCTCGCGCACACCGGGTGGCAGGCCATTCGACTGCAGGATGTACGCGGTGATCGCAGCATACGCGCGGGCGTTCAGCGAGCCCGGTGCGTCGGGTGGCATCTTGGTGCTTATGTACGTGAATAGCTGTTCGACGGTCTGACCGCCCCATTTCTGATTGAAGGCCGTGGCCCGCAAAGGAGGCGCGAATTGCCCGTCGTCGAGGTAGCGACCATGGCATTGCAGGCAGACTCGGTCATAGGCCGTCTTACCCTCGGCGGACTGGCCCGCGGTGAACTCCGCCACAGTGGTGGTTTGCCCCTGAGCAACCTGTCCGTGAAATCCGAGAAGCGTCAACATCAGCCCCGTGCTGCACTTCCGTTTCAGGGTCATCTTCATCACCTCCACTGACGTGTTACGGCCACTACCCAGCGCCGAAGTCTCCGCTTATTCTATCTCGTGATGCGGCCGGATGAGAGGCAAATCCAGTCCGAGATCTCTCAAGTTCGACAGAGACGTTGCTGGCGACGCAGGTAATCAGAAATGGAACGATAACCGGCATTGTCGGCAGTCGAATTATGGCATGGTATCGGTTCGGCGGCGAAACCGAATAGAATGGGACGAACTATGCAACGCTTCTCACTCTTGGGAGTCGCACTTCTCTGTTCCATCACTGTCAGCGCAGCGGACTGCAACCGCGCCTGCCTGAAAGATACGATGACCAAATATCTCGCCGCGCTTGTCGCCCAGGATCCATCCAAAGCGCCGCTCGCGCCCAACCTCCGCTTCACGGAGGATTCCAAAGACCTCAAGGCCGGAGAAGGCCTCTGGAAATTGGCCACCAAACTCGGCGACTACCGTCAAGACTTCATCGATGTGAAGCAACAAGTCGTGCTCTCGCACGTCATCGTTGAAGAGAGCGGTAAGCCCGCGTTCTTCACAGCACGTCTCAAGATTTCAAAAGGCAAAATAACTGAGGCCGAAACCCTGGTCACCCATCCCACCGAACGAATGGCACCGCGTGCCGAGTTCATCACCCGTCCCGGCATGGAGCTGCCGCCCCCCGCCGGCAAACAAAACAAGCGGGAAGACCTGATTCGCATCGCGGACTACTACCCCCGCGGCCTCACCATCGGCGGCTTTGACAAAGTGGACGCACCGTTCGCCCCCAACGCCTACCGCATCGAAAACGGCTCCGTCATGGCCGGAGAAGGCTGCGGACGCGGTACACCCAGCGGGCGGCCCACCACCCCTGCGCGGGGCGGCCAGCCTGCCGTCAGCCCCACCGCGCCGCAGGATATCGCCGGCTGCCGCAACATCAAAACCCAGCGCATCATTGAACACCCCGGCCTCACCAAAAGCCTCGCTGCCGTGGATGAAGAGCAAGGAACCGTCGTCTTCTGGATGAACTTCGGGGACACCGGCACCTACGGCCCCGGCAATGCCCTGGTCACCTTCGAAGCCTTTAAGGTCTTCGACAATCAATTGCAGGTCGTACAGGCCTTCTTAAAGGTAATGCCCAAGGAAACCCAACGTGGCTGGGGAACCACGCGCAAGGGCGCGGAGAAGTACTAGCAGAATCGGGCTAACATCGCGGGGATTGCAAACACCCCTATATCAATGCGCAGGAACACACAGCACCGCCCTCGGAACTCACGGGAAGCTGACCGTTAAGTACCATTATCGGTATCCAAGTTTCCCGCCCATCGTAGACCGCTTCTATCGAGAAAATTCCCAATCCGCTCAATAGCTGGCCATGTCCGGTTGGCTGGAACTACGAAATAAAGGAGTACAGTACTTATCCCCGCCCCCGTACTTACAGCGTTAGATAGCAGTACTTCTCTAGCAGATCAAGCCTTGACTTGCTTTAAAAGCCGCGTCATACTCTGGGCCTCGGCGATCCAAAAGGAGGATTTTTAAATGAATTGTGTGAAGTTGAAGAGAAATGCGCGCTGGCGGAGTGTCGCACTGGTGGCTGTCGCGGCATTCGCGGTGACAATGACGAGTGGCAGCCTTTCCGCAGCCGCGATAACGGGGGATTTCGGAACAACCGGGGCAGGGGTGGAGGCCTTCTCGAATTCAGCGGGCACAATTCACTACATTGACTGGTGTCCGACGGATCCAACTTCCCCGGCCACAGCCTGCAGTACATCAGCCGGCGGAACCGGCACCTTGGTCGCACAAGGCGGCTCTGGGACGTTTGCTGCCGTGAATCCATCGTCCGCGGGGACGATCAAAGACATGTCGGACGCTCCGAGTGCGCCGTTCACGACCTTTCCGGTGGGAGTACCGGTGTCTATTAATAACTGGCTGACGCTGGCAGCTTTGCCGAACCTGAATTTCCAGGCAAATATGTTTGTACCGG
>JAICXC010000155.1 GCA_025980665.1 Bryobacteraceae bacterium
GAACGCGCGCGCCTGCTGTACCAGAATGTCGCTAATCGGCAGACCATCCAGATGAGCCTCGGCAATCAAGTATTCGAGGGTTCCGAACTTGGCGGGAGCGTGATCCTTTTCGACGACGTAAACCATCAACAAGCGGTTGGGTGTGTCATCGGTAACCGAGAATCGAACCGCATCGGCAGTACTACCACTGGGAAAACGGTCACATTTGCCGCGTGCGTAGCCGCAGTTGCACAGCTCGCGCTGGCGCGATTCCGGCAGCTCAATCACCCCAGATGGCTGGGCGTAGCACGCGCCGCCGAAGTAATCGCCCAAGGGAAGCCGGGGTGGGCGCACCCACCCGGTGTTTTCCAAGCGGCGGGAAGGTACAAAGAAAGGGCACGCCACGGGAGCTACCTTGTAGGCTGTATGCTAACAGATTGGACCGAAACATTGGATAACCCACGTCTGGAAACTTTGCGGCGGCTGCTGACCGACGATCCCGCTAACACTTTCGCGCGCTACGGGCTGGCGATGGAGCACGTCCGCTCGGGCGACCTGGATGGGGCCGTTCAGGAGTTCGAGGCGGTTCTGACGACGGATCCCAACTATTCCGCCGCGTATTACCATGGCGGTCAGGTACTGGAAAAGCTGGGCAAATTAGATGAGGCCCGCGACTTGTACCGCCGGGGCATCGCCGCGACGCGCGATCCGCACGCATTGAGCGAGCTCCAGGCCGCCCTGGATATACTGGGAGAATAAGAGGTTTTGTTGCGCCGCTTCGCGCATTTTTTGCTAATCGGGTTGCTGACGGCGGGCGTGGCGTCGCCGCAAAAGCGGCCGGCGCGAAGCGATACGCCTCCGCCGCGAGAAGCTCCCCCTCCGCCCGAACCGTATAACCAGCTCGATTCCAATGAAACCCTGTTCTACGTCCTGGCCGCAATTAATGCCGCCGGTTACGATGAACAGGCCGATTCACCGACCAACAGTCCACTGCGCGCAAGAGTTCGCGAGTTTCTGGCCAAGCAGAAGCTCGAGAGTTTAGCGCCCTTGCGGCGCTATGTGCGGGATCATAAGCCCAGGAACGGCGGGGAATTGGGCCAATACATTTCTTTCGCGCTGGTGAATAAAGGCAAGCCAGACTTCACGCCGGCCAATCCGGATTTGCCGCAGCCACTGGATGCAGATACGCTCTACGACTTTCCACCCGTACTCGCTGCCTTTTATCGGGAAGCGAAACTGGGGGTGCTGTGGCAGCAGGCGCAGCCCGATTATGAACGCGCCCTTGCGCACCTACATGACCCCGTGGTGCTCGCTGTGCAGCAAGTGAACGCGTATCTGCGCAACGTCGACAGCGGTGTCCGGCGTGGCCGCTTTCAGATTCTGGTCGATTTGATGGGCGCGCCCAATCAGGTCCAGTTTCGCAACTACATCGACGACTACTTCGTGGTGGTCACGCCGGCGGTGGAGCAGCCCATTTTTGACATCCGTCACGCTTACCTGCGGTATCAGGTGGATCCTCTGGGATACCGGTTCGCCGAGGACCTCCAGAAGAAAGCCCGTTTGGGCGAACATGCCTATGACTCGCCCCTCCTTGGCGAGCAGTTCCGGATCGATTTCGTGCGGTTGGCGACGGAGTGCTTTATCAAAGCGGTGGAAAGCCGCCTCGACCGGCGGTCGGCGCTGGCGGAGGAAGCTGCGCGCGAGGGGTTTGTCCTGGCGCCGATTTTCGCGGAGCTGTTGCAGCAATACGAGCGCCAGGAAGTCGCCATGCGGCTGTACTTCCCCGATATGGTCAACCAAATCGACGTCAAGAAGGCGCAGCAACAGATCGCGCAGATCGATTTCCTTAAAGAGCGGCCGGTTCGAACGTACCGGGTTACGTCGGAAGTTAAGGCTCCCGAGTTGACCGGCGCAGCCAAGACTTTGGATGATGCCGAGCAGTTGTTCCTGGATCGCGAGAAGTCGGCCGGGAACGCTGCCAAGGCCAAGGAGCTGTTCCTGAAAGCGCTGCAGGAGACGGATCAGCTACCGATGCACGCGAAGGCGTATTATGGTTTGGCGCGGATCGCTTTGCTGGACCGGGACCTGGAGACGGCCGACCGGTTCTTCCGCAAGATATTGGAGCTGGAACCGGATCCTGCCACCAAGGCGTGGGCGTTGGTGTATATCGGCAGGCTGGCCGATTCGCAGGGTGATAAGGACCCGGCCCAGGATAGTTACAAAGCTGCGCTGGCGATCCAGGGTATTTCTGATCTGGCACGGCAGGAGGCGCAAAGGGGTCTGACCGGCGCCTTCGCAAGGAATCCTAAATCAAAGGAGCAGGAGTGATGAAGAAAGTATTTGCCACAATGGCGCTGCTGGGAATGGGAGCTGTGTTGCTGAGCGCGCAGCCGAAGCCGCCGGCACCCGACGAATTGAAGGCTCTCCAGGAGATCGCCAATGCTAAAACCGTGGAGACTCGGGTGGCTGCGGTGGACAGCTTTGTGACAAGTTTCCCCAAGAGCGAATATCGAAACTTCGCGCTAACGATGGCCGCCGAGGCGTATGAGTCGGGGGGGAACTCAACCAAGGCTATCATCTATTACCAACAGGCGCTCGAGGCGAATCCCAAAGACTACAACGCCATGCTCATGCTGGCGGCCGAGACCGCACGCACTACGCGCGAGTTCGACCTGGACAAGGAAGAGAAGCTCAGCAAGGCGGAGAAATACGCGAAAGACGGCATGGCGCTCATCCCCAGCGCGACCAAGCCGAATGCGCAGGTTACCGACGCGCAGTGGGAGGCGGTAAAAAAAGACGATATGGCTCGTGGGCACGAAGCCTTGGGGCTGATCGCAGTGGCGCGCAAGAAGCAGGACGCAGCCGCCGCCGAATTCAAGCAGGCCATCGAAACCGCGGCTGACCCCCAGCCGGCGACATACATCCGCATGGCCGGCGCCTATACCGATTCCGGCAAGCCGGATCAGGCCATCGCAGCCTTGGATAAGGTGCTGGCCATGCCGAATCTTCCCGATCAGATCAAGAAGGTGGCGCAGTCTGAAAAGGACCGCGCCGAAAAAGCAAAAACCGCCAAGAAATAACTGGCATTTTTATGCCGGCTGATCTGGGGGTTCTCGAAGAGGCCATCGGGCATGAGTTCCGCGATCGGGAACTATTCCAGCGGGCGCTCACGCACAAATCTCGGATGCACGAGCGCCCGGGCGATGTTCCTCCCGCCGGTGACAACGAACAACTGGAGTTCCTGGGTGACGCGATCCTGGGGTTCGTGGTCAGCGAATGTCTAGTTCGCCGATTTGCTTCCGCGCCGGAAGGGCGTTTGTCCAAGCTCAAGGCTCACCTGGTAAGCGCAGCCCGGCTCCACGAGGTAGCGCAAACCCTGACGCTGGGCGACTTCCTGTTTCTCGGCCGCGGCGAGGAGATGAGCGGAGGCCGCGCCAAGAAGGCTTTGCTGGCGGACGCCATGGAAGCCCTGATCGCGGCGATGTATCTGGACGGCGGCATCGACGCTGTGCGGGCGTTCATCGAAACCCATGTGGTGGGTTCCTTCGCGGTTGCCGACGGCAGCGTGGATGGAGCCGTGGCGGATTACAAGAGCGCGCTCCAGGAAATGGCGCAGGCGCTGCGGCTGCCCCCGCCACGCTATTTCATCGTGGCGGAAGAAGGACCAGAGCATTCCAAGACTTTTACCGTGGAAGTCCGCATTGGTAAGGACTGGACGGGACAGGCGCGGGGGCTCTCTAAGAAGGCGGCCGGGCAAAAAGCTGCGGAGAGCGTTCTCCAACAGTTGACTGAATGGGGGAGGTAACAACCTTCTCGGTTTAGTGCTCTAATGAGTTACGGAGCGATGACCGTTGGCCCGGTCCTCTCACAACTCGCCGCGCGTAAGATCGTGTGCGGTGGGCTGCGCATCCATCCTTAGCTGGATCTTTCTCGGCGGTCCCGCGTGCGCGCAAGTGCCCCTGGCGGGCGTAGGAACGCAAATCCAGCTCAACAGCTCCGATTTGGCGGTCCTCGAAGCCCAGGAAGTTCGCAAGGATCTAGCCTGCACGGTGGATCCAGTGAAGCCCGCCCTGGGTTTCGATTTGCGCTTCCACGGCGGGTACGATATCAACGTCCCCTTGCGCGATGTTGCAGGCAACGAGAATCTGCTCTCCATTCTGGTGCGGGTAACCTCGGATGCCCACAAAGACGAGCCCTCGTATTTCGTCCAGCGCATTAGTGTGCCAAAACTTCCCGACGACGCCAAGGGCGAAGCCGTCTTGGGCGGATTGTTCGATCTCGGGGAAGGCAAATACCACGTCGACCTGTTGATGAAAGACCGGTCAGAGCGGGTCTGCTCGTTTTATTGGGATGCGGAAGCCGCGCTGGCCGATCGGGATAAAGAAATAAAGCCCGCCATCGAAGCCGGAGCGGTGGAGCGAGCCGAGTACGAGCAGTTCAGCGAAGAGCCGCCGGTCGAGCGCGCTCCCGGCAAGCCGCTGAACATCAAGATCCTGGTTAACTTCGCCCCCCAGAATGCGAGCCTGTCCAGCCTACGGCCGATCGACACGCTGGCGCTAGTGACGGTGTTGCGGCGGCTCTCCCGAGAGCCGCATTTCGGGAAGTTTTCGGTAGTGGCTTTCAACGTTCAGGAACAACGGGTTCTATACCGTCAGTCGAGCTCGGAGAGAATCGACTTCCCCGCCCTGGGCCGGGCCATCCAGGGCGTCGAGCCCGGGAAGGTGGATCTAAAACAGCTCTCGCAGAAGCACGGCGAAGTGAGCTTTTTATCGGACCTTATCAAGAAGGAAATTGCGAACGACCATCCGGATGCTTTGATCTTCGCCGGTCCCAAAGTACTGCTGGATGATTCAGTGCCGGAAGAGGACTTGAAGCCTCTGGCTTCGGACGTAACCTTCCCCGTCTTCTACATGAATTACAATTTGAACCCGCAAGCGGTCCCTTGGAAAGACGCCATTGGAAAGGCGATCCGGAACTTCCGCGGTACGGAGTTCAGCATCAGCCGTCCGCGGGATTTGTGGTTCGCGGTGTCGGAGGTGGTTTCTCGTATAGTAAAATCAAACCAGGTAGGAAACGCTCTCGTTTCCGGCAAGTAGGGGTTTTATTATGCGTGCTTCCGTTGGTCTTCTTCTGGCAGTAGCCGTGTTGCCCGCGTTTGCCCAGAATCCCCGAGCCTATACCAACAAACTTGCGCCTTATGTGGCCTCACCGGCCCGTGTCGTGGATCTGATGCTCGAAATGGCCAAGATCAAGCCCGGTGAGACGGTTTACGACCTGGGTAGCGGAGACGGCCGGATTGTGATCGCCGCGGCGGGCAAATATAAAGCTAAGGCGGTCGGCGTGGAGATTTCTCCCAAACTGGTGGCGTCGGCCACTGCGGAGATCGAAAGGGCGGGCCTCAGCACGGATGCTCGGGTCATTCAAGGTGACGTTTTGCAAACCGATTTTACAGGCGCGGACGTGGTCACTATGTACCTGGAGACCAAGTTGAACGCAGAGCTACGGCCGCACCTGGAAAAGTTCCTGAAGCCTGGCGCGCGCGTCGTTTCTCATGACTATCCGGTTCCAGGCTGGAAACCTACTCGAGTGGAAAAGGTGGAAGGGCGCGTGATGCACACCATCTATCTCTACGAAATCCAGCCGCCGAAGAAATAATACCTATAACTTCTGTGCTATCGATTTTGCCTGGCTAAACAGGTACAAGTAATCCGCTCCGCCCGCCTTCGAATCTGTTCCCGACATGTTGAATCCGCCAAAGGGGTGCGCGCCGACGATAGCCCCGGTGCATTTACGGTTGATGTACAGGTTCCCTACAAAGAACTCGTTTCTGGCCCGTTCGATCTGCTGCGGGGAAGCGCTATAGATCGAGCCGGTGAGGCCATACTCGGTGTTGTTGGCGATGGCCAGCGCGTCATCGAAATCCCGCGCGCGGATCACGGCCAGCACTGGTCCGAAAATTTCCTCCTGGGCCAGGCGAGCCGTGGGTGCGATATCGGCAATCACGGTGGGTTCGAGAAAATATCCCGCGTCGAATCCAGAAAGAGTGGCCAATCTTCCACCGGCGATCACGCGGCCTTCCTTGGCGCCAATTTCGATGTAGCTGGAAATCGACTTCAGCGCGCCGGCGTTCACAACGGGACCCGCGGGAGCGTTCTCCGCAGGGTCCCCGATGCGAATCTTCGCCACGCGAGCTTGGAGCTTCTCCACAAACTTGTCATAGACCGTGGTATCCACGATGGCGCGGGAGCAGGCCGAACATTTTTGGCCCTGGAATCCGAACGCCGAAGCCGCCACACCTTCGACGGCTGCGTCCAGATCGGCATCGGCAGCCACTAGGATCGAATCCTTGCCGCCCATCTCGAGAATCGTACGCTTGATCCAGAGCTGGCCGGGCCGATGCTGCGCGGCGCGCACATTGATGTCGAGACCCACATCGCGCGAGCCGGTGAAGGCGATGAAGCGAGTCTTCGGGTGTTCGACTAGCCCGTTCCCGAAGGTCGCGCCGGATCCAGGGCAGAAATTGACCACCCCAGGTGGGAGGCCGGCTTCTTCCAGCGCCTCGAAAAACTTCGCGGCGATGGTGGGCGAATCGCTGGACGGCTTGAGCACCACGGTATTGCCGCACACCACCGCCGCGACCGTCATGCCGCACATGATCGCCAGGGGGAAATTCCATGGGGGGATCACCGCGCCGACACCGAGCGCGATGTAGCGAAGTTGATCGCGCTCGCCGGGAAGCTGCACCGCCGGTTCGGCATGGGCCATGTGCAGCGCCAGACGGGCATAGAACTCGAGGAAATCGATGGCTTCGCAGGTATCGGCTTCGGCCTCGTCCCAGTTTTTGCCGACCTCCAGGACCATCCAGGCATTAAACTCCGGTTTACGCTTGCGGATGATGTCCGCTGTTCGTAACAAGAGCCCGGCGCGTTCCTCGACTGGAACGTTCTTCCACGATTCGAATGCCGCGAGCGCGGCCTGCATGGCCGGTTCGACTTGCTGGATGCCAGCCTTTTGATGCACGCCGACGATCTCGGACGGTCGCGCGGGATTGAGAGACCGAATTTTGTCGGAAGTCTTGTGGCGCTGTCCGCCGATAACCAGATCGTACTCGCGGCCCAGCTCGCCACGGACTTTTTGGATCGCCGCGCGCATGGCCGGGGCGTTATTTTCCTGGCGGAAATCGACCACCGGTTCATTTGAAAAAGGACGGACTGCCATTCTGCCCTCAGTGTACCGCTGCCTTCCGAGATGAGACACTAACGTTAATCCTTCTTAAAAAACAATGGCTCAATCACCTATCACTCTTCGCAGCGCCGATTTTGCGGCCTGGTATCAGGACGTAGTTCTCCAGGGCGACCTGGCGGAGCCGGCCGAAATCGTAAAAGGCTGCATGGTCATCAAACCCAATGGCTATGCCATCTGGGAGCGGTTGCAGCGCGAGCTGGATGACCGCTTCAAGGCCACCGGCCACAAGAACATGTACTTCCCGCTCCTGATCCCCGAGAGTTTCTTAAAAAAGGAAGCCGAGCACGTCGAAGGTTTTTCTCCCGAGCTGGCGGTGGTTACTATCGCCGGCGGCAAGGAGCTCGAAGAGCCCTACGTGATTCGTCCCACATCGGAGACCATCATCGGGCACTTTTTCGCCAAGTGGATTCAGAGCTGGCGGGATCTTCCCATGCTGGTGAATCAGTGGGCCAACGTTATTCGTTGGGAGCTGCGAACACGCATGTTCCTGCGAACCACCGAGTTCCTCTGGCAGGAAGGCCACACCGCCCACTCAACTCACGAAGAGGCTCAAGAGGAAGTGCTGCGGATGCTCGACATTTATGCCGAGGTCGCCGAAGACGTGATGGCGATGCCCGTGATCAAGGGCAAAAAGACGCATTCCGAGAAGTTCGCCGGGGCGCTGCACAGCTACTCGATCGAGGCGATGATGCAGAACGGTCTCGCGCTGCAGGCCGGCACCAGCCATGACCTGGGCCAAAATTTCGGCAAGGCGTTCGACGTAAAGTTTCAGAGCAAGGAAGGCCAGCTCGATTACGTGTGGCAGACGAGCTGGGGCGTGAGCACGCGGCTCATCGGAGGACTCGTGATGAGTCATTCCGACGACAAAGGCCTGGTCATTCCGCCCAAGCTTGCGCCGGTCAAGAGCGTCCTCGTCCCTATTTATCGGAAGGATGACGAGAAGGGCGCGGTGCTCGAAGCCGCGCACCGCATGGCGAAGGACGTGGGCGCGGAAGTGGACGATCGCGAGGGGCACAATCCGGGCGCGAAGTTCTTCCACTGGGAGCGCCGCGGCGTTCCGGTCGTGTTGGAGCTCGGTCCGCGCGATCTAGCTGCAGGGACGATCGTTCTGAAGCGTCGCGACACCGGAGCGAAGGAACCGATTCCGCAGTCCGAGCTGAAGACCCGGGTCGACGCGACACTGGATACGATGCAGAAGGATTTGTATGCGGCGGCGAAACAGCGGCTCAAGGCAAACACCGTCGTAGCGAACTCGATGGAAGAGATCGAATCGATCCTGCGGGACGTGACCGCGGAGAAGGGCGGCGGCAAGTTCGTCATGGCGCATCTGAAAGACGATGCAGCTTGTGAGGTGCGATTGAAGGCGTTCAAAGCAACTGTCCGCAATATTCCTCAGGTCGACGAATACGACGGGCCGGGGAAATGTATTGTTACGGGTGAGACAGTCGATCGACGTGTGGTGGTCGCCAAATCCTACTGATATTGCATCATTCCCCGTCAATTCACGGACGGCCGTTCGACGTGGTCGATGATAATGACCTCGACAGGGCCTTTGGACGATTCGAGCCGCAGTCCAAGCTGCTGCTGGATGGCGCTAAAAATCGACGAGCCGAGGGATGGGCCGGCAGGGTCTGGCGGAGGAGCGGGCAGTGCCGGCGTGGCTTGGTCTGGCATGAACTCGAGCCGGACATCGAAAAGTTCCGTGAAACCGCTCTTGTCGATCACGGGCCGGCCGAGCACCATTGAGAGGACCCGGATGAACTCCGGCATCGGTATCTTGCCGCCCTGCATCCGCGCACCCGAGGACGCCAGCATCACGTTGACGCTGCCGCAGCGGGCGGACGGCGGCTGACCCGGCTGGGGCGGTTGCATTCTGCCCGCCATTCTGCCTTCGGACCATTCCGGAGGCGCGTCCGCGGCAGGGTTCACGCAGCCCCCTTCCTTCGAAGACGGCAGCTTAAGGCCGCCTCTGGCGGCCACCAGTGTATATACCGGCAGTTCCCTGGTCTCACGATGGGTCTTCAACTGGAACCGGTCATCGAGGAGCGACCGCAGCATGAGGAACACTTGGGCACGACTCGCGTTGCTGTCGGCTTTTGCCTCGATCTGATACTGCTGGGAATCGATCCAGGCCGGGCCACCTTCGATTTGAAACGGCTGGACCCCGTACGCGTTCTGCATGAGCAGCCGCACAGATGCGGTAGCAATCAGTCGGCCGGGAAGCGGACGCACCATCATCACACCCGAATTCAGGTCAGACTTGATGGAGGCAACTTCGAA
>JAICXC010000190.1 GCA_025980665.1 Bryobacteraceae bacterium
CACTTCGCCTTCCTTGCCGAACCCAGGATCGATTTTGCCCGTGCGGGCGTTGAGTCCGATCATCCGGCGTCCGGCGGTGAAGATGATGCGCGGCGGATTGTCCGCGTCGCCGGGCCAATAGGTCACGCCGCGCGAGGAAGGATTTCCGCCAGTCACCTCGTACTTCCAGATCTCGGCACCGGTATCGGGATCGAGCGCCAGGACGCGTTTCCCAGCCGTGATATACATCACTCCGTTCACGACGATGGGCGTAACCTGGGAATAACCGCCGATTCCTCCGCCGCGTCCTGCGTTATTTCGCTCTTCTTCGGTGCGGAGCTGATAGGTCCAGGCGGTCTTGAGCTTGGCGACGTTGCCTGTGTTGATCTGGTTGAGCGGAGAGAAACGAGTGCTCGCGGAGTCGCGGCCGTAGCGAGGCCAATCGCCGGGAGCCGGAGGTTGCGCGAGAAGCGGGAACGTTACAAGAATTACGTAGAAGGAACGAATCATAGAGATTCTACGGCAAAGCGAAAACGTAAATGCCTTGATTTTGCGGCGCAGGCGTACCCCCGCCGCGAGCACCACGTCCTCCGCCTCCGCCCGTCGCGGCGACGATGGCCACATACTGCTTCCCGTTCTTACCCATGAAGGTCATGGGGACAGCCGTGGCGGTGTAGTCGAGCCTCGTTACCCACCGCTCCTTGCCGGTTTTCGAATCGAACGCGCGGAAGCGATTGTCCGAAGTCGAGCCGATGAATACCAGCCCTCCCGCGGTGACGATCGGACCTGCGGTGTTCGTCGCGCCGGTGTTTTGCTTGCCTTCCGGCAGCGAATCGGTGACCCCCAAGGGAACCTGCCATGCGAAATCCCCAGTGGCGGCGTTGACCGCGATCAGGCGGCCCCATGGCGGTTTGAAGCACGGATAGTTACCGATCTGCTTGCCACTGGCATCGTGTGCAGGCGCGTTGAAACCGCCGAGCCCCTGCGGCCCGGTGCGGATATATTCGACTAATCCCTCGGTATTCCCGGGCGTGTACTTCGGGTTCTTCGTCATCCAGCCGATGGCTGGAGCGTCCTTGGTGTTCACGAAAATGTAGCCGAGTTTCGGATCGGTCGCCGTGCCGCCCCAGTTGGCGCCACCAGTGAATCCCGGGAAAATGATCGCGGGCTTGGCGTTGTCGCCGTCGGTGTGAACGGGAAACGTCGTGAACGGACCTTGGTTGTGCAGTCCGAATTTATCCCAAAGTTCCTGACAAGCTTTCGCATGATCCGGCGTGGTGTCCTCCGCGGTGACAATGTCCGCCCTGGTCATACTCGTACGCGAAATCGCCGGCGGCTTGAGCGGGAACGGCTGCGTAGGATACGAGGCTTCACCGGGCACATTGGACTTGTCTACCGGCCGTTCCTCGACGCCGTAAACCGGCTCGCCCGTGACCCGGTTCAGGATGAACATGTAACCCGACTTGCCCACCTGCGCGAGTGCGGGAATCGTTTTGCCGTCTTTTTTGATATCGATCAGCCCAGGGGCCGGAGGTAGGTTGTAATCCCACAGCTCGTGATGAACTGTTTGGAAGAACCACTTCAGCTTGCCGGTATTGGCATCGAGCGCGACCAGCGTGTTGCCGAAGAGATTCGCGCCCGGGCGGTCGCCACCGTAAAAGTTCGCGCCGGAGCCGCTGACGGGAATGTAGAGGATGCCGCGCTCCTCGTCGACGGTGAGCGCGAAAGCCCACACGTTATTGCCGGTGCGATTCTTCCATGTGTCCTTGGCCCAGGTGTCATTGCCCACTTCGCCATCGTGCGGGAAAGTGTGGAATGTCCACAGCTCCTTCCCGGTGCGGACATCGTAGGCGTGCTGCTCGGGAACCTGCCCACTTGCCTGATCCAGCGCCGGATTGATGTGCCGGTCGCCCGGTCCGTAGAAATTCGTCCCGATGAACAGAAGGTTCTTATAGATGGTGGGAGCGCCATCATAGGCCACTTCCAGGTCGACCGAGCCTTCCTTGCCGAAGCCCGGATCCACCTTGCCGGTGCGGGCGTTTAGGGCCATCATCTTGTGGCTGGTGGTGAAGATGATGCGAGGCGGATTGTTGCGATCGCCCGGCCAGTAGGAAACGCCGCGAAAAGAAGCGAGGCCCTTATCGGGGACTTCGTAGGTCCACAGCTCCTTGCCGGTCTCCGGCTCAAGGGCGACTACCCGATCGCCCGACGGCGTATACATCACACCGTTCACCACGATGGGCGTAATCTCCTGATACAGTTCGCTGGCGCTTTTGCCGGTAATGGTCTTCCCTTCCCGGTTGAATCGATAATGCCAGGCCTGGATTAGCTTGGCGACGTTGGAGGTGTCGATCTGCTTCAGCGGCGAGTAGCGCGTGCCGGCCAGATCGCGATTGAACATCGGCCAGTCGCGATCGGCTTGAGATTGGGCGAGGAGGGGCAAGGTGCAAGCGAGGAGCAACGTGAATTGAGCGCGCATCGGTATCCTTCGATCAAGTATAGTTGTACCGCCTCACTTCGGATAGGCCCCAAGGCCTGTCGGGGAAGACTTGCCGGGGATTGGCGTGCCTGTTTTCGGATCACAGTACTGTGCTCGATCAGCAGGAGCCGATTCGAATACTCCCGGCGTTGGGTTCCAGCGGTAGACTTCGCAACTGTTTCGGACTCATTCTGGCACCGATTGTCGAGTGGTATGGATCACCAGACGATCCTGTGATGCCAAAACCCAACGACGCGTGATCCGTTCAGGCGGCGGTAAGGAAACTTCTTCATCAGTCGAAATCTCAAGTGCCTGCGAGAGGCTGCCCCCATGCAGGTGATATGCGCTTGTAGTCATTAAAAATGACGCGCTTCCGCCCAGGTCGCGTCGGATCAACACGAGCGGCGGCGAATCTGAGGTCAGTTTCTGAACTCGGATAAAACTATTGGGCTCACAGGACCGCTCGCAGGAAAATGTACCGACCGTCCTCCAGCTCTGCTGCTTATCGAAAACGTAGGCCATGTATGTGGATTCGGCCTTGGCCTCCACGACCAGGATCGCCTCTAGTTGTGGGTCGTCATCCAATTGAACCCAACGTAGGGACAGGTCTGAAATTCGGTCCGGGTAGTCCGAGTGACATTCCCAGAGGTCGAGGGCTGCACAATCCGCCCCAGTCATCACGGGCTTGCGGTCGCGCAGGCTCTGGGCTATTTGATCCGGATCCATCTGCATGGACACGACAGGTAGCGGCTGAGCGCACAGGCCCGTTGCAACGAAGCACCAGAACGAAAGATGCTTAACCACAAACCTACGGTAACGCGAACGCGACGACCGCGCCGCCGACAATACCGGCTACGTATTGCTTTCCGCTCTTGCCGGTATAAGTCATGGGATTCGCGTTCATGGTGGCGTCCATTTTCACCTGCCACAACTCCTTGCCGGCTTTCGAGTCGAAGGCATGAAAACGATTGTCGCCCGATGGAATGAACAGCAAACCGCCCGCGGTCGTGGTTCCGCCCGCGCTGCCGACGTTGCCGACGTTCTGTTTGCCCTCCGGCAAGCGCTCGTTGATGCCTAAGACCACCTGCCAGGCGATATCGCCGGTGTTGGCATTGATCGCAAACAGACGGCCCCATGGTGGTTTCTGGCACGGGAAGCCGCCGGCGGTGAATCCGGTGTATGGTCCAGGTCCGGAAATACTGCCGCGGTCGTATGGCAGCGTCGATCCTTCCGTCAGATTCCCGTAGTTGCCGCCTGGAACCTTCTTCTCGATCCACCCGGAGAGCGCGGCGTCGTGGGTCGCGATGAAAACGTAGCCGGTCCTGGGATCGGCCGTGGTGCCTCCCCAGTTGGGTCCGCCGTTGCCCGGGAATTGAATGCTGCTCTTGGGCGGAGTGCCTGCCTCGTGATAGACGAACGGCGAGAAGGGTCCGGAGTTCGTGTAGCCGCCGGCCTTCTCCCACAGCTCTTCGCACGCCTTCACATGCTCGGGAGTAGTGTCCTCCGCAGTAACCATGTCCTTAGCCTTATCGAAACTGTTGC
Source organism: Bryobacteraceae bacterium (assembly GCA_025980665.1). GTDB lineage: Bacteria > Acidobacteriota > Terriglobia > Bryobacterales > Bryobacteraceae > Palsa-187. The sequence goes on from JAICXC010000190.1 coordinate 4,001, forward strand.
GAGCCAGCTGCGGAGGCTTCACCGGGAACGGCTGCGTCGGCGAATACCACTCGCCGGGTACGTCGCCCTTCGGAACGGGACGCTCCTCCACGCCGTGAATCGGTTCCCCGGTTTCACGGTTCAGGATATACATCAGCGCGTTCTTGTTGATCACCGCCAGGGCGGGAATCGTCCGGCCATTCTTCACGACGTTGAACAGGCTGGGCGCGGCGGGAAGATCGGAATCCCACAGATCGTGATGGACCAGTTGGAAGTGCCACTTGTATTTACCGGTGGTCGCATCGACGGCGACAATCGAGTTCCCGTATAAGTTCGTACCCGGGCGATCGCCGCCCCAGTAGTTGCCCGCCGGGCTGCCGAAGGTCATGTACAGCAGGTTGCGCTCTTCGTCGACGGTGAAATACCAGCCCCACACGTTGACTCCGGAGCGATTCTTCCAGCCATCGTCGAGCCAGGCCTTCGCGTGATTGGGATCGCCGGGCTGGGCGACCGACTTGAATTCCCAGAGTTTCGCCCCGGTGCGAGCGTCATAGGTCTTCGTATCTCCAGGAGGGCCGAGATTGGCCTCGCCGTTGTTATTTCCCACGATGATCAGGTTCTTATAGACGTACGGAGCGCCGCCCCAGGCAATACCGATGTCAACGGATCCTTCGTTACCGAAGCCCGGATCTATCGTGCCGGTGTTGGCATTGAGGGCCATCATCTTCGTTCCGATGGTGAAGAGGATACGCGGCGGATTCGTCGCGTCCCCCGGCCAGTAACCTACGGCCCGATTGGCGACTGCGCCGGGTGCCGTGTAGGACCAGGACTCCTTGCCGTTATCGGCGTCTAGCGCGAAGACCCGGTTGCCGCCGGTGACATACATAATGCCGTTGACGACGATGGGTGTCGATTCGGCGACGAGTCCCGGAGGTCCGCCTTTGCCTTTGCCTTTTCCTTTGCCGCTGCCCTTTTCAGTGTCAGGCGCGGGAAGAGGAGCCGACGGCCGATAGGTCCAGGCTTCCTTGAGCTGCGCGACATTCGCCGTGTTGATCTGGGTGAGCGGCGAAAAACGATCGCTGGCCAGATCGCGGCTGTAAAGCGGCCAATCGCCCGCCGGGATACTGGTCTGCTTGGCTGCGGCCTTAGCTGCCTTGTCTTTACCTTGTTGCCTTTGTTGCGCGGGTCCAGTCTGCGCAAGGACCGCCGACAGAAAAATAACACCGACGACTGCGAACATTTCTGACGACCGCATAAAGCGAGCTAAGCGCATGAACAGGATCCTCTCTAGCGACTCGCGCATGGCAGCGCGCGGTCACGCCGTAGCGCAACCTTCAACACTATATCATCGCTC
>JAICXC010000008.1 GCA_025980665.1 Bryobacteraceae bacterium
GTCTCGTGAAAATTCTTATCATCGGTAGCGGGGGCCGCGAACATGCGATTGCATGGCGTCTGGCGCAAGAAGGTCATCAGATTTACGGCGCGCCAGGCAATCCCGGGATCGCGGAACTCGGTCAGCTTCTGCCGACCACGGATTACCTGGCCGCGGCGGACTCGGTCGATCCCGATCTCACAGTCGTCGGACCGGAGGTTCCCCTCGTCGCTGGTGTGGTCAATCAATTCCGCGCCGCCAAGCGCAAGATCGTCGGGCCGGCGCAAGACGCCGCGCAACTCGAAGGCAGCAAGATTCATTCCAAGGGATTCATGCGACGCCTTGGTATTCCCACTGCTCGCTACGCTCGCGTGGAGTCGGTAGACGCAGGGATTGCCGCGCTCGCTGAGTTCGACAACCCGGTTGTGATCAAAGCGGACGGACTGGCGGCGGGCAAAGGCGTCATCATCGCGCAAGACCGCGACGAGGCCGAGGCTGCCGTGCGGTCGCTCGGCCCGCGCCTGGTGATCGAAGAATTTCTCGAAGGCGAAGAAGTCAGTTTCATCGCCCTATGTGACGGGAAAAGCATTGTACCGCTCGAAGCCACGCAAGATCACAAAGCCGTGGGCGATGGCGACACCGGTCCCAATACCGGCGGAATGGGCGCATACTGCGACGGCCGCATCCTCGCGAAGTCCGATGCACAGCATGTGCTCGACACAGTGATCGGCCCGGTGGTTGAGGCCACTCGTTTCACCGGATTTCTCTACGCTGGACTGATAATGACCGCGAACGGGCCCAAGGTCCTCGAATTCAACGTTCGCTTGGGCGATCCGGAAACACAGCCCTTGATGCAGCGTCTCGACTCTCCATTTGGCGAAGTCCTGATGGCTTCCGCGACTGGAAATCTTGCCGGCGTCTCTTTACGTTGGAAGGCGGAACCCTCCGTATGTGTAGTGCTGGCTGCGGCAGGTTATCCGGGTCTAATCCGTACTGGCGATCTGATCACCGGTATCGATCGCGCCGGCACGCAAGTCTTCCAGGCGGGAACCAAGCAAAGTTCAAAGGGACTCGAAACGGCAGGAGGCCGCGTGCTGGGCGTGACGGCGTCCGGTACCGATCTTGCCGGGGCAGCCGCGAACGCCTATGTCGCGGTGGGCAAGATTCACTTCAATGGGATGCAGTACCGGCACGACATCGCCCGCAAAGGCCTAAAGCGCTGGGGTCCTGCTACAATCAAGACAATTGCTCCTTGAAGTGCGGGGACGTAGCTCAGTTGGATAGAGCGGTCGCCTCCTAAGCGACAGGTCGGCAGTTCGAATCTGCCCGTCCCCACCATAAAATTGGGGCGCAGGATCAGAGGTACGACCGCTCGAAAATGAAGAATGGTCCGGTCGACTCTCCTAAGCGACAGGTCGCCAGTTCGAACTTGCCGGTCGCTGGCAGAAAATTGCACTGGCGCGACGGGCTGTGGTATGAAAGAAGTTCCCTTTCACCAGGAAGTTTTGAGGTGATTTGACCCCAGTATGGCTTACGTAATCGCAGAACCTTGCATCGGCACCAAAGACGCGGCGTGTGTGGACGCCTGTCCGGTGGATTGCATCCACCCTAAGAAAGACGATCCTAAGTTCGCCACGGAAGAGTTGATTTATATCGACCCGGTCGAATGTATCGATTGCGGGGCGTGTGTTCCAGTGTGTCCGGTCTCGGCAATTTTTGCCTTGGACGACCTTCCGGAAAAGTGGTCCGACTTCGCCGGTAAGAACGCCTCCTATTTTGGCCGATAATGAAGATTCATTAAGGCTCTCCACATCCAGCTTGCATTGCGCAAGATACTGGTTATAATAGCCCCATGCGCAAAATCCTCCTGATGGTTGTTGTGGCCGCTCTCGCCGCTTTCGTTATGTTCGCCCAAGATAAGGGCGGAGGCGGGAAGGGCGGTGGAAAGGGCAAGGCCCCTCGCGTCAACCTTAAGGTCCTGCCGGACGACGCTAATTTGATTCCAACGATGCAAAGTTTCGTGGCTGGCCTGGGTCTCGCGGACAAGGGCGGTTGCAACTTCTGCCATGAGATGGACCGGTCTTCCGACGCGAAGCCAGAAAAAGTGACGGCGAGGATGATGATCTCCATGGTGAAGGACATCAACTCCAAATTCCCGGACGGCAAAGTACACGTCACCTGCTTCACCTGCCATCGCGGCAGCACGATGCCGTTGACCGCCCCGGCGGCCAACTAGCACCCGCAAGTAATGCCCGGAATGGAGTTTGACGGGCTACGTGTTTTATCTCTCGAAAGCCGGCGTTCCGCTGAAATCGAGAAGCTGATTCGCGCACGGGGCGGCCAACCTTTTGTGGCCCCCTCGATGCGAGAGGTTCCCCTCGAAAACAATACCGAGGCATTTCTCTTTGCCACCCGCCTGTTTGTAGGCGAATTCGACATGGTGATTCTGCTCACCGGCGTCGGGGCGCGCCTGCTCAACCAAATCCTGGAAACGCGCTATCCGCCTGGAGCATTCCCCGAGGCTTTGCGGCAGTTAACTGTTGTGGTTCGTGGATCGAAGCCCGCAGCCGTCATGCGCGAATGGAACGTACCGGTGGCGGTGAGCGTTCCTGAGCCCAACACCTGGCGCGAGATCCTAACCGCGACCGCTGCGCGGCCCGAGCGGAACATCGCCCTCCAGGAGTTCGGACGTAGGAGCACGGAACTGCTCGAAGGGCTGCGAAATCGCGGCGCACACGTCACTTCAGTCCCTGTCTATCAATGGGATCTTCCTAAAGACACCGGCCTGCTGCGCGAGGCTGTCCAGCGCCTTGCGGAAGGCCAGTTCGATGTTGTGCTGTTCACCACTTCGGTCCAGGCTGTTCACCTGCTCCGTGTCGCCACCGAAGAGCACCTGGAGGACCAGGTGCGTGCGGCGCTTCCTCGCATGGTCGTGGCATCGGTCGGCCCGAGCACCAGCGAAACGCTCCGCGAGCACGACGTTCCTGTCGATTTCGAGCCATCCCACCCCAAAATGGGTTTCCTGGTCAACGAAACTTCGCAGCAGGCTCGCAAGATTCTACAATCGAAGCAGTGAACCCGAAGCAGGAGAACGAGTTTTTTCGCCTGATGGCGCGCTACTCTCCCGTCATAATGCTGATGCCGGCGAGCGCTCTGGCCGGCTACGCGATCGGCTACGGTCTCGACTATCTCTTTTCCACCGCTTTCTTGCGCTTTGTTTTCCTGATCCTTGGAGTAGTTTCGGGCATTGTCCAGTTGATCCGCATCCTGGGCCGCGATACATGAGCGGTTTCAATTACGATCGCGCGCTGACCCGGATCAAATACCTTACGCTATTGGTCGGTTCGGTAGGCACGGCAGCGATATTTGTCGCGCGCGGGCGAGGCGCCGCCGCCGGATTCCTGGCGGGCGCCGGGCTCTCCTACGTGAACTTTGAACTGCTTTCCGGTTTGGCTTACGTGATGGGAGGATCTTCCCCGAAGGCGGCCGGTTGGGGCGTGCTGATCGCGCTGCGCTATGCCATCGTCGGCGTCGCCGCCTATGTTATAGTGAGGGTTCTTGGAATCACGCCAGTGGCCGTGCTAGCGGGTCTTTTAGCGGTTTTCGCGGCGGTGATCCTCGAAATTCTCTACGAGTTAATTTTGTATGCCAGAACATGAACTGTGGCTAACCGCCCTGTTTAACGACTACCTTGCCGGTATCGCCAACTCGATCCTGGCTGTGTTTAATATTCACCTCGAGAACCAGGCCCGTCCGTGGGCGAATTGGATTGTGATGGAGCTGCTTGTGGTCGCGCTCCTGATGGCACTCGCGGCTGCGGTACGGTCGAGTCTTTCACCAGACAAACCCGGAAAGCTCCAGCACATCTTCGAATTGCTGTACGGATTTATTAAGACGCAGGCTTCCGAAGTGGGCATCGAACACCCGGAGAGATACTCTGCGTTCTTCGGCACGCTGTTCGTGTTCGTCCTGGCGATGAACTTGATCGGGGCTATTCCGATCTTCGAATCGCCCACCATGGAGGTTGCCGTACCGGTTGGGCTCGCGGTCGCCACGTGGATCTACTACCATGCTATGGGCGTGTGGGAGTTGGGGCCGGGGAAGTACCTGAAGCACTTTCTGGGCCCCGTGATCTGGCTGGCGCCGATCATGATTTTTATCGAAGTCATCGGCCACTTTGCGCGCATGCTCTCACTCTCGGTTCGCCTTTACGGCAACATGCTCGCGGGCGAACAGATTACCAACGCTTTTATCGGTTTGACCTACTTGATCGTCCCCGTGATTTTTATGTTCTTGCACGTTTTCGTTGCATTCCTGCAAGCCTATGTTTTTGCATTGCTCGCTATGATCTACGTGAGCATGGCGACTGCGCATGAGCACTAAACATTTTTATATAGATCACCTTTATATAGATCATCGGTAATAACGGCATCATCGCGCCGAGTGTGAGCCACTGATCCCCCAGGACAGCCCGGAACCACCTCCTCGGCGCAACTTAATACGAAAGGGAAGGTACACAAAGAAATGATTACCAAAAAGACACTGCTTCTGGCAGCGTTGTTTTTGCTGGTTGCTTGTCCAATGTTCGGGCAGACTCCCGGCACGTCGGGCATGGGACCTGGAGAAGTGAAATTCTTCGGCGCTATGCTGGGTCTGGGGATCGCTGGAGGTCTCTGCGGAATTGGACAGGGCAAGGCGGTCGCAGGCGCTGCCGAAGCGATCGCGCGCAACCCCGGAGCCGCGGCCGGAATTCGGTTCACATTTATTCTTGGTTTGGTGTTTATCGAAACACTCACCATTTACGGATTGGCCATCGTTTTCTTGTATTTGAAGTAGCCGCTGTACTTGTGGGGTGGGGCTGCCAAGGCCCCGCCACAAGCATCCTCATGAAGCTGCAAGGTATTTTCCCCGCCATCACGACCCCGTTCGATCACAACGGCGACCTGTACAAGGTCAAAATCCAGCACAACATTGAAAAGTGGAATCGCACCGGTCTGGCGGGATACTTAGTCACAGGCTCGACCGGGGAAACTCCTTACCTCACTGCGGACGAAAAGATCCAGGTGTGGGAATGGTCGGCGCAGTACGCGGCATCCGATAAAGTTCTGATCGCCGGCTCGGGAGCCGAGAGCGTCCGCGAGTCGATTCGGCTCACGAATCGCGCTGCCGAGCTGGGCTATAAAGCTGGTCTCGTATTGGCTCCGCACTATTTCCGAAGCATGATGAGCCGCATGGAGACGCAGATCTTATTCTTCCGCGCGGTAGCCGATCAGGCCAAGATTCCGATCCTGCTGTATCACTTTCCCCAAGTCACCGGTATCGAACTGACGCCCGAAGCCGTCGCCACCCTCGCCGACCATCCCAACATCATCGGGATGAAGGACAGTTCCGGAAATCTCGAGGGGACCAAGCGATTCATCGCCGCCGTGAAACCCGGATTCCAGGTGCTCACAGGATCGGCCGGCCTGCTGGCAGAATCGCTGGCGGCTGGATGCCCAGGAGCCATCCTCGCTCTAGCCAACGCTGTCCCGTACGCCTGCATCAGCATCTATGAGGCTCACCGCACCCGCGAACCCGAGGCTGCGATGGACTGGCAGAATCGCATCGCCTGCGCCGCAAAGCTCTGCGCGATCACCTACGGGATTCCCGGATTGAAGTATGCGATGGATCTGAAGGGTTACTATGGCGGTCCTACGCGTTTGCCACTGACCGTAGTCACTCCTCAAGCTAAGAGCGAGATCGAGCAGGGATTCGAAGGAGTCAAAAGCTAGGGCACCGAATAAGCAGCGAGTCCGGATCTAGGATCCACTTTGAGCGACCCCTGGCGGCACGCAGTTTTCCGCCGCGACAATCCTTGGCGTAAGCGACGATCAGGTCCGAGACATAGTCCGCAGCGAAACCCGCTAAGCCCGATTCAGACGCGTTGGTCTCGAGCACCACCATGTAAGGATGCCGGCCATAGAAAACCGGAGGTAGCCCGAGTCGTTCTCTCAGATCGAAGATCGCGACGTCGTGGTGGTTCGCCTCGAACGGAGTGATGGCGCGCACGCGCGACGCATCGACGACAAAATCCCGGCCGGCGATACGAAACGGAAGATACTCCACGCCTTTCTCATCGGTTCAACTTTTCCAAGTGTGAGCGCGAAGCATTCACGGCAATATATCCGCACGCTGCGACTGCTAAGAACATTTCCAGCACCTGACTATGGCCCAGCGTCAGCTCCGTCCAGCCCGAAATCATCACCGCGATGATTGTGGCGATGGCGCCATGAAGCACCCAGCGCGCCTCGGACTGCGCGGGTAGCCTGTGCAAAGAGGTCCAGAAATCGTACAGCATTTGGCCCAGCAGCCATAGCAATATACCCAACGCCGGTAACCCGCGCTCAGCCCCATAGTGGATGTAGATGTTGTGTAGGTGCTCCTTGTACCAGGCGACGGGGAACGGATGCGGGAGGTCAGCTGGAAGATATTCCATGAATTGCGGGCCAACCTGCTCGGGTCCCACGCCCACAATGGGGTGAGCTCGGATCATTTCCCAACCCACGCGACGTAGCGCAGCGCGATGAGCGCGCGAGTCCAGAACACCTTCCTGCGCGCCGAAGCTGGATAGAGCGCGGTCGCGCACCTTCAGGGGATTCGCCAGCAAGACAATCCCGATCAAAAGTGGCACGGCGGTGACCAACCATTTATTTTTCCACCACAGCAGCCATAACGCGCCGGCGACCGTCCCCAGCCACATGCTCCGAGTGAAGGCGAGGAGAATCCCTGCGCCGATGATCACGAGCGCCGGAATGAGCCAGCCAGAAGCGCGCCGGTTCACGGAAAACAATAGCAGTGCGCCAGCCATCAGGAGCGTCATCATGAGGAGGGCGCTGAATGTCATCCAATGATCGACGAAACCGGTGATGCGATTGCCATTGACGTAGACGTAGTAGAAAAATCGTGGAGTGGAGCGGTACATGTGTACGAATTGCCCGAAACCCCACAGCGCGGACAGCGTCGCCCCGGCTGCCCAGGCCAGCGTGAGAATGCGGATCTGAGATAAAGTACGGACGGCGGAATACACCACGAAGAGCATCAGCCAGACGTAGAATTTCTTCACTTGCGGAATGCCTTCGCGCGCGTGGCCCGAAGCCGCCAGCGAAACCAAAGTCCACGCCATCCATAAGACCACCGGCCAGACTACGGGCGGCCATCGCCACCTATTACGGGCGATTAGAAGCGAGGCGATGGCCAATCCCAGCAGGATCTGGCTGGGCGCGATCTTGATAACGGACGCGACCGCAGCGGCACCCGCCAGGTAGAGCGGAGCTTGTTCCCTCCAGGTGGAACGCATGCTAGTAGCGCTGAACCGAAGAATCAATACGCAGGCTCCAGGCGTCGATGCCGCCGGCCATGCTCTGACACGCCTCGATACCTTGTTCGCGGAGCCAGTTGACGACGTTCAGACTGCGGACGCCATGATGGCAATACACGATCAGCATCCCTTCATCGGCGCGCGCGTCCAGATCCTGAAGCTCGCCCGGCACCGAGCGCATGGGAATCAGCGCCGCGCCTTCGATTTTTGCTTGCGCGAACTCGTGGGGCTCGCGGACATCGATCAGATGGAGCTTTTCACCGGAGTCGAGCCGCTGTTTGATTTCCTGAGGATCTACTTCAAGAGGAGGTGCGGCCATCACACCCCATCATACGCGGGTGGACGTTAGAACTTCTTCAGTTCGATATCAGAACTTTTTAAGTTCTTCAATCAAGGCTTGAAGCCCCTTCCTGTTGTAGATCTGCGAAAGGCGCTGTTCTTCGGGCGACGGGTTGACAAGCTGCCGCAGCCGGGTCTGATCCAGCGCACCGCGGCTGGGAATCCATTGCGAGCCGTCGGCGAATTCGACGCTCGACACGAAGCCCGACATGCTCTGGATGGAGATCGGCCGATCGAAACGCAGGGCTGCATCCTGCGCGACGGGGCCGCTTTGATTGGGAGCCAGCGTCATATCGGCCGGCATGGATGCGGCCAGAAATTCGCGACCCTGCTGGTCTCTGACGATCCAGGCGATTTCCAGATGCCGCACCGGACGGTTGGAACGGTTACGCACTTCAAACCGCGGCGCTCCGGCTAGGCTTGCCCCAATCCGCGCCCGCCCGTTGGAAGCCTCTACGGGCGATTCCGGGATGTCCAAGAATGCGAACTGAGACTCGGGTTCCGCGTCTATGTTGGTCGCGCGGCCACGCACCATCTGCACGCCGCGCTGAGAGCTGTCGCCTTGGCGTGCCAGGCTCGAGAGCATCTCCTTGCGAAGCCCTTCCGGCCCGCCTGCTGCGAGCAGCGTCTTGAAGTATTTACGGTCGCGCTGCGCCTCCAGTTCCCACCGGATCATGTTGCGCTGCGAATGCAGCAGGTCCGGTCCGTAAAAACTCAAGTCGTCGAACAGGACGCCATCGAGCGTCACTTCGACCACCGGATTCCCGGCCGTGAGCGGCCGAACCAGCCGCGTGCTGATATGGACGGAGAAGGTTTCGCCAGGGCCCGCGTCCAGCGTGGGAACGGAGACCGAGCCCTTTCCCGCCGCATCCTGCGTGCTGACCATGAGCGTCATGCTGCGGATCCGCTTCTGACCCGAGTTGCGCAGCGACAACGCGGCATTTACATCGATCAGATTCGCGCCCCGGGCGGTAGCGTTAGAATTACCGAAATCTTCCGAGAGCAGGCTGACCGGAGAATCTTTGGGAAAATCGATCTTGTGGTTGAGCGCCTGCGCATGCAGGGAGATCGCACTGGCCACGGCGACTGCGGCACTAATCTTGTTGAAATGAGCCTTATTGAACATAGGCCGCCGTAATCGTCACTTGCCCCGTATCCTGGTCTACATAACGGGCGCTGGCCGAGCCCTGCGTGCTCACCGAGAACATCACCGGCTCCAACCCACCCTGATCGATGCGAATCTGCCCGCCGTTTTCGATCAGTTCCACTCCTGTCGAAGACGCTCCCACCACCGGACCACGTTCTTCCTGCGGTGAACCAGCCCGTCCTCGGGTTGCGATGTTACGGAGAGCCCGGCCAATGGTTTCGGTATCGGTGCGCGGAATATTCAGCCACCACGCTCCCGCCAGCAGCACCGCCAATCCCGCGGCGATGGCCATGGGACGCCAGGAGACCGTCGCGATCTTACGTTCCCGCGGGGTAACGCACTCACCGGCTGCCAGACCGACGCGAATATTCGCCGTCATTTCTGCCGCCAGCTGGTCCCAATCTACACTTGCGGGCATGTCCTCGGCCGAGCGGCGGAGTTCTTGCCGGTCCACGCGCAAGGCTTCGACCAGCGCGCGGCATTCGGCGCATCCACGTACGTGAAACTTTACAACCGCTCCCCGCCACACAGGCAGATCGACTGCGGCATACAGCGCCAGATCGGTTTCCATCACGTGCCGGCTCATATCTTTTTCCGTTCCATGTAGCGCCGCAGCTTCACCCGTGCGTTGGCGATGTGCGAGCGCACCGTGGCCTTCGAGCATTTCAATCGAAGAGCCACTTCCTCGGCTGGCAGATCCTCCACGTCGCGCAACAAAATAGCCATTTTTTCGCGCGCGGTCAACACTTCCAGGCCCGCTTCCAGGCGTTCTCGGTGCTCGGCCCGCAAAACCTTCTGTTCCGGGCTTTCCTGATGCGAACGCAACACCGGTTCGGGCAGACTCTCGAGATCCGAGAAATTCACCCGTCCCGCGCGGCGCAGAAAATCGATCGCGGTGTTGGTGGCGATACGGGATAGCCAGTGGGCGGCCTTCTCCAAATCCTTAAGCTGATCCTGCCGTTGCAGGGCTTTGATAAAGGCTTCCTGGGTGAGATCCTGGGCGTCGGCCACATTCCCCACCACGCGATAGATCAGCAGGAAGACGCGCCGCATGTTCTCGGTCACAAATCGGTTCTGCTGCTCCGAGGAGAGCGGAGTGGCATCGTACCGGGTTGATCCGGGCGTTTCGCTCATTACGCGTTCGCTAGCCGTTAGCAGACTGGTCATTGCCGACATCGCATCCCTGGGGACAATTCATCCCGCATACGGATGACGCGGAAGCACGCCCAAGTGTGCAGTCTGGCCCGCCAGTCTATACTCTATCGGCGGTCACGATATCCTAATGATATATGAGGCCGGTTGCAGTTGTGGGGATTGGCAAAACGGCGTTCGGTGCCTTCCCGGACCGCACGCTCCGCTCGTTGGCGGTGGAAGCCGGCGAAAAATGCATGCAGGACGCGGGCGTAAGTCCCTCACAAATCGAGGCTTTCTACCTAGGGAACTTCGCCGGACCCGCCTTTGTCGGCCAGAACCACTTGGCCCCTTACATCGCCGGAAGCCTGGGACTCACGGGAGTACCGTGCACCCGATTTGAGGCTGCCTGCGCTTCCGGCGGGTCGGCGTTTTTTCATGCGGTTTCGAGTGTAGCGGCCGGTTTGAACGATATCGTCCTGGTGGCGGGGGTGGAAAAGATGACCTCCCAGGCTACGCCGAAGGTCACCGAAATCCTGGCCGGGGCGGGGGATATGGCCGGCGAGGGACGCGCGGGCGCGACATTCCCGGCGCTCTTCGCGATGATCGCCCGGCGGCATATGCATCAGTACGGGACCACGCGCGAACAGCTGGCCGCGGTGGCGGTGAAGAATCATTCGAATGGCGCGAAGAATCCGCTGGCGCACATGCGCAAGGTGATCACGATGGAGCAGGCCTTGGCGGGCAAAATGATCTCCGAACCCCTCACGGTTTTCGATTGTTCGCTGATCAGCGACGGCGCTGCCGCGGTGGTCATTGTGCCGCTGGAGCGCGCCTCCGAGTTCACTGACCAGCCCGTGCGGATTCTGGGGATCGCCCAGACTTCCGATTACGTCGCCTTGGATGCGAAGGCCGACATCACCACCTTCTGGGCGGTTCATGAGGCGGCCGAAAAAGCTTACAAAATGGCGCACGTGAGCGCCCGCGATATTGAGTTTGCCGAAGTGCATGACTGCTTCACCATCGCGGAAATTATCGCCACCGAAGATCTGGGATTCATTAAGAAGGGCGAGGGCGGTTGGTATGCGCTTGAAGGCCGTACGTGTTTGCGCGCGGAGCGTCCGATCAACGCCAGCGGCGGACTCAAGGCCAAGGGCCATCCTGTAGGCGCAACCGGCGTCGGCCAGATCTGCGATGTCGCGCTGCAGATCCGCGGGGAGGCCGGCGAGCTTCAGCTGGATCGCCACTCACTGGGGCTAGCGCAGAATCTGGGCGGATCGGGAGCCACTGCGGTCGTGACTGTCCTGGGTGGCATATGAATACAGGAGTGATTTATACCGAAACTGTGGTCCATGCCGCACCCGCGGAGTTCGTGGCGGACGCGCCGTATCAATTGGCGATCGTGTCGCTCGATAGCGGCGGCCGCCTGACCGCGCGGATCGCCGGAGAGCGCGTGAAAATCGGCGACAAGGTTGCGTTAGTGGAAACGCGTGACGGGGTCGAGTACTTCAGGAAACAGTGAAGGTCTTCCTCTACTACGTCGGCAAAGCGCGCGATGCGCACGCCAACGCCATGGCGGAGGAATACATCAAGCGGTCGGGCCGGTTCGCCAAGTGCGAGATGCGTGAGATCCACCCGGCCAGGTTGGATCCTTGGGCGAAACACCTTTCGGCACGCAAGATTCTGCTGGATCCGGCAGGTAAGGCGCTCGATTCGAAAAAGATGACGACTCTGTTTGATCGTGATCTCGTGTTCATCGTCGGCGGAGCCGACGGACTTCCAGAAGCATGGAAGCCTAAGGCGGATCTTTTGATCTCGCTCTCGGCACTGACCATGCCGCACGAACTGGCGCGTGTGGTGCTTGCGGAGCAGATCTATCGCGCGCTGACCACTCTGCGCGGGCATCCGTACCCGCGATAGTCTGAGACTTGTGTCTAAATACGACGCGCTTCTGATTGTTTCGTTCGGCGGTCCCGAAAAACGCGAGGACGTGATTCCGTTTCTGGAAAACGTTCTGCGCGGCAGGAACGTTCCCGGCGAGCGAATGCTGGAGGTCGCCGAGCATTACTACCATTTCGATGGACGCAGCCCCATTAACGATCAGAATCGGGCTTTGATCGACGCGCTTCGACCGGTGGTGAATATGCCGATCTACTGGGGCAATCGCAACTGGCATCCCATGCTGGCCGATACCATGCGCCAGATGCGCGATGACGGTGTTCTGCGGGCGGTCGCGTTCGTCACCTCGGCGTTCGGATCGTACTCCGGCTGCAGGCAATACATGGAAGATATCGAAAGAGCTCGCGCGGTGATCGAGGCGGAAGGTCGCAACGCCCCGCAAATCTCGAAAATCCGGCCGTTTTCGGCGCATCCCAACTTCATCAAGGCGATGACCGATCGCACACGGATGGCGCTCGCAGAGCTGCCGCAGGGACATCTCGTATTTACCGCGCACAGCGTACCGGTTTCGATGGCTGAATCGAGTCCCTATGTGCGTGAGCTGGAGCGGGCATGTGCCGTAGTCGCGCACGGCGTGGGTCGAGATGACTGGAAGCTGGTCTACCAGAGCCGCAGCGGGGCGCCGGGACAGCCATGGCTCAAGCCCGATATCGGCGAGTACCTGCGCGAGATTAGCTCCGACGCAGTAATCGTGCCGATTGGATTCCTATCCGATCACATGGAAGTACTCTACGATCTGGATACCGAAGCTCGGGCGGTGTGCGAGGAGTTGGGTGTGGAGATGGTCCGCGCGGGAACCGTGGGGACGCATCCCGCGATGATAGAGATGATCGCGGAAATGGTGACACAAGATCACGCGGAGTGTGCGGAGGGATGCTGCCCGGCGCCCAGGCGACAGCCGACCCCGCTTGCGGGCAAGAAGATCGATCCGCCTGTCCTACCTAGGTGACTTGTTTGTAAACCTCGCGCTTGGAAAGACCGCGCTCGCGAGCTACCTGCTTGATAGCATCCATCCGTGCAACGCCTTTCTGCTCGAGTTCCCGTACTGCCTCTTCGATCGGCGTATCTGAAGCAAGTGGTGCGCCCTTCCCGATAAGCAGCACTATCTCACCCTTCACCGACGGACCCGCGGCGAGTTTGGTACGAACCTGGTCCGCTGTCCCACGCAGAAATTCTTCGTGCAGCTTGGTTAGTTCGCGCGCGACCACTACGGGCCGCTCACCATACGCTACGGCGACGTCCACCAGTGCGTCCAGAATCCGATGCGGCGCTTCATAGAAGACCAGCGTGCAGTCTTCGCCACGAAGCGCTTCCAGCGCCTTTTTTCGCTGGCCCTGCTTCGGCGGAAGAAAGCCGCAGAACCGAAATGCATCCGTCGGCAGACCGGCGCCCGACAATGCGCTCAGTACCCCCGACGCGCCGGGTATCGGGACTACGGAAATCCCCGCGGCAAGAGCGGCCGTCACCAGCCGATATCCCGGATCGGATACGAGCGGTGTACCCGCATCGGAGACCAGGGCGACATCTATGCCGCCGTCAAGTTTCGATACGAGATCTTGAGTCCGTGCCGCTTCATTGTGCTCGTGATAGCTGACCATGGGCTTATCGATACCAAAGTGTGCCAGCAGTTTGCCGGTCTGCCGCGTATCTTCGCAGGCCACCAGATCGGATTCTCGCAGCACGCGCAAGGCACGCAACGTGATGTCTTCCAGATTGCCAATGGGGGTCGCCACAAGATAGAGTGTTCCAGGCATCGCGTAGTACCATGAACCTTAACTGAAATGGACCCAGCTATTCAAGCCGCGCCCGGCTATTTCGTGTGGCAAGCCCCGGGTCAGTCGGTGGTGGTCCATCTGAGCATTGATGTGGTGGACCGCATGAGCGCCGATATTTTGCGTGGATTTGGTGCTGTTCCCAAGCGCGGCGCCGAAGTAGGCGGCATCTTGATCGGCACGATGCAGCCGGGCAAAGTGAATACTGTCCGAATCGAAGATTTCGAAGCAATTCCGTGCACCTACTCGCGAGGTCCCTCCTACCTTTTTACGGATCCGGAGCGAACTCTATTCAACGAGATTTGCCAGCGCCGCACTGCGGAGATCGTAGGCTATTATCGCAGTCACACTCGCGACGGATTGGCCTTGCAGCCGGAGGATATCCAGCTGCTGAACCAGTCTCTTCCTTCTGTCCCGATCGCGCTACTGGTGAAACCCTTCGCCACTAAGCCGAGCGTGGGCGGATTTTTCGTTCGGGAAAATGGCGCATTCCCCGGCGCGACGCCGCTGGAATTTCCGTTCCGCCGCTGGGAAATGATGGGCGAAGAGCCGCCCCGGCGGCCTATGCAGGAGAAGAAGCACAAGGATCGACAGTCGGACACAGGTGCTTCGCCGAAACCAAGCGCGGAGCAACCTGCCGCGGCATCCGATCCGCATTACCGTATCTTTTCAGCAGAACCGGCGGAGCCTGGAAAGCAGCGTCAAGATGATCCGCATGCGCCGAAATCGCGAGCCGCAATGTGGACGGTGGCAAGTTTCGTTTTTCTGTTGTTGGGTGTGCTGCTGGGCTATGAAGCCTCGCGGATCACCGGGCCGCAGCGGGGCGCCGCCGATTTCGCCTTGTCGCTCGCAGTGGAGCGCACGGGTGAGAATCTGACCGTTCACTGGAATCCCGATGCGCGTGCGGTGCGTGCGGCCAACAACGGCGTGCTGGAGATCGAGGATGGCGGCGATACCAAACGCGTTGAATTGGACCATGCCAACCTGAGCAGCGGAAGCATGGTCTACCGCAATGCATCCAACAAGGTTCGCTTTCGGTTGATAGTTAACCTCGCCGCGGGGTTAAGCGTAACGGAAGTATTGGGGTGGTCGCGCTAGAAATTAGCTTTCGGGGCGCCGCTTTTTTGCCAGGCGTGACAGCACTGCCAGTTGCTCCAGGTATTGCTTCAGGGGACGGGCCGGCGTCCCCCACATTACCTGTCCCGCTCGGACGATCTTTGACGTGAGCACACCACTTCCGGAACCCAGCACGGCACCCGACTCAATCCGCGCCTTGTCGCCAATCCCGACTTGCCCGCCGATGACCGCGTAGTCTTCGACCACCACCCCCCCGGAAAGTCCCGTCTGCGCCGCTATGACTACGTGACGGCCGATGCGGCAGTTGTGAGCGACGTGCACCAGGTTGTCGAGCTTGGCGCCTTCGCCGATGGAGGTGACGCCCAAAGCGGCTCGGTCCACGCAGGAATTCGCACCGATCTCCACGTGGTCGCCGATCATCACGCGGCCCACTTGCGGGAATTTTTCGTACGCTCCGTCGGTCAGAATAAAACCGAAACCATCCGCTCCGATGACGCAACCCGAATGCAGGATCACGTGATTCCCGATGGTCACGTCGTGATATATAGTCACGCGTGGGTGTAAGACGCAGCGCTGCCCGATGCGGACATAATCCCCAACGACCGATCCGGCGCCGATGGCGGTTCCTTCGCCGATATGCACTCCCGCGCCCAGGATCGCCAAGGGTCCGATGAAAGCGCCTTTGCCGACCATGACGCCCGGGCCCAATACGGCAGTCGGATGAACGCCGGGTGACGGGTCACGCTGGGGATGCAGCTTTGGTATGGCGCGGGCTACCGCTGCCCGTGGGTCCCGGGCGCGGATGATCGTGCGCCGTGGCTCGTTTACGAAATCATCGGGAACCAGAAGGCAGGCAGCCCGCGAAGCGGTAGCTAGTTTAGCCGCGCGTCCATGGGTCACGAAGGAAAGATCCTCATCGCCGGCGTCTTCAAGCGGAGCAACCCGGCGGATTTCGCGGTCTCCTTCGCCCTCCCAGGGGGCTTCCAGCAAAACGGCCAGTTCCTTGACGCGCAAGCCTGTGGGCTCCTGTAATTTAAAGGGTATTCGATTTAGGTTATCTGCCGCACGGTCGTGAGCTCACCGCCAGCGGCCGCGAATTCTTGCAAGAACTGCGCGCACTTGGTGTCATCCAGACTGCGCACTGCGTCTGTCACGAGTTTTACTTTGCGGCCTGATGCGAGCAGACCCAGGGCGGCATTTTTCACGCAGATTTCGGTAACCACGCCATAGACCACGCAACTCTTTACATCGAGCTGGTCGAGCAGAGCGGGCAGATTCGCGTTGGTGAAGCAATCGACCGATTGTTTTTCGAGTAAAATCTGGCGCGCGCCCTGCACATTGAATTCTTCAGGTGCACTGCGAATTATCGTGCGCGGTTCCAGCAGCGTGGCAGCGGGCTTTTGTTGTCCGGCGGTTCCCGCGACGCAGTGCGGAGGCCAGTGGCGAAACTCGGGGTCGTCTTCCGTGTGCGCATCCATAGTGGAGACGACGGGGATGCCTTTCTCGGCGGCGTATCGGTTGAGCGCCGCGACTTGCAGGACGATGGATTCCGCGCCTGGAACGTACAGGGCGCCCGCAGGATACAAGAAATCCAACTGCGTGTCGATATCGAAAAAAACAGTCATACGGCAGCGCCTTTGCTGACGCTTTCATTCAACACGGCCAGTTCGGGACTGATGTCCACGCGCCACGCGGGTTCGCCGGCGAACAGGCTCAGGCATCCGGCGGGCAGGCGGTTCAGCGATTCGGAAGCATAACGGCGGGACTCGGCGATCGCCGGCAGCGATTCCACCAACTGGCCTGCGATCATCACGGGACGCTGCAGAGCCTCGCAACTGGCGCCATTTTGCCCACAGGCAATACACTCGCTGGCGCGCGCCAGCACGTCGTGGTCGGCCGCGCGAAAGATCTGCTTGGCCCCCGGCAAAGTTTGCTTGTCGTGACTGAGCTTGACGGGATAGCGGCGGCTGCTGCCCGCCTCCAGTTCCACCAGCTTGTACACTACGCCGAGCGAGGGCGCGTCGGCCGACGTAGCCAGTT
Source organism: Bryobacteraceae bacterium (assembly GCA_025980665.1). GTDB lineage: Bacteria > Acidobacteriota > Terriglobia > Bryobacterales > Bryobacteraceae > Palsa-187. Next base: position 16,802 of record JAICXC010000008.1, read on the forward strand.
CCGTTCCCACGCCGAACACGTCGATGGGCGCGCGGGCTGCCATCAGCTCCTGAATCTTGTACTCATTCAGATCGCCCGTGGCCATAATCTTGGAATCGCGCAACCCGGCTTCGTCCAGAATGCGCCGGACCGCAACCGCGAGCTCGCCCAGGTTGCCGCTGTCCAGCCTCACTCCCCACAGCGGGCGCCCGAGTGACGCAGCGCGCCGGGCGCCTTCCATGGTGTCGTACGTATCGATCAGGTATACCGTGCTGTCGCCCAGCAACTGCTGCAATCGTTCGAAGGCCGCCAACTCGCTGGGAAACGACATGACCCAGGAGTGCCCCGCGGTGCCGAACACCGGCACGCCATAGCGGAACCCTGTCTCCGAATTGCTGGTGCCCGTACAACCGCCGATATAAGCCGCACGAGCCGCCAGCACTCCGGCTTCGGGCGAATGCGCGCGGCGGGTTCCGAACTCGACCACATCGCGGCCCAGAGCCGCTCGCACCACACGCGCCGCCTTGGTGGCGATGGTCGATTGAAACCCGATGGTTGCCAGCAGATAAGTTTCGATTAGCTGTGCTTCGATCAAGGGCGCTCGCACGGTCAGGAACGGCTCGCCTGCGAAGAGCGGCGTGCCTTCGCGCACGGCAAAAAGATCGCCTGTGAATCGCAAACCGGCGAGCATGTCGAAGAATTCGGAATGCGTATGCTCGAACTGCGGCAGCGTTTTGAGATACGCGATCTCCGCGGCGGTGAATTTTAAATTCTGGAGATAGTCGACCGCCTGGGCCAGTCCAGCGGCGAGGATAAAGTTGCGATTCCAAGGCAGACGCCGGACGAACAACTCGAATGTCGCGCGATTGTCGGCCTTGCCAGCCTCAAAATAGCCGGCCGCCATGGTGAGCTCATAGAGATCCGTGTTGAGCGCCGCACCAAGCTTCGGTTCGTTCGGCTCGGCCGGATCGCTCACTACTTCTTCTTTCCGTCTTTGGTTTCCGGAGGAGGTGCGGGCTGAACCCCCGCCGCTGCTTCGCGCAGACCATTCACAGCGTTGGCATCGAGCTGATAGAGCGAACTGTCGTTTTCACGCCGCGCCAGGAAATTAGGACCTGCGGCCGCAATCTGAACCTTCTCCGTCCGCTTGCCGTCATTCGATACCACGGTCAATTCCAGAGCGGGGGTGGTAAAACCGCTGTCGACGAACTTCGTCGCGGCGAGATCGCGCAGCTTGTCAATCAAATTCTGAACCGAGAGCGAATCCATCGTCTTGCCGCCGGAGGTCCAGTTTTCGCCGGATTTTTCGATCACTTTGCTCTGGCCGCCATCCTTAATCTCAATTCGGTTCGGATCGTTAAACGCAAAGTCGAAGACTTTCTTGTTGCGGAAATCATCTAGCGACTTGTTGAGCCCATCAGCGATTTCCTTAGTGATCTTGTAGGCACCGTCCTGCGTGCTGACTTTAGCGTAATAGTCGTCCTTGGCTTTGCGGACCTCGAAGGTCAGCGTTCCTTCAGCGCCGGTCACCTTTGCGATCGCGGTCTTCTGGCCGCTGGCGAACGCCGCCGCGGCAGCCTTCGGATCGGTATCGGTATCCATCGAGGCGTCCTTTAGTTTGCGAACCAGCTCGTCCACCTGAAAGCTGTCAGCACGCATGGGTTTGGGTTTCAGGACCTGCCAATCGGTTCCGGCGCGTCCGAACTCGATAGGGGGTTTCCCGGCAACCTCCAGCTCCACGCGGCTAAGCTTGTCCTGGTCGAATACCAGCAGATGCTTCTCGCGCAGATCCTTAGACTGCTTATCGAGCGACGTTTTCCCAAAACTGGCGATGGTGAACAGGCGTTTATCGCCGTCGAGCATGGCGTACGCACCGCCGTCGGTAGGCGTATCCTCGCCGATGCGCAGTACGTGGGTTTTGCCGTCCGCCATCGTAAGCGTAATCCCGATGCGCGGCGGTTCCAAGCCGTACGATGAAAGATTACTCGCGTTTTCGTCCACCACCCGATCCGAGGAAAGAGTTGCCGCGGCGGTTGTGATTGCCCCCACCGCGCTTTGGTCAGCGGCCATCGGCTGCGGCCCAGTGATGGACCACTTGCCGGACCCGTCTCGTTTGACCACAGTAGTTTCGCCGTCACGATGCCGGATTTCGACCTGCTTGATCTCGTTTTCCTTGAGATCCAGGATTTTCGGCGCAGCTTTGGGGTCGCCTTTGGCCGCCTTGGCTGCTTCCGAGCGATTCGACCAGTACACCAGCCCGCCGAGTCCGGCCAGAACCGCGGCTGCGATCAACAAACGCGCGAACTTCATGACAGTATCCTTGAGATCCTATCTGCGCTTCCACCACACGCCGACACCCGCGATGATGATCGCCAGCGGGAGCAGAACCACGCTACCGTAGAACAGCATCGTCGCCTGGCGCGGATTCATATTGAGCCGCCGATCCTCGGGATCCTTGGGCCGGATGGAGATCAGATCCTCATCCGAGCTCAGCCAGTTGAGCATGTTCATGTAAAGATCGCGGTTTCCGTTGAAAGCGAGAAATCCGTTGCTGATCCAGCGTGACGTGCCGACCACCACGAAACGGCCGTTGCCGTTTTCCTTACCGGTGGTATAAGTCCCGGCAGCCGCCAGAACGCGTGCGCCAGGTTTCGCGGATTTCACGTCGACCCGCGGATTCTTCAGATCTTCCGTTGCCACGGCGTCATCGGTGGTCGAAAACAGGGGCGAGACCATTGTTTTGTCGCCCTTGGTCACTTCGAGGGAGCGCGTGATCGGGAAACCCGTCGGCAGTTCTTTCATGTCGCGCACAATGGCGTGATCGCCGTACTTGGTCACGATCGGGAACTCGGGCCCCAGGTTGAACAGTTGTCCCACGCCGCTCAAATCCAGCACCAGGTTATTGTCCATCTTGACGCCCCAGCTATCCAGCACCGCAACCAGGCCGGGGTTCTCATCGATTTCGGATTTGAATTTTAGCGGGGGATCCAGCATGATCAGTGCCCGGCCGCCGTTCTCGACGTAGGCTTTGATCGCGTCCACCGCCGGCTGCAGGTAATTCCGTTTGGGGCCGGCCACTACCAGGATGGTGCAGTCGGTGGGAATTTCCGGTTTGGGGATCAGCGGGACCACCTTGGTCTTGTAGTTGTTCTTTTCCGTTAGATCCTTGGCGTTTCCGAATCCGTCGCTGCCGGTGGTATCGGTAGTAGCGGCTTCACCGAACCCACTGGTAAAGCAGACCGTGCGATCGCCGCCCTTGAGCGCGCGGACCATCGCACCGGTGACTTCTTCTTCGGTTAAACTCTTGGCAGTTTCAGTCTTATTGCCGACGGTGACCAAGATGGTCGGAACGCTTTTCACCCCGGCGGCGATTGCCTCGGTGCGTTTCTTGTCCACGTCCTGATATTCCACCGTGACTTTCGGCGACAGTCCCTTGTAGCGGTCGAACAGATCCTTGGCGTTATCGAAGCCGGTGGGACGATCCCAATACGTGATCGCCAGGTCCCCCTGCAGATTCTTGATGACTTTGGCGGTCTGATCGGAAAGTGTGTATTTTTTATTGGCCGTCGAATCGAAGCTCTTGTTGTAGCGCTGCGCCAGGAAATTGACGACGCCCAGAATCGCGATGATGATTACGGTGTAGACGGCCGCCTGGGCGAAGTTCGCGGCGCGATGAGTCTTGGTATTTGCCATTATGCCCTCCACCGGATCGATTCCATGGCCCGCGATGTCATAAATAGGCCGAACACGATCACACTTAAGTAGTAGATCGCGTCCTTAGAGTCGAGCACGCCGCGCATGAAAGACTCGAAGTGCGAGGTCACGGAAAGATAGCTGATCACCGAGTAAAGTCTGGACGAATCAAACTGCGATACCCAATCCAGCACCCACAGCAGCAGGCACACGCCGAACGTCGCCACGCCGGCGACAATCTGATTGCGCGTGGTTGCGGAAATGAACGTCCCGATCGATAGCAGGCATCCGCCTTGCAGGATCAGGCCGAGATAACCGACGGCCATCGGCCGCCAGTCGGGATTTCCATACGCGAACAGCACCAGCATGTTCAGTCCCGCAACGGCCAGAATCGCCAGGTACAGGACAAATGCCGCCAGCCACTTGCCGAGAATGATCTCGTAATCGCGCAGGGGCGAGGTCACCAGCAGTTCGATGGTGCCGGTGCGTTTTTCCTCAGCGAACAGGCGCATTGTGATCATGGGAATGATGAACAGCCCAACCACACTCATATTGGAGAGAACGTTGCGAACCACCCATTCATTTACGCTGAGAGGAACCGACTGGCCCATCATGGTCGCTTGCAGGCTCTGGCGCAGGAAAAACTGAACCGCTGAAAAGAAGAAGAAGCCGACGATTAATGCGAAGAAACACATCACGCCGTATGCGATTGGCGAGCGAAAATAGCTGCTTAGTTCCTTGCGGGCAATAGTAAACGTATTCATTTTGCCTCCTCCGCCGCGACTTGCGGCCCAGACTCCGATATCGCATCTGATTTCGAAGCGGTCAACTCCAGGAAGATCTCTTCGAGGCTGAGGCCCATGCCGTGCAGCTCATTTAGCTGCCAGCCGGCCTCGATTACAGCTCGTGCCAACTCTGGCCGCACATGGCTGCCTTGCTGGCTTTCCACCGTAAAGCGAGCCCGAGCATCCTTGGCGTCCTTCGCGATCACGCGGCTCACACCAGCAACCTTCTCCAGCCTCTCGTGAACGCTCCGCACCCACTCGGGAGAAGCCGATCCATCGCGTGGAAGCACTTCCACCGCCACGGTTTCAGCGCCATGCAGACGGCTGCTGAGATTCTCCATCGTGTCTTGGGCCACCAGCTTGCCCCGGTTGATGATCATGACACGCTGGCAGGTCGCCTCCACTTCGGGCAGGATGTGAGTGGAAAGAATAATGGTGTGATCGCCGGCCAGGCCCTTGATCAGATCGCGCGTTTCGATGATCTGGTGCGGGTCGAGACCGGACGTCGGTTCGTCCAGGATCAAAACATCGGGATTGTGTACGATCGCCTGGGCCAGCCCCACGCGCTGGCGGTAGCCTTTGGACAGCTTGCCTATTTCTTTGTTGCGGACGTCGGTGATGGCGGTTTTCTGCATCACTTCATCAATTCGGCCACGCAAGTTGGCCTTGGGTACGCCTTTAATTCGCCCCACGAACTCGAGGTATTCGATGACCTCCATTTCGGGGTAGACGGGAGGCGTCTCCGGAAGGTAACCGATCCGCCGCTTCACTTCCATGGGGTTCTCACGAACATCGAACCCGGCTACTTCCGCCGAACCCTCGGTGGGCGGCATGAAGCAGGTGAGCATGCGCATCGTGGTGGTCTTTCCGGCGCCATTGGGCCCCAGGAATCCCACGATCTGGCCTTTTTCTACTGCAAAAGAAATGTGATCGACCGCGACGTTTCGGGCGTATCGCTTGGTAAGCCCTTCGACTTTGATCATAAGAATTAACTCAGAACGAGTGGAGATGGCCCTAAGACCCTCCATATCATAGAGGGAGACGGCCTGAACTGTCAATCCGGCCCGTTTGGGATGTTATTCACCCGTAAGGGGTTCTATGCGTCCCGATGGACCGTGTCCGGCGCGAAAGCCGGAACGCAGATGGCCACGTATTCAGCGCCTTGTGGAGTGCTGTAACGAACCCACTCGCCCTTCCGTGCGATCACCGCCTGGCCGGCTTGAATCTCCAACACGCCTTTGTCGTGTTGGACGTGCAGGGAGCCGTTTAGTACCACCGTGAATTCATCGAAATCGGGACACTGGCCGGGCTCCGACCAACCGGCCGGACTCCGCATACGGGCGACGCTGACCTGCGATTCGCGATTGTTCACTCGACCGACGTATTCCTCAATGATCTTGTTCCCTGGGACGGGAATCAGGTGGGGTGCTGATATCAATTCAGGCATGGAGATAGTGTAGCGGGCTGGTCACTTTCCGACCATGTGCTTCGGATCCCGGTTGTTCTCTTCGCAGATGCTCTCGATGAGATCCGTATCCGGTATCAGACGCCATGCCAGATTGACAGTCCACGGCTTGGTATACGCTTCGGGGTCGTCGATAGTGACCTGGATGTCCATATGGCCGATCTTCGGCCGGGAGAAACGTTCCGTGATGCGCAGGGCTTCGGTCCCTGGTAATCCTCGCATGTCCAGCCAGGTCTTGCCGTTTTGTCCGATCGTCTCCACGACGAACGTGTCTTTGTCCCAACGGCCGATCGAATACCCCATCCAGGTCGGTTCCGGATTCTTGGGGAGGGGCCGGCCGTCGGTGAAGATCTGCCGGTAGATGGTCCGGGATTCGTGCAGAAGCAGGGTCAGGTCTTCGGTCTGGACCAACTTGAGGCCGTCGGGGATGTTGTCCTTTTCCGGGATGCCGGAGGGCAAACAGGAAACGCCGGGATGATCCTTGCCGTTGTTCGCGATGCGCTGATTGTAGAGATCCAGCGCCCACGGCTTGAGCGGTACTTCTTCCGGCTTCATGTCGGCGGCGAGGTTCAGCAGGTGCTTGGTTGGATTTTCCGGCATCCAGAAGCCAGACAGATCGATTTTTCCGTAAGATGTGCGCTGAGCGGGCGCATTCAAATCGACCTTGCCATCGGCCGTGCGCGGGACTCTTTTCCACGGATAGGGGTCCCATTGCGCGCTTGCCACCGTGGTGATGGTGAGCATTATCGCCGCAGTTTTGAATGTTCGGATCATGTCGCTCCCCGTTCTATTTCAGCCCGGCTGCCGACGTTTCGTACCCCCGGCTGCAGATGGCGAACCCCCAGAGGGTGTCGGTGTGTCGTTGCGCGGCGCATAGCCATCCAGCGTCCAGCACACAAATAACGAATTGGCAAAATTACGCACGCACGTATTTATTGAACCAGTCAATCGTACGCTGCCAGGCAAGATCGGCTGCAGCTTTGTTGTAGCGTTCGGGCGTTGCATCGCTATTGAAGCCGTGAACCGCACCGGGGTAGATATAGCCCTCGTGTGGAACCCCGATTGTCTTCAAGGCCGCGTCGTACGCCGGCCAAGTCGCCGCCAACCGTGTGTCGAGCTCGCCGTGATGGACCAGAATCGCAGCCTTGATTTTTGGAATGTCGTCGTTGCCCGGAACGGCACCGTAGAAGGGCGCCGCAGCCGCAATATCGGCTCCCAGCCTTACCGCTAGGGTGTTGGCGACGCCGCCGCCGTAACAGAAACCGGTGGCGCCGATCTTGCCGGTGCAATCCGGGCGCGCCTTCAGCCACCTCGCCGCGGCGACCATGTCCTCCAACATCTTCGGGCCGTTGACCTTGTTGAACAACTGGCCGCCGTTGTAATCGTCACCGGGAAAACCACCCACCGAAGTGAGTCCGTCCGGCGCAAAAGCCATGAAGTTAGCCAGCGCAAACCGCCGTGCGATGTCCTCGATATGAGGATTCAGGCCACGATTTTCGTGGACCACGATGATGCCGGGCAATTTTGTCGGCATCGCGTTTCGCGTGTCCGCGCTGACCGGCCGGACGAAATACCCTTTGATGCTTCCGTTACCTTGCGGTGAGGGCACAGTCTCATAAGTGGCCTTGATGCGGTCATCGGTCTTGGACACCTGCTGACCCAGAGCGTAGTTCGGCATCAACGCCTCGACGATGGTTGCCGACGTCAGGCCGCCGATTGCAAATTTCTGTACGCCTTCCATGAAAGCTCGGCGGCTGATCTGGCCGTGAATAAACAGGTTGTAGAGTTGGATAGCCTCTTTGGGCAGTTTGGGTCTGGCTTGGTCCATGGCTCGCTCCTTTCCGGTGAATATATCAGTTCTGTGCGAGTTCTACCAGAATGCCGTTAGGGTCGCGCACAAAGCCGACCTTGCCGTTGCCCAGCTTGACGTTTCCACCTTGGGTAACCGAGGAGCCACCGGCTGCCTTCACTGCGGCGATGGCAGCATCGATATCGCGAACCTGCAGGCCGATCGCGGGCGCGCCGGGGTCGGGAATCCGAGGGGCGTAAGGCTTGCGATCCACACCCTTGAATTCCACGAATCGCCAAGAGAGAGTTGTACCGGGAATCGTCACCTCCGCCGTTTGGACTTGGGCGCCCGGAGTTCCGAGGTTGCCGTCGTAATTCGAAGTCCAGGCATTCGTCTTGACGGCGAAGCCGAAATGATCCCGATAGAACGCGGCCGCCTTTTCAGAGCTGGCCACCACCATGGAGCCAAACGTGGCGCCGATCACTTTGCCGCTGCCCGATCCCGCGGCGGTGGTTTGCGCCAGTTCTACATAATAACCATCGGGATCTTTCACGGTGACGACGCGGCCCGGTCCGCTGGAGCGCTTGACGGGTGAACCGCCGGTAGTAACCACCTCTCCGCCGGCTTTCTTCGCAGCGGTGAGCGCGGCACCTACGTCATCCACATCCAGGACCAGCAGCGACGCGCCAGGATCCTGAATGCGCGGCTTCGCCGGATGCACATCCATATTGATGAACTCGGTGACCTCTATCGGCAACTCCGCGCCGGGGATCTTGAGCATCATGTTGCGGAACTTGGTGCCGGCCGGCACATCCACCAGGCCTCGAAGCGCGTCGTTCAGCGTGTTGGGTTTGGCGGTAAGCGCAGGGGCATTGTTCTGCAGATCCAAACCGAGCGCGTGGTAGAAAGCGTAACTCTTATCCAGATCGGCGACGCCCAGGATGTATTTCGTCAACTTGACGGCGTTGGGCTGAGTAGTCTGGCCGGGCGCGAGCGCGGCGAAAAACAAGCACGCAGAGACTAAGAGCGGTCGCATATTCGAATCGAGCATATCACCTTGTATTTACTCGTATCGCAGGGATTCAACTGGCGCGATCTTTGTGGCGCTGCGAGCCGGGTAAATCGTCGCGATAAGGCTGACCGCCATGGCCGCCGCCGCGATCCACACGCCATCCACCCATCGCGTCGTGAACGGGACAAACGAAATGGAATACACCTGCTCGTCCAGACGCAGCCACTGATATTTATCGGCAAAATAGCAGATGGTATAACCCGCCGTCAGGCCGATCACGGTCCCCACGGCGCCAATCATCGCGCCTTCCCACACGAAGATCCTGCGAATCTGCTTGGCGCGAGCGCCCATCGACATCAGGATGGCGATATCGCGATGTTTCTCCATCACCATCATCACGAGCGCGATCAGGATGTTCAGCGCCGCGACCACCTGAATAAGCCCGATGCTGACTATCGTGACCACGCGCTCCATCTTTAAAGCGTTCAGCAGCTGACGATTCTGTTCCTGCCAGGTAGAAGCGGCGAGTTTGGGCCCAATCAACGGCATGGCTGCAGCGGCCACTTGCGGGGCGGCGTCGACGTCGTCCAGGTACAGCTCAATGCTGTTTAGAACGTCCCCTACGTCGAAAACCTTCTGCATCGGGGCGAGATCCATGAAGCCGAACGAATTGTCAAACTCGAAGAAGCCGGATTCAAACACGCCGGCTACACGCATCCGCACGTTGCTGGGACTCGTACCGTAAGGAGTAATGTGGCCATTGGAGATGGTCAGCGTGACCTGCTTCCCGACAACTGCCCCGATCCGCTCCGCCAGACGATAGCCGAGGATGATTCCCGGCCGCTCGCCTTCTTCGTTGCGCAACGCGTCGATCGAGCCTGCTTTCAGATGCAGAAGGGCTTCGGGAACGCGTGCCCCTTTCGCGATGGAGATGCCTTTGATCGAGATGCCATCGCCGCTGAGGGGCCCCATAAGAAAGCCGACTTCGTAGAGCGCCGGCGAGACGCTCTTCACGTGAGGCAGCCGGGCGAGTCGCGAAGAGAGCTGCTCCCAGCCCTCGATACCAACGCCGGCTTCTTTTTCAAGGATGGAAACGTGGGCGGTCAGACCCAGGAGATTCCGTTCCAAGGTGCTCCGAAATCCTGTGTTAATCGCCAGTCCGATTACCAGCGCCATGACACCCGCAGCTACGCCGATGATCGAGATCACCGTGATCACGGAAATCACGACTTGTTTGCGTTTTGCGCGCAGGTAGCGACGGGCGATGAATAACTCAAACATAAGGAGTCAGGAGTCAGGAGTCAGAATTGCTTTGGCGTAGGCATCCAGAATTCGGCTGACCTCCTCTAGCAATCTTGCCAGGTTCTGGCACTCGCCATAGTTCAGATCAGTCGCCAAAATTAAATAGTACCGGCATTCTTCGAGTGAGCCTTGCGCAATGTTCAGCATGCGGACTTTGTCGGCATCGCCGCGCCTTCGGAATCCTTCAGCTATGTTGGCTGCTATTGATATCGCCGCACGCCGCAATTGAGATGTATGGGAGTAGGCTTCTGATCGGGGAAAATTTGCGGAGTATTGGTAGATTCCCAGCACGAATTCGTGGGCTTTTTGCCACACGACGAGATCGCGAAAGGTTTTTGCCGGTGCGCGCGCCGCGCTCATTCTGACTCCTGACTACTGGCTCCTGACTCCTTCAACTTTTGTGCTATCCCAATCTCACCCTCCGGTCGCAGCAGCGGGAACAAGATCACATCTCGTATTGATTTCGAATTCGTGAGGATCATGGTCAGCCGGTCGATGCCAATACCTTCACCTCCCGTCGGCGGCATCCCGTAAGACATGGCGCGCAGATAATCCTCGTCCATCTGATGCGCCTCTTCGTCGCCGGCCGCTTTCAGCTCCAGTTGCATTTCGAAGCGACGGCATTGCTCCTTGGGATCGTTCAACTCGGTATAGGCATTCCCGATCTCCATGCCGGCGGCATAGATTTCGAAGCGTTCGACAAAGGCCGGATCGTCGCGCTTGTGCTTGGAAAGCGGCGAGACTTCCACCGGATAGTCGTAGATGATAGTTGGCTCGACCAGAGTGGGCTCTACCTGCCGCTCGAACGCCTCCACCAACGCGTGTCCTCGTAGCGAAGAATTGCCTACCGCTTCCTGCATGGAGAGTCGCCGGATGTTGCCAAAGTCGAGTTTGGTTCCCTGGTATTCGACAACGGTTGATCCGGTGGCGTCGACAGCGGTTTGCTTTAGCAGGTCCACAGTGAAATCCATCAAGCCCTGGTAATCGGTGTAAGCCTGATAGAACTCGAGCATGGTGAACTCCGGATTGTGCTGCGTCGAGATTCCTTCATTGCGGAAATTGCGATTGATCTCGTACACGCGTTCCAGGCCACCGACAATTAGCCGCTTGAGGTACAGCTCCGGTGCGATGCGCAGATACAGATCCAGATCCAGTGTGTTGTGGTGGGTCACGAACGGACGGGCGGTCGCGCCGCCGTAAACTGGCTGCATCATGGGAGTTTCCACCTCCACAAAGCCGCGCTCCTCAAGTTGTCGCCGCAGGGAAGAAATGATCTTCGCGCGTGTGACGAAAATCTTCCGCGATTCCGGATTCGCGATGAGATCCAGGTAACGCTGGCGGTAGCGGATCTCGACGTCTTCCAGACCGTGCCATTTTTCAGGCATAGCGAGAAGGATCTTAGAGAGAAACGTGAGTTTTTCGGCGTGCACCGAAAGCTCTCCTGTACGGGTTCGGAAGAGGTAGCCCTCCACGCCGACGATATCGCCCAAATCGAGTCCCTCGTACAACGAGTAGTCGGCCTCCGGCACCGCATCCTTGCGCACGTAGACCTGCAGCCGTTCGCCCGATTGCATCAAGTGCATGAAGCCGGCCTTCCCCATGCGGCGGATGGTTAGAATCCTGCCGGCGATGAGAACTCGCGGCTGGGTCTCCAACGCCTTCGCTTGCTCATCGGCCGTCTTCGACGCATAGTCCGCCAAAATCTGCGGAATTGAATGACTCGAATCGAACCGCTGGCCGTAAGCGCGGAAGCCCAGCGCCTCGATTTCTGCAGTGCGGCGCAGGCGCTGAGCGAACAGATCGTCTTCCAGGGACAAGAATGAAACTCCTTAGATGGAGTATAAAGGACTGCGTCCGAAGTGACCTACTGCTACCGGCGCACGATTACTTCCCGCAGATGATCACGCGTTAGAAAGAACTTCACGGAATCAAAATCGCTAAACAGTTTTTCCAGGCTGCGGTTATTGAAAAATTGCGCTGGACGGCGTCTCCCGCGGGGAGCGAGTGTGATGGTCTTACGGTCCTGAATCCGATAGGAATATGTAGGGATGGTCTCGGCGCGCTCCTCCGCATGGAATAGCGCCAGCATGTAACTGCCCGGACGAAGCATGGTGCCCAGCCGTTGGACCACAGTTTCGAGTAGCGGCCCGCTCAAGAATTCCAGCGTGTCCCAGACGAGCGCGCCATCGAAATGCTGTGCGGGATAGTCCAGCGCGGCATCCAGGAACTGGGCTACCTTTTGCGGATCTGCCTGGTTTTCGTAGAAATCGCCATCCCCGAAACAGCGGTCCATCTGCAACAGGAAATCGTCGGAATAAACTCGATGTCCCAGGTTGGTCAGGAACGCCATGGTGCTCTGGTTGGCGCCCGCCAGATCCAATAGAGTTAGTCCGGGCCGCTCGACCAGCAAAGAGCAAAATTGATCCAGACCGCTGCTGTTGCGGGTTTCCAACCTGATCTAATCCAACATGCTTAGCGCTTGATTTCGCCGGCGCCCGCAGCCATCGCAGGACTGGCCGTTGTGGGAGTCGCTGAAGTAGTCGCCGGTCGGGGAGACGCGCCAGCGGGAGTTGCGCTCGCGGACTTCGGGACCTCGGCGCGAACGATATCCACGTTGCCCTTGAAATATGCGCCGTCTTCGATCACGATGCGCGCGGTGCGGATATCGCCCACCAGCTTGGCTTCCTTGCGGATGTCAATCCGGTCGCCGGTCTCCACGTTTCCGTGCAAGGTGCCCAGCACAATGACTTCGCGCGCCTTGACGCTGGCTCGGACTTTACCACTCGGTCCAACCGTCAGACGGTGTTCCTGCATCTCGATAGTTCCGTCTACCTCGCCGTCGATGGTCAAATCTTCGCGGCTAAGGATCTGCCCCTTCACGACGGCCGACTTTCCGAGCACGGCATTACCGGTGCGAGTCGCTTCAAAGGATTCAGTGGGGCGATTGGGAACACTCGACATTGGACTTGTCTCCTTGGCGGGTAGCGGCCTCACGGGTTGCGTCACGGGCGGCTGAGCCGCAACTGGCTTGGGTGGTGGTTGTTGTTCGTCTTCTTTGCGCCGATTCCACATCTTCGGGGCGCCTCCTTCTTTGAACTGCTCTAACAATCCTACTACGGTAACTGAGTTTGGGGAGATGCTTCTGCGGCCAAAAGCGTTACGTCATGTAGTCTCAACGACCTACAATGGAGACGTGGCGGCTCCCCCCACTGCCAAGACGCCGTTCCGCACTCTGAGCGGATTGCCTCTCGATCCGGTCTACACGCCGAAAAGTCTGCAAGGATTCGATCCCGCGCGCGATCTAAGTGTGCCCGGCCAGTTTCCGTATACCCGCGGCATTCACGAATCGATGTACCGCGGAAGGCTCTGGACTATGCGTCAGTTCGCGGGTTTCGCAACTGCTGAGGAGACCAACGCGCGTTTTCGCTATCTGCTTGAACAAGGCCAAACGGGATTATCGGTAGCATTCGATTTGCCGACGCTGATGGGCGTCGATGCCGATCATCCTACGGCGCTGGGCGAAGTCGGCAAGTGCGGCGTCGCGATTTCATCGTTGGCCGATATGGAGACGCTGTTCGAAGGAATCCCACTGGGCGACGTAACTGTCTCCATGACGATCAACTCGCCGGCCTCGGTCCTTTGGGCAATGTACTTGGCCGTGGCCGAAAAACAAGGAGTCGATTGGACACGGCTGTCGGGGACTCTCCAGAACGACATCCTCAAAGAATACATCGCGCAAAAGGAATACATCTATCCGCCGCGTCCATCCATGCGGCTGGTGACGGATTCCATAGAGTTTGCGACCCAGCGCGTGCCGCGATTCAACCCGATATCAATTTCCGGCTATCACATTCGCGAGGCCGGATCGACAGCCGTGCAGGAGCTGGCCTTCACCCTGCGTGACGGCATCGAATACGTGGAGCACGTTCTGGATCGCGGGCTGCCGGTGGACTCTTTTGCGCCGCGCCTGAGTTTCTTTTTCAATGCGCACAATGATTTCTTTGAGGAAATCGCTAAATACCGTGCGGCACGGAAGATTTGGGCGTACATGATGCGCGACCGCTTCCACGCTAAGAACGAAACCAGTTGGAAACTTCGCTTCCATGCTCAGACCGCGGGATGCTCGCTGACCTGGCAGCAGCCGCGCAACAACATCGTACGGACCGCGATCCAGGCGATGGCGGCAGTGCTCGGCGGATGCCAGTCGCTTCACACCAACTCGCTCGATGAAGCTTACGCGCTGCCGTCCGAGGACGCCGTGACTCTGGCGCTGCGTACGCAGCAGGTAATCGCCTACGAGACCGGAGTAACAGCTGAACCCGATCCTCTTGGCGGAAGCTATTTCGTCGAACGCCTGACCCTCGATGTGGAAGCGGCTGCCAACGACTACATCCGGCGTATCGACGAAATGGGCGGGATGATACCGGCCATCGAGCGCGGCTTCCCGCAATCCGAGATCGCGCAGGCCAGCTACGAATACCAGCGTGAAATCGAGCGGGGCGAACAGGTAATCGTGGGCGTGAACAAGTTCACTGAGCACGGAGAGCAGCCCATCGACGTATTGCGGATTGATGCCACCGCGGAGACAAAACAAATCGAGCGCTTGGATGCCCTCAAAAAGCGGCGAAGCGCTGCCGGGGTCGCGAATGCCTTAGGAGCCTTGCGCCGGGCGGCAGAGGGCAGCGAAAACACCATGCCGTACATCCTGGACGCCGTTCGGGCCTATGCGACGCTGGGGGAAGTCTGCGGGGAGTTGAAGGACGTTTTCGGCGGCTATACGGAAACTAGCTTTTTATAACGATAGATAGGAATGTCCCTGACCCGGCGTGCCGGCCTGGTGTTCCTGTGCGCCTTTACGTACTTGGGATGGCAGGCGGCGTCGCGATTTGTTCTCACCTTGAACGATGAGGGCATTTACCTCGACGGCGGCCTGCGCGTTCTGCACGGGCAAGTTCTTTACAAGGATTTCTTCGCACTAACGGGACCGGGGACGTTTGTGCTGGAAGCCGCAAGCCTGCGTATTTTCGGCTCGACCCTTGCCGCCGGACGAACGCCAGTGGTGTGGGACATTGCCATTCTGGCAGCGTGCCTCTTCTGGCTCGTGGCCAAATTAAGCAACCAGCTGACGGCGGCCTTCGCGTCTTTCACATTTCTTGCGTTAGTTACGCTCGGCGACACGGCAGTAGTCGCCAATCATCGGTGGGATTCGAGCGCGTGGGCCGTATTGGCTGTGACACTCATTATCGCTGCGGACGAAAAGTCAAAGCTAACAACTTTCGCGGCCGGAATTGCCATTAGCATCGCTGCATGGTGTACGCCTCCTGTCGCTTTGGCGGCCGTCGCGCTCGGGACTTGCCTGGTTGTCTATCGTGCGACGCGCCACTTAGTCGTGGCCTACGCAGGTGGCGTGGCCGTCACGTTCGGCGCTGGACTAATCTGGATCGCCTACATGGGAGCACTGCGATCGATGTTCAACTCGCTCCTGTGGAGCGCGTCCAATTATTCGGGTGCCAACCGGGTCTGGTATGGCTCAGTGACGGGCGGCTATGCCAATCTTTTGCATGGAGCGTCAGGTATCGATACAGCGATGACGATCGGGCTGCTGGCTTTTCTCACCCTGCCCGCAACGCTGCCGTTCTTGAGCGCGATCTGGTTGTGGAAGCGTCGCTCGATGAGCGTCGTCCTATTGCTGGCAACGGGTTTCGCGTTGATTCTCTCGACGTATCCTCGTTGGGATCTGAATCATTTGACTTGGATCTCGGCTCCCTTCTATGCGCTCACGGCCGCGCTGATTGCTCGGACGTCATTTAAGAAACCAGTCGCGGTGGTTGCGTTGATTGTCGCGGGCTCGTGCTTCATGGTCAGCATTCAGCAGCGCCTCCATGAGGCCATAGAGGTCACCAGAATCGGTACAGTCCATGGCAAGCGGGCGGATCTCAATGTTCTCGATATGATCCAGGCGCGCGTCAAACCTTCGGACACATTGTTCGTCTTTCCGTACCGGCCGCTGCTCTATTTCGTCACCGGAGCGCACAACCCCACGCGATATTCTTTCCTGCAGCCCGGAATGTTTTCCGAGAGCGATGAGGCAGAGGCACTGAGTGAGTTGCGCACGCATCCTCCGCGATGGGTCTTCTATACGCACGTTCCACCGGAAGCATATTTGCGCATGTGGCCCGGCAGCGATCCACGGCGATTACAAATGGCGGGTATTGAGAATTTCCTGAAGGAAAATTACGGGGGAACGGAACGATGGGCGGACTTCACGCTACTAAAGCTCGCTGACGCCCGCAATTCGGTGCAAACTGCCTCGCACTGAACGATGAGCATCAGCGAGCGGCTTGGGCGGACTTGTTAGAACCGCAAGCCGAAACCGATTGACGGTTCGGCGCGATGCGTCAGGATCTCCGCGCTTAATGTGGATACCGCCAGCGTCGGACTGTTATAAACCAGCCCGCGATACTGCGCCCGCACGAACCAGCGGTTGCCAAGATCGATATCCGCACCAGCGCCATACACAAATGTCGGACGAGCCAGGACATCGCCGCCGATGTCTTTCGGATCGAACACCAGGCTGCCCGCTCCAGCCAGCGCAAACGGAGTTACGCGATGAAGTGGCAGGCGCCAAACGTAGGCCGCGGTCGCTTCGTGCGAATACGCCTTGGTGCTAGAGGTGTTTCCATCCAGCGCGTACTGTTGCGAGTTGAGCGTGTAGCCGTAATTGAATTCCACCCCGTTATGCCGACCGAAGTAGTAGCGATAAGTACCCAAAACGCCGCCACTGTTAGTGGCCGAATGGGTTACACCGTTGTCGGTTGTATCTTTCACGAAACTGCCCAACGCTTGCACAGCCACGTCGGACTTAAACTCCTCACTCTGCGCAAAGGCCGGTAGCCCCAGTACCGACGCTCCTAACATGAGTGCAACAACACCTTTATTTGCGAACATATGCGAGCTCTCTCCTTTGCCGGCAACCCGCCGGCCCTCATTTGCATCTACACAGCTATGGATGTACAGGGGCGGTTTCCGGCACTGATCGTTAGTCCATAGATTCTGTTCGATCGTCCAAAAACGAGATGGATCCCATCGCAGATCTGCTGAGCGCTGTTCGTGTGCAGGGAGGTTTCTACGGGCGCATCCACATAGACGCCTCTTGGGTCCCCCCGAGGGAACCGGGGTCGCATGCCCGATTCGGGTTGATTACATGCGGTCAGGCTTGGCTTAAGGCGTCTGACCGCACGCCGATCCAACTGTTGAGTGGGGATTTTTTCGTATTGGCTCCCGGCAGAGAATTCGTAGTCTCCCCAGAAATCGGAGGCGCTCTCACCTCGGTCGTCGCCGGTCGGTTCAGTTTCGACGTTGGGCACGGCAGACCCCTGATTGACTGGTTTCCACCGTTGATACTGATCCGCGGAGGCCAGCCACAGATGCTTCCGCTCAAGAAGACGCTGGAATTGTTGGTGTCAGAAGTGGATGCCTCCACGCAAGGCTCCGAGATGGCCGTGCAGCATCTAGCAAATCTGCTATTGATACATGCGCTCCGCTCTCACACCGAGACCGTGCCGGAACAACGCAGCGGTTTGCTGCACGCGCTCGCGGATCCGCATATCGGCGCTGCGCTCAATTCGATGCATAAACGCATCGAACATCCCTGGACGGTGGCCAGCCTGGCTTTGGAAGCCGGTATGTCGCGCTCGGCTTTTGCGCAGCGCTTCAAAGAGCTCGTGAGCGAATCCCCGCTCGAGTATCTGACGCGCTGGCGGATGTACCGCGGCCGTGACCTATTGCGCGAAAGCGACCGCAAGCTCGCGGACGTGGCCCAAGCGGTCGGCTACGACTCCGACGGGGCCTTCCACAAGGCGTTCAAGCGTGTCCTGGGAATTGCACCTGGGGAATACCGGCGATCCGTGGGCGGTCGACCCTTGACTCTGGGTGGCGCTAACGTCTAGATAGTCTTACAGCGCGCGGCAAGGAGGCCAATGGCCGCGGCAATGTCGATATCCGCGATGAGCAAACCTTCTTCGCCATAGGGCTGGTAACAGAGCAGCGTTCCGTCGGGCCGCACCACTGCCGAAGTAGTCTGCGATCCAGCGCTCGCACAATTTACACTTGCGAAGTAGCAGGTGTTCTCGGCGGCGCGGCACAAGGCTGCTTTCTCATGGAATGAGTTGGCAGGATCGGCGAAACTCGAGGGCGCGTAACCGCCCGGCTCGGCTTCGTGAAAATGAGGGTGGAATACGATGTGCGCGCCATGCTGTACGGCCCAGCGGACCGTTTCCGGATAACGCCAGCCCTCGTGGCAGATGGCGACACCAAAAGTCAGCGGACCGGTTTGAAAAACCCGCCTTCCGGAACCGGGCGAATAGATAGTGTCCTCAGTGGGGTCGAGTTGAACTTTGTCCTGGAAGCCGGCGATCTTTCCGTTTTGATTGATCACCAGAGCTGTGATCAAGAGAGCGTCATCGACCAGACGTTCGGTGCCGAGAACAACCGCGAGATTTGCTTTCGCGGCTGCTCCTGCAATGATGGACCACGCGCGTTCGAGGAACGCCGCATCGGGGGGCGGCACCACCTTCCCCAGGCCGCGGTAGCCGGGAATGAAGCATTCGGGAAAGCAAATGAGCCCGGCGCCCTGAACGGATGCCTGAGCGATGGCTTGTTCTGCCAGCGCGACCGACTCCTCTGGAGTAGCCGGGAACCGGAGGTTTGCTAGGGCAATTCGAAACATCCGCACCTGATTACCCCAATCTTAGCTTCATTCCCGAATTAGGCAGATTTGCGGCCCAGGGCCTGACCCCACCCTTACCCGTGATATGCTCAAGCCAAGGATGCACCGCTGATGCCGGATAGGCAACAGGGGCGTATCGGAGTCTTAATCGCAGTCTTTTATGGATCATAGAATCCGGGTCTTGGTCGCCAAGCCCGGCCTCGACGGACACGACCGGGGCGCGAAGGTGATTGCTCGCGCGCTGCGGGATGCAGGTATGGAAGTTATCTATACCGGTCTCCGGCAAACCCCGGAAATGATCGTCAACACCGCGCTGCAGGAGGATGTGCAGGTTATCGGCCTGTCCATTCTCTCCGGAGCGCATAACGCCATCGTGCCTCGTGTGATGGATCTACTTAAGGAACAAAAGATGACCGATGTGCTGGTCATCGTAGGCGGCATCGTACCGGACGAAGATGCCGCGCAATTGAAAGGGCTGGGAGTGGCCGCGGTTTTTCAACCCGGAGCCTCCCTTCATGAGATTGTGGAATTCATCCGAAGCTCAGTCAAACAGACAGTTTGACCAGAGCGCAGCGCATGGCGCCGATGGCGCGTGCGGATTGGAGAAGAAACTGAAAATGCAAGACAAGTTAAACATCGCGGTGTTCGTCGATTACGACAACATCGAGATCGGACTCAAGTCGACATTGCGTCGCGAGTTCGATGTATCGCTCGCGCTGGACGCGCTTAAGGAGCGCGGCGACCTGGTCGCCAAGTTCGCTTACGCCAACTGGGGGCGTCAGGATGGAGCCACGCGCCAGATGGCGGAAAACGCGGTACAGATGGTGCAGCGGATTCCTTCGCCGCGCGGCGATAAAAACGGAGCGGATATCAATCTCGCGCTGGATGCGCTGGAAATGGCGTTTACCCACACGCACGTGAACGCCTTCGCCATCGTCAGCGGCGACAGCGATTTCATTCCCCTGGTGAACAAATTGAAAGAGTACGGCAAGACCGTATTCGTGGTGGGTGGCAAGGCGTTCACCTCCACCATCCTCCAGCAAAATTGCCACGAGTTCATCAGCTTCGAATCGCTGTTGTCGGATTTACCCGCCAGTGTTGTCCTCCCGGGTGAAACCCGTGCCGTGCGGCCGCGCGGGGATCGTCCCATGGGTGACCGGCCGGAACGCACCGACCGCCCCGAACGTGGTCCCGATCGCGGCGGCGATCGCGGTGGTGACCGGCGCCAGCGGCCCGCTCCACTCGAACTAGGACAGGCGATGCCTTTGGTGGAACGCGCCCTGCAGGTTCTCGAACGACGCGGCGTGCAGCCGCAGCTCGGATTGCTCAAGTCCACGATGCTCCAGCTGGATCCCGCTTTCAACGAGCGCGCGTATGGCGGATCCAGCTTCTCGGATTTCGTGGAGAAGCTCAAACGCGAGGATCTGGTGAACGTCAGTGGAACCGGCGGGCGCTATGTCATCGAGCGCAAGGGTTCCTCCCAGTCCGAGCGGGCCACACTCAAACCCGAGGACCTGTTGCCGGCCTTGCGCGATGTGGCTGAGAACCATCGCCTGGAGATCGAAAACGGCATCCCGGTCGAAGATCTGGCGCAGTGGTTCAAGGAGGAACATCCCAGCCTGGATACCACAGCATACGGATTCCAGCAGTTCAGCGAGTTTCTGAACTACGCGCAGGACAAGACGGTGGTTCGTCTGGAGCCGCACGAGGAGCAGGGCGTGATGATGGTGTACTTGGGCGCGGAGTTTTATCCGCCCGCCGAGCCACCCGCTCCCGAGCCGCAGGCAGCAGCGGAAGTCGAAGAAGAGGAAGAGGAGCCGCAGCCTTACGTGGAAGGCCAGCCCACCATCTTTGAACCGAATCCGCCGCCTGCCAAACCCAAGCGAGCTCCTTCAGTTCGGAGGCGTCCGTCTACTAAACCTACTGGAACCGGCGGGGGCGCAGGCCGCCGCCCGCGTGGCCGGAAAAAGCCCAATGGATAAAACCGGCATGGATAAACCCTGGTCCGGCGTGATCATGCAGCCGATTGTTCCTGCCGGCGGAGCGTCCCCGCGGGGACACTATTCGCCCGCCGTTCACGCTGGAGACTTTGTGTATGTCAGCGGCCAGGGTCCTATCGATCCCGTTACGGATAAGCTCGCCGAGGGCGATGTCGAATTTCAGACGCGGCTCACGCTTTCAAACATTCGGCAGATTCTCGAAGCAGCCGGCGTAGGGATCACCGATGTGGTCAAGTGCTCTGTGTTCCTGCGCGACATCGCGGATTTCTCAAAAATGAACCACGTTTATGCGGAGTTCTTCGGGGAACACAAACCGGCGCGGACGACCATCGAGTCAAAATTTCATCAGGCGGAAATGCTGGTGGAGATCGACTGCGTGGCGTATAAGCCCCACCATGAACCATCGTTCAGCGGTGTGCTGGATTAGTTCTTAAACTATTTTTTGGACTATTTTTTTGCTTGGGGCGGAACGAAACCGGGCGGAAGCGCGGCGCCTTCTCCAAAGAAGTACTCTTCCATTTGTTTGAGCAGGAACTCCTGCGCTTCTTGGGTGCCCAGGTTGAGGCGGTACTCGTTCATGATCATCTTCATCTGCTCAATCCACATCTTCCAGGCTTCTTTCGACACGTTCTCGAAGATGCGTTCGCCAAGAGGATTGTCGAAAGGCGCCTCATCCAGACCGGGCATCTCGCGCTGAAACTTGACGCACATCACCTTGCGCCCGGTCTTGTTGCCTTCCTCGAAGCGCGGATCTGGTATGCTGCTACCGCAACTCATTTCGTAAATTCCTCTCGACTTCAGGATAGCGCGAGCGAGAAGGCCCGGTCTAAACGTCCTGGGGATCCTTGGGAGTGGCTTTCTTGGCCTTTACCGCATCCAGGTATTCGGATAGCTTTAGAGGCAAACGTGCGCCCTTTTCCATGTGCCGTTGCACCGCGCGCTGGTAGCGCCGCAAGGTCTCCCGACGCGACGAATCGCGCAGATTGCAGGCTTCGATATCCAGCAGCAGTTCTACCTCCCAAGGACGGAAGGTGTTGCGGTTCATGCTGCCGCGCAGCAGTTCCTGAATCAGACGGTTGAACTGGGCTAGGACGGCGTCGCTATCGGGCAGGGAATCATGCATGGTACTGGAGTTTGATGGCAATGTTAGCACAGCGCGGGCGATCAACTCACCTGCGCGAGCGACAAATGAATCGCCTGGAGCTGCTTCCGGATAGCCTCGCGATCGGTGGCCTCCGGCTCTAGCTCCAGATATTTCACCAAATCCTTCCGGGCCGCGTGATAGCGTTTTAATTCCAAGGAGAGAATTCCGCGCCGCTTATACCAGGAACCCATTTCG
Organism: Bryobacteraceae bacterium; assembly: GCA_025980665.1. Lineage (GTDB taxonomy): Bacteria > Acidobacteriota > Terriglobia > Bryobacterales > Bryobacteraceae > Palsa-187. Next base: position 38,894 of record JAICXC010000008.1, read on the forward strand.
GGCGCCCCAATAAGCAGCAAATCGAGCGTGGAAATGGCTTTTTTATGGTCTCCCGCCCTCAGATAGACTCCTTGAAGATTTTGCAGCATCCGCATGGCGATCTGCTTGGGGGTGACGCGCTGCAGAAGAATGGGATCGGCAACTTTGGCTCCGGCCAGCGCGAAACATTCCTGGGCCGTGATGCTGCGGCCTCCATGAAAGGGATCGATATAGGTGGCGAAATTGCCGTCGTTGAATTCGAGAACGAAATGGCGCGGCAGGCCGATGCCAAATACCGGCATATGCAGACGCCGTGCAATCTCCATGTACATGACGGCCAGCGTAATGGGGATGCCAGTCCGGCGCTCCAGCACCTGGTTCAGGCAGCTGTTCAGGGGGTCGAAGAAATCGGTCTCGTTACCGTGGAAGCCCAGCTCGCCGAAGAGGTAACTGCTGGCCTTTTCGACGAAATCGCGACCGTCGTTGAAGTTGCGGAGGCGGTCCCCCAGAGACGAGGCGAGATCGTTCAGCCGGTCCAGGAACGGCTCTGGCTCGAGATCGGGAAAATGGATCGTAGCCAGATCCAGCGCCGCCCGGTCCATACGAACCCTGGGAGTTTCCTCTGACAGGACCTGCTGCAGATGGTGCAGATGATTCACCTGCCCCTATTGTATTATCCCGGTATCAGCCGGCTAAAGTGATGTAGCGAAGGCCGGCCCGCGTGATGCGTCCTCGATCGAAGGCGTGGCGTGTGTCCAGCAGAATGGGCGTTCGCATCACCGACGCGAGCGATTCCCAATCCAGGTCCAGATATTGCGGCCATTCCGTGATCAAGACGACTGCATCCGTATCGCGAGCCACTTCATGCACATCGCTGGCCATGACAACGTCCATGCCGGCATGCTCCTTCTTGAACCGGTTCATGGCGACGGGATCGTGCACCTTCACACGGGCGCCGCGTTCCAGGAGATGGCGTGCGACGTCCAGGGCGGGAGCTTCCCGCAGATCGTCGGTGTGCGGCTTGAACGCCAGGCCCAACAGGCCGATGGTACGCCCTTTGAGAATTTTGAGCTCGCCCAAGAGTTTTTCGACCACGCGTTCCCTTTGACGCCGGTTGACGTCGCGAGCGGCCTTCACAATGGACATGTCCAGCCCGTATTCGGACGCCGTGGACACCAGTGCGGCCGTGTCCTTTCCGAAGCACGACCCTCCCCACCCGATGCCGGCCTGCAAAAAGCGTGTGCCGATACGGGCATCCAGGCCGATGCCGCGCGCCACTTGCGAGATATCGGCGCCCACTTTTTCGGCCAGCTGCCCGATTTCATTGATGTAACTGATCTTGAGCGCCAAAAATGCGTTGGCCGCGTACTTGATCAATTCGGCGGAAGCGAGATCGGTGGAGATAAGCGGTACGCCGCCCACACGATCGGGTCGGGGCAGAAAAGCTGGCGGCTGGAAAGTCTGGTCCAGAATTGGACGGTACAAGGTATAGAGAACCTCGGCCGTCCGAGGATCGTCGGCTCCGATCACCACGCGGTCGGGATACAAGCTGTCGAGAAGTGCGCTGCCTTCGCGTAGAAACTCTGGATTCGAAGCCACGGCGAAACAATCTTTGCCGCGCCCGCGGCGTTCGGCGGCATCGCGCACCAGCGCCCCCACCCAATTACCGCTTCCAATGGGCACAGTGGACTTGTTCACGATCACCGTGAAATGAGGTCCCAAACGCTCGCCTACGCCCTCGGCCGCCGCTTGCAGATAGCGCAGATCGGGCGCGCCTCCCACACCGGGGGGCGTGCCGACCGCAATGAACACCACTTGGGAATCCGGGATGGCCTCCGAATAATCCATGGTGAATTTTAAGTTCGGACGGGCCGCCACCAATAGGTCCTCTAAGTGGGGTTCGTGGAAGGGAACCTCGCCACGTTGTAGCGCACCGATCTTATTCGCGTCGGGATCGACGCAAGTGACCTGATGACCAAGATAAGCAAGACAGGCACCGGTGGTTAACCCGACATACCCTGTTCCTAGGATCGCGACGTTCATGAGTCTCCTATTTTACGATTGGAAGGGCGGCGGAAAAATCAAACTTTAAGCGCTGATGTACTTCCCGCAGAGCCTTTGGTACTAGATCGGCGGATTTACCTCGAAAGAACAGGAAACCCAAGTACGAAGATCCCTCAGGCAGTGGAACCGTTTCCTGGCCCTCCTTGGCCGTAATAACGATGTCTTCCACTCCGGGGATCCGGCGGGCAGCCTCTAGCCCATGAACCCCACGGTACACCCCCGACTGCGGGATTGGGATCATCATCACCCCGTGGCCACCGGCCGCCAGTTTTGCATTTGAAACATCTTCACCCAGGGCATGCCGGAGCAGGAGCTGTTCGAGTGTACTATAGGGAGCTTCGAAGCGCACTACACGGGCGCACAGTCCGCCGATCGGACGGGGCGCCGCCTCGAGGATCCAGACGCCCCGGTCGTTGACCCGCATTTCCGCGTGCACGGGGCCGTTCGTCATTCCCAGCGCCGTTATCGCCGCCTGCGCGGTATCCCGGATGCGGTCCTGAACATCCGCGGGCTCGCTGGAGGGTGTGACGTAGATGGTCTCTTCGAAGTAGGGGCCTTCCAGGGGGTCGGGTTTGTCGAACACTACCAGCGTCTGGAGCTTTCCATCGGTGACCACGCCTTCCAGAGCGAACTCGCGACCTGGAATGTAGTCTTCGACAATTAAATCGCCGTCCTGCATGCGGGCGATGCGCACAGCCGCTTGGACGAACTCCTCGCGGTTATTAGCGCGGATGACGCCCCGGCTGGCAGAGGAATCGAGCGGCTTAAGAACGCAGGGAAACCGGACATCTGCGAGGGAGGTACCCGAACGCGCCTCGGCGAACGGCAGCCGCCGAAACTCCGGAACCAGCATCCCGCCCGCGCGGAAACGCCCTCGTGCCAGAAGCTTGTTCGACGCTGCGCGAGCCGATTCGGCGGGATGAAAGCGAAGCCCCAATCGTTCGGCCGCCTGTGCCGCTACGCACGCCGGACGGTCGCCCACCCCGAGGATTCCATCAAACGGCCCGAGTGTGGCGAGAGCCTGTATGCCTGGCCCGGGATCCTCGAAACGAACCGGGGCGGCATGGTCGCCCCACGGATTTTCCATGATGTGGCAGCGGTCCGTTGCTAATACCAGTTCGACATCGAGTTCGCGGGCGGCCGTGGCAAATTCGCGCACCTGATATCCGGTGGTAGAGGCAACCAATAAGACCCGCTTCATGCTCTAGACTTGTGGCGCAGGTTCGGCGCAGCAGTACCAGGGTTCGTCGAGATGCGGAACCGTAGCCTGTGGGCGCAGGCCAGGGGCCGGAGTCTGCAAAACCAGCTCCCAGATTTCGCCGAAGATCTGCGCGCGCGTTTTGTTCTCCGCCTGGCGACGGCTCACGAGCTGGAACACCAGGTTGGCCAGTGTATCGACATCCCGATTCGAATGTTTCCAGGGATATACCAAGGCCTTTTCGTCAAATGGGCCGATCACCGGCTGAATGTCCGGCAAATCCAGCAGGCGCGACTTTTGCGTAATCAGCAAGCGCAATGCGAGTTGAACAGGCGCAGTATTCTCGACAAGCTCCAGTTCCGCCAGCGCGCGTAACAAGCAGCCGTAACTCTCAATGGTCGTCCACGGCATGAAGGCGATGAAAGTGGGTTGGAGTGAGAGCCCGATCTCGCGCAGGGACGTGGTGACTTCGTAAAAATCCTGACGTGTGTGACCTTTTTCCAAAAGACTGAGGACGGAATCGTCGATGGATTCAACTGCACTGGTGATAAACAGGCAGCCGGTCTGCTTCAGCGCCGGAAGCAGGTCGCGATGCTGCTTGAGATGTTCGATTTTGATCGTGGCGTCATAGCTAATTTCGGGAAATTCAGCGTGGAACGCTTCCACGATACGCATCGCGTGGGTGGGACCGTTGAAAAAATCGGGATCGCCGAAGGTGATGTGGCGCGCACCCGCCGCCACCTGTTGTCGGATGTCTTCGAGCACCACATCGCGCTGCACCACGCGAAACTGCCCTTCGTATACCGGAACCACCGGACAGTGGCGGCAAAGATGTTTGCAGCCGCGGCTGGCTTCCGTGTATCCAGCCGTGGTTTTCGTTCCATTCTGCCGAAGATGAGAATACAACTCCAGACCGGGCAGACCTCGGCGGTCCGGTGTCAGGAACGAGAGCTTCTCGATGCTCCTGGAGGCGCCTTTTAAGGCGGCATTGCCGCCGTTGGCAAGATCGACCAGCGCTGCTTCAAACTCCCCGCCGATGACGGCTTCGATACCCAGCCCGCGCAGCAGGTCGGCATTCAGGGGTGCGTACAGGCCATAACAAGCCAGGCGCGCGCGTGGGTTCATTCGCCTTATTTGCTCGATCACCGGCATCGCCAGCCGCGTCGCGGTATGCATCGGCAGATAGAAGGCGACCAAGTCCGCGGCTCGGATCGCGGCTTCGTCGAGCGAACTCACGGACAGATCCAGGCACACGACGCCGTGACCGTCGCGCGCTAGCCAGGCGGTGGGCGAGCTCAATCCGAAGGGCTGGTGGCCGAGCTCGTAGGTGGAAATAAGAACAACGTTCACTACTTCGACTTCACTATTTCTTTTTTGGCGCAGCGCCCTGCTTGGCGATAATCGAGTCTTTAATCTTGTCGTAAGTGGCTTGGGGGACAATGTTCTTTGAGACCAACTGGTCTTTCTTCGCATATGGCCGGCCGGCGATGATTTTTGCGGAATATGCTTCGCCGATTCCCGGCAAAGCCTTGAGCTGATCGGCCGTGGCGGAGTTGATATCGAGTAGAGCGCCACTCTTCTTGGCGGTGTCCGTGGCTTTCGCCGGAGTCTTGGCAGCGGTCGTTTTGGGCGCGGTCTTGGTTTGGGCCAGCGCAGCGCCGGTGAATAGTACGCAGGCCAGAAGGGGAGTGAGTAATCGCCGAAAAACAGAAGTATTCATAGCACCAGTGTAACCGCTAATCTATAGAGACAGTGCAGCAGCGGCGGGGCTTTCCGAGATCGATTCTGGATACAATTCTTCCCACGCTGCGCTACTGGACCGAGACGGAAGTGCACGCCCTTGCGTTCTCCGTGGCCGCCAACGTGCTGCTTGGATTTTTCCCGTTCCTCATCGTCAGTGTTTCGATTTCGCGAATCTTTTTCAGCCGCCAGATTACCGTGGCGGCGATCGATTTCGCCCTGCGCGATTACTTTCCAGACGCGCTCGGATCCTTTCTGAGCAGTAATCTTCCAGCCAGGCCGGTGACCGATTGGGTCGCGATCCTACTCCTGCTGTTTTCGTCGAATGGGATTTTCGAGCCCCTGGAAGTGGCGCTCAATAAAATTTGGGGAATCCGCAAGAATCGCAGTTATCTCCACAATCAGGTGGTGAGCCTGGCGCTTATTTTCTCGTGCGGTAGTCTGGCCCTTCTTTCGCTCGGCATCACCGAACTGCGCGTTGGATCCTCGGCCGGTTTGCGTATCGAGCTGTGGACCTCCATACTTTTTTTCAAGCTGGCCGCGGTGCCCTTGACCTCGCTGATTCTATTTTTGATTTACCGGTATCTCCCCAACGGCCGCCCGCCGCTTCAGCGCGTGATCGCCGCAGCGATCGGGACGGGACTCCTGCTCGAAGCGCTAAAGTATCTCAACCTTATCGTCTGGCCGCATGTCGATGCCCGTATTCAACGGGAATATGGCGTGTTTCGATATTCGGCAACCATTTTGTTCCTTAGTTTTTTGGCGACCATGCTGGTGCTGGCTGGCGCGGAGTGGGCTGCGAGGGGCCATCGCCAGAATGAAGTGGAGGTCGAAAGGTGACAATGCCCATATGCTAGCGGTCATTACGGGAGCCTCCAGTGGTCTGGGTGCGACATTTGCGCGGAAGCTGGCTGCACGGGGCTATGATTTGTTGCTGATCGCACGCCGGGAGGACCGGCTGCAATCGATTGCGCGTGAAATCGGTGACATGTATCACGTGCGCGCGGAAGTCCTGGCTGCCGATTTGACGGACGATGTGGGGCTCGTCTCGGTGGCCGCGCAAATCCAGCAAGCCGCGGATCTGGGGCTACTGGTGAACAATGCCGGATTCGGAACACTGGGCTATTTCTTCGATGCCGATCCCCACACTCAGGAGCAAATGCATCGCCTGCACGTGCTCGCGACCATGCGACTGTCACATGCCGCACTAGCGAATCTAGTGCCCCGGGCCCAAGCGGGAACCGGGATTATCAACGTGTCTTCGGTGGCTGCCTTCGGGTCTTCGCCGCAGAATGTCAGCTATTGCGCTACTAAAACATGGATGAACCGCTTCACCGAAGGGCTAGCAATTGAGCTGGGCGCCAAATCATCCCCGGTAGTCGTGCAGGCGCTGTGCCCCGGTTTCACGTTGACCGAATTTCACGATGTCATGCCCATGGACCGATCGCGCATTCCCGCGTCGCTGTGGCTGAACCCCGACTTTGTCGTCGATGAAAGCCTGCGCGGCTTCGACCGGCGCGCAGTGTTCGTGATTCCGGGATGGCGTTACAAGTTGCTGGTGTGGGTCATGAAGATGGTACCGAGCGGGTTGATGCGGTGGGCGTCCATTCGGGCGGTGCAACGCTACAAGCAGCCAAAACGCACCTAGAATTTCTGGGGCTTTAGAATGCCCCGCTGCTCGAGCCACGCTCGCCCCCGAAGCACCAGCGGCCGGAAGCGCCGCACGATCGCGTGGTCCGTGCCGAGAACGGCGATGCCCGCCGCGATGAACACAAATCCAGGCACGATCGGCAACAAGGTCCCAATTACGCCCAGGATGAGCAGGCCGACCCCGATAACTGTGCGGACAATATGCCTCAAGTTTCATGGTAGGGCGTAAAATGGAGGCATGGCACTGCTGAGCGACCGGGCCGGGAAAACATCCCGGGTAGTTGTGCTTCCCGCATCGCTTGAAGATCCCTCCAAGTCACCTCCTGGCATGTATCGCCTGGGCCTGCTGATCGCCTGCGGCTCGATCCTGGCGTTCTTTGCGGCGCTGGTAGTGGCTTTCTACTGGCGCTCGCGCACGCCCCCTTTTTGGGAGCCGATTACGTTACCCCGCACGCTGTGGTTATCCACGGCGATCATACTGGCGAGCAGCGCTACCTTTGAAGCCGCGCGACGGACCTACCGCCGTGGTCTTCATCTAACCGCGGCGCGATTGCTGGTCGTGACGGCTTGCCTGGGCGCGGCATTTCTGGCGTCGCAGTTATCGGCCTGGTTGAATCTGGTTCACCGCGGCTACTATCTGGCGCAGAACCCGTATAGCTCGTTTTTTTACATGTTCACTGGCCTGCACGCCGCGCATCTGATCGGCGGATTAATCGCGCTTTTCATCGTCGTGCTGGGGCGGTCCACGCGGCGCGAAACCGTGGATACGGTTGCCTATTACTGGCACTTTCTGGGCGTACTCTGGGTCACGCTGTTCGTGATTCTCCTAATATCGTGATCCTCTGAATGCCGATCGATCCTTCCGCGCAAGTGGCACCCACGGCTCGTGTGCATCCCGGCGCTGTAGTTGGTCCGGGCGTCACCATCGGCGACTTTGCCATTATCGAAGAGGATGTGGCGATTGGTGCGAATTCGCGCCTGGAGCCATACGTTTACGTCAAACGCTGGACCACTGTGGGCGAACGCAACCAGATTTCGGCCGGCACAGTGCTGGGAACAGATCCCCTGGATAAGGGCTTCACAGGCGCGCGCAGTTATCTAAAAATCGGCAACGGGAACGTCATACGCGAGCACTACACGATCTCGCGCGGCACGGCGCCCGAATCAGAGACCATCGTCGGCGACGAAAACTACATCATGACGTCGGGCCACATCGCCCACAATTGCCGGATCGGGAACCGCGCGGTAATCGCCAGTTGCGCGCTGGTGGCCGGGTACGTGGAAGTGGAGGACCAGGCGTTTATTTCCGGCGGCGTGGTGATCCATCAGTATTCGAGGATCGGCCGGTTGGCGATGATCGGCGGCAACACGCGCGTGAACAGCGATCTTCCACCCTTCTTTCTGTACACCGATTTCAATGTCGCGGCACATGGTCTGAATCTGGTGGGGCTTAAACGGGCTGGGTTCGGAGAAGCCGATATCAGGGCGTTGAAGACGGCATATCGCCTGCTATATCGTTCCGGATTGAAGTTAGAAGTTGCGCTCCAGCGAATCGAAACTGAGATTCCAACGGAGCACACGCGGCACCTGGTCGCATTCATCCGGACGAGTAAGCGCGGCATCTGCCGCGAATAAAACGTCAATAACGCACGCCTTCGAGAAACAACCCCGACGCGGGAGCCGTCCAGGCCGCGATATCGAGCTTGGGGTTCTTCTTCCCGTTTAGCAACTCTCGAAATTCGTCGACCGACACTTCGCCCCGTCCGATTTTCACTAGCGTTCCGGTCAGCCGGCGGACCATTTTCCAGATGAAGTGCGACGCCTCAATACGGAACACGACCAGGTTGTCATCGACGGACACTTCTGCAGATTCTACAACTACGATTGTCGATTCTCCCGGTTTAGACGGATCGGCTGCGCGAAATGCGACGAAGTCGTGGCGGCCGGCGATGAGGGCAGCGGCCTGCTGCATGCGTCCGACGTCCAGCGGTTCCTTGATCCACCAGACGAAGCGCTTCGAAAGCGCAGCCTTGCGCGTCGAAATCTGGTAAAAGTAGGCTCGCGATTTGGCATCGTGGCGCGCGTGAAAGCGCGGTGGAACCTCGTTCACGTCTAAAACCGCGATGCTGGCGGGCAGCTTGTCATTGAGTTCGCGCAGAATCTGAGAAGCCGTTAGCGGGGGCGCTTTCTCCCGGATCTTCAAATGCGCGACCTGGCCTACGGCGTGCACGCCGGCATCGGTGCGGCCCGCGCCCTGCACCTCCACATCGATCCGGAACAAATTCAGCACTGCTTGCTTCAGCTCGCCTTGCACCGTGCGGGCGTTGATCTGTTCCTGCCAGCCGGAAAACCGCGAGCCGTCGTATTCAAGTGTCAAACGAAATGTCTGCATGGGTTTATTAATGAGAATGCTTACTCGGGAAGAACCAGATCCGCCACCAGCGGCAGATGATCCGAAGCGATCAGCGACCTGCGGGTACGATGATAAAACGCTTTCTCGACTTTGAGGTGATGGTCGAAGTAGATGTGATCCAAATGCAGCATCGGTAGCAGCGCCGGATAGCTCCGCTCCCGCGTTAGGTGCGCACGCAAATCCGTCAGATGAAACTCGGCTACCAGAGTTTTGGTTACCAATCCCCGCACCCACTCGTTGAAATCACCGAGTACAATGCGTGGCCCTGAAATATCGACGGCGCGCAACAAATCGCGGTCGATCAGACGAATGGCCTGCTGCCGCCGTTCGCGGACGGCCGTCCCTAAATGCACGTTGAACATGTGCAGGATGTGGCCACCCATCCGGATATCGGTCCGCAGCGCCACTCGCCGCTCGCGTCCTCCTATCGTAATGTCGATGGGTCGAACCAACTTGAAGTCCCAGCGGCTGAGCGTCACATTGCCATAAGCGCCGCCGCGATGCTTGCGCGTTTCGCCCAAGGCGCCGAATAGGCCCAGGCGCCCCGCCAGATAATCGGCTTGATGATCGGCGATGGCGGCGCCTTCATGGCTCACCACCTCCTGCAGGGAGACGATGTCCGCGTTGATCTCTTCCAGAACTCTCGCCACGCGCTCCGGACGGACGCGCCCGTCCACGCCACGGCACTTATGAATGTTGTAAGTTGCGATTCGGAATCGGTGCATTCGTCCTACATCTGGTCTTCCATAAGCGACGCGAACTGTTCTCCTGCCCGCTGCCAGAATCCACGCCGCTTCCATTCGGACAGTTGCACCTTTTGGCACCGCTCCAGATCCGCCAGAAAGGCTTCGTGGAGGCTGTTGACCAGCGAACGATCGTGGAAGCACACGCTGGTTTCGTCGTTGAGCGCGAGCGACCGGTTATCGAAGTTGGCCGTGCCGACGGAGCCCCAAGCGTCGTCGACAATGACGATCTTCTGATGCAGCATCGTGGGCAGAAATTCGAAGACCTCGACGCCTGCTTCGAGCAGCTTGCCATATAGCCGCACGCTGTTCTGGCGCGCCCACCATGTGTCATTGTGCTTGCCGGCTACCATGAGCTTGACGGCTACGCCGCGGCTGCACGCCCGGCCCAGCATATCGATCACGCGCGCATCGGGAATAAAGTACGGGTTAGCGATATACAAGTGGCGGCGCGCGCATTGCAGCGCGATCAGGTGCATGGTGCCGGCTGCGCCGGTTCCTTCAAAGGGCGAACTCACGATGGTCTGTACGTCGATGTTTCCCGCGGGCGCAGGTATCGGAAAGTAATCGTGGCCAGTGAGGATTTCACCGGTGCATTGCAACCAGTTCTGCGCAAAACCGCTTTGCTGTTCGAGAGCCGCGGGACCTTCCACGCGTACCATGACGTCGCGCCAGGACTTTGCGTCCTCGGCTTCCCCCAGCCAATGATCCGCCAGTCCCGCGCCTCCGGTAAAGGCAACCTTGCCGTCGACGATAAGCGACTTGCGGTGATCCCGGTGGTTGGCTCGACTCATCGTATACCAGTGAATCGGGCGGAACCACGCGAGCTGGCATCCGCCGGCCTCCAGAACCTTAAGTACCGGCTCGCCCAGGGTGGAAGATCCAACCGCGTCCAGCAGGAGCTTGACGGGGATCCCACTCCGGGCCTTTTCGGCGAAGGCCTCCGCGAAGCGACGCCCTACCTGCCCGTCCCAAAAAATGTACTGCTCCATGGTGACGGAATGTTCCGCCGATTCTACTGCCTCCAGCATCGCCGGAAAGAATTCATCACCATTGTTGAAGAGCGCAACCCGGTTTCCTGGCAGCATCGGCATGCCGGTCATGCCCGCCATGGTGACGGGAAACTCCGGGGATTCGACGCCCAGATCTGTTTCGAGCGCGTAGATGGCGGGATGCGATTCCGGAGTGGTTTGGTAGAAGAAGAAGGACCACGCTGCGGCAATGAGACTTAGAATCCAGTGACCCGTGAGGTGCGCGGCGATTGCCAGGGCCAACCAGACCCACCACGTGCGGATCACGCGCCGAAACCGGTCCCATTGCTCCAAACGACCCAGCCGCTTAGGTTTGGGACGGCCCGGAGATAGACGGTACAACTGTTCCTTTGGGACGCGGGGCTTGAGCCAGCGCCGTGATTCCTTCGGCTTCTGGCCCGATTGCGATCCCGATGATGGTAATGATCCCGCGCTGGACACGCCGACCCCCTACATCATCCTAGCGGCTGGTCAAGAAGCGCGGAATAAGCGCGGCTCTCGGCGGTAGAGAAAGTAAACCAGGCTTGCGAGGGCGATTGCGTGCGCGAATGCGCCTGCCAGGGGGATTCCTGCAATGCCCAGGGTACGCGAGAGAATCAAATCGCCGACGCCGGTTGCCGCCACCGACAGTAGAGATGCCCGGATCATGACCACTGTCGCGGAAATCGCCACCGCCAACCGCGCCGCCAGCACGAACAGAATGGCGAAGGGGACTTGCAGCAGAGCAAACTGCTGTACGTTGGTCACCATGAGCGTGGCTGAAGGGCTAAATGCACCCCCTTCGTAAAACATCCGCACAATGGGGCCGGAAAGCCAGATGATCGCGGCGGCGCCTGGCAAGGCGAGCGCGGCAATCACCGCGGAATGTATGCGTACGGTGTGGCGAAGGTGGCTCCAATCGCGTTGCGCGACCAGCCGGGAAAACTCCGGCAGAATCGCTGTAGCGACGGCGGTCGCGCTAATGGCCGCCAAAACCGTGGCCAACTTGGTTCCGTAGGCCAGCGCCGACACACTTCCCGAACCAAGCGATCCAGCCACGCCTTGATCGATCAGAGGGCACAGCGCCGCGAACAGGGTTCCTGCCAGCAGCGGAACATACTGGCGGCGAATCGCCGACATCTCCGGAGTCCAGCCGCGCCATGCTGGAAGAATCGGGATTCCTAGCCGTCGCACGCCCCACCCCAGCAGTACGGTTTCGATTGCGACTCCCACCAAAGTTCCCCAGCATAGGGTGTACACATTCCATCGATCCGCACCGGCATAAAGAAAAGCGATGGTGATCAGTGGTGTAGTCAGTGGCGCCGCGGCAGCTAGGGCGAAGGCATTGTGCGCGTTCAACACCGCGCGCCATACCGCGATGCAGGCACTCATCGGCAGCCACAGGATCAAAGCCAAAAACAGGCTCGTGGTGATCCGTAATTTTTCCGCTGAGAAGCTGGAGCCCAATAGCGGCAAGATCCATGATCCGCCGGCCGCCAGCGAGAGACTTACCACCAGCATCGCGCCCAGAACCAGCGCCAGACCTGTTCGGGCGAATATCCGCGCTGCCGCGTCTCCCTGGTCGGATCGCACGCGGATGAAGGCGGGAACGAAGCTTGCACCGAAGGATCCCGCCACGATGTCGGTGAAGAAGGCTGGGAGCAGAAACGCGATCACGAATGCGTCCAGTTGATCGCCTGCGCCAAAGTAGCGCGCGGTCACCATGATCTTGGCGGCCCCGGCCAGTTTGGCGGCAGTGGCCAGGACGCCCACCAGCGCTGCATTGGTGAACACGCGCTGGTGCGATGCGCGGCGTTCGGCGGCCTGGGTGGGGCTCACCTCAGCACGGTATCACACCTGCATGAATCTGCTGTTTTTACTACTGCAACTTGGCAATTTCTGCCGCTACTTTGTCGGCAGGCATAACTTTCACGTCACGATTTTCATGGCCGCTTTCCGACAGTGTGACCGAACTGGCCTCACTGGTGAAATGATTCAGGAACTCGGTGCTTTGGAAGAGTCCTAGATCTACATCCTCCCAGGCGGCGACGTAATAGTCGCCAGGAGCGAGACCTTTGAACTGAAATCCGCCGTTCTGATCGGTTATGGATGGCCGGGCTCCCCCAAGGGGGCTCGGATCAGGTATTTTTGGCCATAACGTGACCATCACTCCGGACCGGGCTTCTCCTTTATCGTTCTGGACCGATCCCGTGATGTCGGCGCTTTTCGAGGAGAGCACCAGTTGCAATGTTCCGCCCGTACCGGAAGTCGTGTCGATCAACGCCTTCGTTACGTCCTGCCCGGCAAAGCGGGCCGATTTCAGATAGGTTCCTTGCGGCAGCGAATTCAGGTTCAGAGCGTACTTACCAAGACCGACACCGCTGAAGAGAAATGTGCCATCTTCCTTCACTTGGGCCGGGGATGTTCCGCCTGTGGGGAGACCTTCGGTGGGGAGGAGCATAAGAGCCAAACGGCCCGCTGGCGGGCGCGCGCCATTTGCGGCAAGAGCCCCGCCCGGCGTATTCTGCGCGGGCTTGACCAGACTTGCGAGGTCGCCGTCTTCCAGTGTCACCATCCCTGAAATTTCAGGGTGGGGGACCAGGGGCAGCACGAGGTTGTCGATGTCCGAGTCGCCAACGGTCACTTCCATGCGTCCAGTCAGATCGGCGACGGGATTACCGTTGACTGAGTTTACTTGCGCTAACTGCAGGATATACGTTCCCGGAAGAATACCGCGGAATTCGAAAGTGCCGTCCGGCCGCACTTGACTGGAGCCGCCTCCGCTCAGAAAGGCAGGCAGATTGGCGCTGTTATCTTTACGCATAAGCTGCAGGAAGGCCGATGGTGGCACTCCGGCTGCATTCACCGTTTTGCCGCGAATGGTGTAAACCTTCGCCTGGAGCAACCGGATGTCCGTGCCTCGTACCTCAGCACCCGCCGCGACATCCACAGAAACGGCGCTCGAAACATCTGCTCCATTTGGATAATAAGTGGTGATATTCCCTTCCTGTACTGTGCCAGCGCGCCCAGGCCGCTCTCGCATGAAATTTTGAACGGGGCGGCGATCGGTTGCGCTGACGTAGTAGTGTCCTGGTGCGAGATTGATGAGGCGATACTCGCCCAGGTCGTTGGTCGTTGTACCACCGTTTGGCTGCAGCTGCTTTCGTCCCCCGGTATACGCAAACCGCATCGCTTGCACTTGCACCGAGATCACCGGGTCGCCGTCCTGATCCACTACCCTTCCCGCGATGACGCCCTGAGGGGTCATCTTGATGGCCAGGTCTTTCATGTCCATTCCGGCGGTGAGATTAAGTTGCGTGCCGATGGACGTGTTAGAGCGCGCACCGTATCTAGTTGCTACGAATCCTGGCTTTTCCGCGGACAGCGTATAGCGGCCGGGCGAGATGTCATCAAACAAAAATTTGCCGGCGCTGTCGGTGGTTTCGACGTAACTGGTCGGGGGCTGGCCAGGCTGACTCGGGGTTCCCTGCAGGCGGACGGTCGCCTTGCGAACCAGGTCGCCATTCAGGCTGAGGATGTTCCCCTCCACGCGGATTTTCTGTGCGGAGTCCGCGGTTGCGGCAGGTGAGGGCGCGTTTTGCGCAGCGGCAAATGACGCGCCTAAAAGCAGCGTCAATGGCGGAAACCAGCGCATGGGAATTCCTCCCTAAATCATGATATTACGAATGATTTGCGTAGGTAAGGGCGTTAAACCGCGCGGCCGCCGTAGTTGCTCTGATAATACTTCTGATACTCGCCGCTCTTGACGCGCGCGGTCCAGGCGGCATTCGATCGGTACCACTCGATGGTCGCGCGCAAACCGTCCTCGAACGGAACCTGTGCTGTCCAGCCGGTCTCGCGCATCAATTTTTCGCTCGATAGAGCGTACCGGCGATCATGCCCAGGACGATCCTTCACCGTCTGCATCAGGCTTTCCGGCTTGCCCACGGCGGCCAGGATCTTGCGCACCACATCGAGGTTCGGGAGCGCCCTGCTCCCGCCGATGTTGTAAATCTCGCCCGCACGGCCGCGCTCTATTACCGCCAGGATGGCACGCGCATGATCGTCCACGTACAACCAGTCGCGGATCTGCTGGCCGTCACCGTAAATCGGAAGAGGCTTGTCCTCCATGGCGTTCGAAATCATCAGCGGGATGAGTTTCTCGGGAAAATGATACGGACCATAATTGTTCGAAGCGCGGGTCACGCTCACCGGCATTTTGTAAGTGACGAAATAAGATAGGGCCAGAAGGTCCGCGCCCGCCTTCGATGCCGAATACGGGCTGCTGGCGCGAAGCGGATAATTCTCGTCGGCTTCATGCGGCGCATCGATGCTGCCGTAGACTTCGTCGGTAGAAATCTGTATGTAGCGCGGAGTCTGGTGAGTCCGCGCGGCTTCGAGCAGCGTAAATGTTCCGCGCAGGTTGGTTTCGAACACCGGCGCGGGCGACAGTATGCTGCGGTCGACATGCGACTCGGCGGCGAAATTCACGATCACGTCCGGCTTCTCTTCGGCCACCAGCGAGTCCACGACCGCGGCATCGCAGATATCGCCGTGGACAAAGCGATACCGCGTGGCGTTCTCCGGAATGGCTATCGTCGCCAGGTTGTCAAGATTTCCGGCATAGGTGAGCTTATCCAGATTCACCACGGTGCAGGAGCGATCGGGATCGCCCATAAGTAGCCGGATGAACGCGCTCCCGATGAATCCGGCGCCTCCGGTAACCAGGAACTTCATTACTTGTGTTGGAGCTCCCAATCGTAGGCGATGGAGGGATCGTTGTGCGCGACACGGCCTTCGTCCTTGGGATTGTACAAGCGATTGGTCACATAGACCAGAATCGCTGGCTGCTCACCGATGACCTTATAACCGTGCCCCACGCCCGGAGGAATCAGGAGTTGCCAGGGCTTTAGTGCACCTGCATATATCGTATTCTTGCGCCCGAACGTGCGGGATTCCGGACGCAGATCCACTAGCGTTACCTGGAACATCCCTGCGGCTGGAACCCACAGATCGGTTTGATGCAGGTGATAATGAAATGCCTTAATGGTGCCTGGGTAGCTCAGTGCTGCGGAAACCTGGGTGGTCTCCGCTGGAAAGCCGGCGGCCAAACCTTGGCCCATCCGCGCGACTTCCAGGAAGTAGCCGCGATCGTCCGGCCACAAGTCAAAGGGGCGAATCATCACGCCTTCGATCAGGTCGGCTGAGTCGGGACTGCGGATTATATGCCCGATACCGGGATCGCACTTAGGGACGGAAATGCGGATCGATTCTGCTGCGCTGGCGCTCACTACTCTGTAGGTTAGCGCGAATAGTTACTCCGCTACCAGGTCGATCTGCCCCACACCGCCCTTCACGTCCAGACGGATGGTCACCGGGTCAGTTTCGTGACCCGGATTGATCCAGCGGTCATTGCGT
Organism: Bryobacteraceae bacterium; assembly: GCA_025980665.1. Classification (GTDB taxonomy): domain Bacteria; phylum Acidobacteriota; class Terriglobia; order Bryobacterales; family Bryobacteraceae; genus Palsa-187. Next base: position 55,109 of record JAICXC010000008.1, read on the forward strand.
TTCTCCAGCCCGCTCACATTGATTTCGCCGATACCACCAACTGCCATGGCCGAGATCCCGACGCTCTTCGGTAGGTGAATGGTTGCTTGTCCGACGCCGCCGTTGATCCGAACATCGTAACTGTGCTTGGGATGCCCGCGTAAATCCGACTCCACCTCTCCGGCTCCAAGATCGAATGCGACACTGCGAAGATTCAGGCTGCCTAGGTTCAGGTGCGCCTCGCCGGCGCCCATTTTCACCACTAGATCCATCCCGCCCGAGTCGTTGAAACGCATGTCCCATTTGCTTTCGCCGTGCTGGACTGTCCCCGAAGGATGAATGTCGATATCGCTTCGCACGCCGGTCGAGTGATAGTCCACCTGTGGTCTTGACCCGGGATCGTTGTAGCTGAAGTCCCCTTCCATGAGCTTGCTTGCACCGCCGCCGATGCGCAGCTCACCCGCGCCTATTTTGATCTGCGCGCGGGTCATCTCGGATTTATCGAGTTCGAGGACCTTGGTCTCGTGTTCCATCGGGCCCGTACGGACGTTTCCGCACCCCGCGAGGGCAACGATCCCAACGGTCAACAGCATAGATTTCAGCATTGCAGCACCCTGTTCTCCCCTACGTCCCTCTTGGCGGGAATGTTCCGGGAATTTTATCACCTGTAAGGCCCGGCCGGTATAATGACTTTCATGGCGTCGAGCATGACAACCGCCGTGTCTCCCGAGCCGATTGCCCGGTACGAGCCGGTGATCGGCCTGGAGGTGCACGTCCAGCTCGCGACGCGTACCAAGATCTTTTGTGGCTGCCCAACTAGTTTCGGCGCGCCGCCGAACACCAATGTCTGCCCCGTTTGCCTGGGGTTACCGGGAGCTCTTCCGGTGTTGAGCCGCCATGCGGTGGAACTTGCGATCGAGGCCTCGTTGGCGCTGAACTGCCGCGTGAATCCCCGCTCGATTTTCGCCCGCAAGAATTACTTTTATCCGGACCTGCCCAAGGGCTACCAGATTTCGCAGTACGATCAGCCGCTGGCCGAGCACGGGTATGTCGATATCGAGGTGGGCGGCGTCCACAAACGCATCGGGATCACGCGCGTCCACATGGAAGACGACGCCGGCAAGAGCATCCACGAGGGCTTCAAGGATTCGGACCGTTACACCTACGTGGATCTGAATCGTTCGGGAACGCCGCTGATCGAGATCGTGAGCGATCCGGACATCCGCAGCGCCGACGAGGCGCATGCGTACCTGACTGCGATCAAACAAGTTTTGCAGTATGTGGACGTGTCGAGCTGCGACATGGAAAAGGGTCATCTGCGCTGCGATGCCAATGTCAGCGTTCGCCTGAAGGGCGCGGAAAAATTCGGCACCAAGGCAGAGGTCAAGAATCTGAATTCGTTCCGCTTTTTGAAACTCGCCGTGGACCAGGAGATCGAGCGGCAGGTAGGCATTCTCGAAAGCGGCGGGCGCGTGCTGCAGGAAACGCGCCTGTTTAACCCGGATACGGGCGAAACCGTTGGCATGCGCAGCAAGGAACACGCCCACGACTATCGTTATTTCCCCGAGCCCGATCTAGTCCCGCTGCGAGTTAGTGAAACGTGGCTGAGCGATATCCGCAGCAAGATGCCGGAGCTTCCGGCGGCGCGGCGGGCGCGCTTCATCGAATCCTTCGGATTGCGTGAATATGACGCGCAGGTATTGACGGCGACACGCGCCATGAGCGACTACTTCGAACAAGTCGCCGCGGGGTCGGGCGATCCGCGAGCGGCTGCGAACTGGGTAATGGGCGATCTGGCAGGCTTGCTTAAGGCCGAGGGCAAGGAAATCGAAGACTCGCCCGTGAGTGCAGATAACCTAGGGCGTCTGGTGGCCTTGATCGCGCAGGGAAAGATTAGTGGCAAGCTGGCCAAAGAAATCTTCCCAAAGATGGTTTCAACGGGTGCACCGCCAGAGGCGGTGCTGGCAAGTGAGGGACTCTCGCAGATCAGCGATGAGGGCGCGCTCGGCAAGATCATCGGCGAGGTCATCGCTGCGAATCCCACGCAACTCGAGCAATACCGCAGCGGCAAAACCACGGTGATGAACTTCTTCCTGGGCCAGGTGATGAAGGCTAGTCGCGGCCAGGCTGATCCCGCGTCGGTTACCAAGCTTCTGAAAGAAAAACTGTAGACACATTCAAATGATTCGGCTCCGTAACGTCGAGAAATTCTTTCAGCACGGTGCGACCAAAACCTTCGTTCTCCGCCGCATCGACGTGGACATTCAGGAGGGCGATTTTGTCTCGATCATGGGCCCTTCAGGCGCGGGTAAGTCCACTCTGCTGCACCTGATCGGCATGCACGATAGCAGTTGGACCGGCGAGTACCATTTTCTCGACTTCCCGATCCACGCGATGAAGAAGAAAGATCGCGACGAAGTGTACAAGAAATACTTCGGCTTCGTGTTCCAGAGCTATCATCTGCTCGACTCACTGACGGTGTACGAGAATCTCGAAATTCCTCTGTCGTACCGGAATGTCCGCAAATCCGAGCGCGACGCAGCAGTGTGCGACGTGCTGGACCGCTTTCAGATTGTCGGCAAGAAGGATCTGTTTCCGAATCAGCTATCCGGCGGGCAGCAGCAACTAGTAGGCGTCGCGCGGGCGATCATCGCCAATCCGAAAGTGATTTTGGCCGACGAACCCACCGGCAACCTCCACTCGAGTCAGGCCAAGGAGATCATGGAAGTGTTCAAGAAGCTCAACGAATCCGGCACCACGATCATCCAGGTGACGCATTCGGAATCGAATGCTTCTTACGGGAAAAGGGTGATCCAGATCGCCGACGGCTGGATTGAGAAGGCTTAGTACCGGCCTGATTTGTCCACAAACGCTTCCTTGAAACTAGCACCAGAGAACCCAGCGGGCGGTTCTCCGCCAGTGGCATAGCGGTACAGCGCGACGGTAAAGATACCGCGCACTGCGCTCATCACCGCGGTCAGTAAAAGGAAATAAGGTACGGCGATTAGAAATCCCAACGGGTGCAACTTGAACCCTGCGAGTCCGAGCAAGATTCCCGGAATCGCCAGCAGCAGCGAAGGCAGGCCGAAGCCGAAGCCGCTCACGATCTGCTCGCCCCAAGTCTGACGCAGTAATTCGCTGGAACGCTGGATGGATCCGAATACGCCATCGTCCTCGGAAATCAGCACGGGAACGATCAAATATGTGGCCATCGCCCAAGCGATGCCCAGCATGGCGCTGACGATCTTGCCCAGCCACGACGAGCGCTCTTCAATCGCGTGAAGGATCAAGCCTACGGTACTCGCCACCACGGCCCACATCAAGATGCTGGGAATTTTCCATCCTGCTTGGGCCAGGCCCTCGCGGACGGTCGGTTCACCGCCGCCGAAACGGATTTGCGCACAAGCGGCCAGAGCACAGTTGAAGAAAATGATCACGAAATAGTTGGTGCAATACCAAAGGAAGAGCCAAGCATACACTGTCGGATCGATGGTGCGATACGCCTTGTACTGCTCGAGCACGCCCATGTGAAACAGCGGCAGAAAGTACATGGCCGCGATCGCCAGCGTGGACATCCCGCTCAAAATCGGGAACAGAACCAGTTTCTTGTCCTTGCGCAGGACCGAGAAACTCTCGCCAATCATCTCCCAGGAACGGGCGAATGTATCCATCTTCCAGAGATCGACGGAGCGAGTGGGCCACAGTAGCGACCTAGGGATTTCTGCTTAGGCGGTCGTACTGCAGTGCTGGAGACTCACTCAGCGATTACGCTGATCCCAGCGGCGTTGGCGCGCGAAATCAGTTCGTCCCGATCGAGCAGCAGTGTGTGCCCCGCGTCGATGGCGAGCGCAGTGGTCCCGGTCTCTTTCATGACGTCGATGGTCTGCGGGCCGATCACCGGGACGTCGAACAGCAGGTGTTGGCGGCGCCGAGATCCTTTGACCAGCCGCAGAGGCTTACCGTCCACCAGCGACGCCGCGCGTTGCAGCATTGCGTCGGTCCCTTCCATGGCCTCGACGGCGACGCAAGCTCGCTCAGCGATCGCGACGCTTTGCCCGATATCGTGCTCCGAGAGCACGGCGGCGATGCGGCGGCCGTAGGCGATATCGCGCTCCTCGTCGGAGGAGGGTTTGCGGCGCGTCAGGGTGCCTTGGGTGGCAAGAAGATCTTTCAGCAGGAGAGTGGAATCGGTGAGCGTGATGCCTTCATCCGCCAGGATCTTGGCCACGCCGCCGATCAACGCGTCAGTGTTCTTGGCGTCGAGCGAGGCCAGTAGCTTCACCAGGCGCCAGTCCGGCACGATCGAGGAAAAAATCTTGACGTGCTTCACCTGACCGCACATCATCACCTGGCGAATACCTTCTTTTTTGCAGATATCAATCAGCTTACTCAGGGCGCCCAGTGAGATCCAGTGGCATCGCGTGGCCAGTGCTTCAATCTCGGGTGATGCTTCTTCCTTGATCGCGATGGCGACCACGTCCATCCCCGCCTGGCGCGCTGCTTCGAGCGCAAGCACCGGGAAACGTCCGTTGCCCGCGATCATTCCTAATGGCGCGCCCAAAGGCATGGCCTATTTTATGAACCCACGTTGCGATGAAGCGATGAACTCCAGTAGTTCGTCCACTTCGGGCGAGCCGGTGATCTCCTTGCGGATGCACTCGATGGCCTGCGTGGTATTGAATCCGGAACGGGTCAGAAGCCGGAATGCCTTATGCAGCGCGTCGACAGTTTCTGCAGGGAATCCGCGGCGCTCCAGCCCAATTTTGTTCGCCCCGAACACTTTCGCCTCGCGCTCGGTTACGGTGTTTGAGAACGGCAGCACGTCCTGAGTGATTACGCTGTAGCCGCCGATAATCGCGTGCCGTCCTACGCGGCAGAACTGATGGACGCCACTCGAGGCTCCAATGAAGGCCCAGTCGCCGACGTTCACATGGCCGCCGAGCGTCGCGGCGTTCGATAAGACGCAATGACTGCCCACCTGCACATCGTGCGCAACGTGGACGTAGGCCATCAACAGGTTATCGTCGCCGACCGACGTCAGCATGCCACCGCCTTCAGTGCCGCGGTGGATAGTTACAAACTCACGAACCTTATTTCTGCTTCCGATTCGTGTCGATGAGCGCTCGCCCTTGTATTTCAAATCCTGCGGCGCGACGCCAACAGTCGAATACGGAAAGAAAAGATTGTCATCGCCGATCTCGGCCGGCCCTTCCATGAAAACGTGAGCCTTGAGGATGGTGTGAGCGCCGATCGTAACGTCCGCGCCGATCACCGAATACGGTCCGATGTCCGCGGAAGGATGGACGCGCGCTCCTGGATCGATAATCGCAGACGGATGAATCGGCATCCGCGTCTACCTAGGGGCGGTCGGCCAGCTTGCACAGCATTTCCGCTTCGGCCACCACCGCGCCGTTCACGCTGGCCGTGCCGAACATCTTGGCGACGGTCTCTTTGCGCTTGCCAACTTTCATTTCGATGCGAAGCTGGTCGCCGGGCCGTACCGGTTTGCGGAACTTGGCCTGTTCCACCGACGCCAGCAGCACCAATTTTTTATGGCGATCAGGAATGCTGCTCAGCACCAGCACACCCGCGACCTGGGCCATGGCTTCCACGATCAGCACACCTGGCATAACTGGAAAATCGGGAAAATGCCCCGCGAAAAACGGCTCGTTGGCAGTCACGTTCTTGATGCCGACCACGCGATCCGCTTCCAGTTCTTCGATGCGGTCCACCAGCAGCATCGGATAACGGTGCGGAAGAATGTCGCGGATGGCCTGGATATCCAGAGAAGGCATGTGCGGTCCCGCTATTATAGCAAGCGTGGATTCGTTTCTTCGCTCGGCGCGCGTAAAACAAAAAGAGATAATCGCGTGCATTCAGGCGCTTGTCGAATCCGAATCGCCAAGCGATAACCCGTCCAGCATCGACGAGTTCGTAAAGCTCTTCCGCGGAATGGTGAGCGATATTGCTCGTGTCCGGACGTATCCGGGAGCCCACATCCGCTGCGAGTTTCAATTACCTGGTTTGAGTGAACGAGGATCAAAGAAACAAGGCCAAATTCTGGCGCTGGGGCATTCCGATACCGTGTGGCCGGTTGGCACGCTCAAGAGAATGCCCTTCCGGCAATCACGCGGGCGATTATGGGGACCCGGCGTGCTCGATATGAAGGCCGGACTCGTGTTCTTCGTCTTCGCGATGCGTATTCTGCGCGAGCTCGACGTTCCGGTACGGCGCAGAGTCGTCTTGCAAGTAAATTCGGACGAGGAAATCGGCAGCCCGTCATCCAGACTGCTTACAGAGGAAGGGGCAAGACAAAGCGCCGCCGTCCTGGTGCTCGAACCCGGCACCGGACTTGACGGAAAGCTGAAGACGGCCCGCAAGGGTGTCGGCGATGTCCGGATTACAGTCCGCGGCCGTGCCGCTCACGCCGGTCTCGATTTCGAAAGGGGAGCCAATGCCGTGGTCGAGATGGCACGGCAAATCGAGTGCATCGCGAGATTTACGCGCCTGGACAAAGGCATCACCGTCAGTCCCGGCGTGATACAGGGCGGCACGCGTAGCAACGTCGTACCCGCCGAGTGCCACATGGAGGTGGACGTTCGCGCGCCGAGCGCTAGCGCTCAACGGTATCTGGAACGGCAGTTTGCATCCATAAAGCCGTTCGACAAGCGCTGTGCGATCGAGGTTACTGGCGGACTGAACCGGCCACCGATGCAGCGCTCGGTTGGATCCCGCCGGCTGTTCCAAACGGCTAAAAAACTCGCGGCGGAGCTCGGGATGACGCTCGAAGAATCCTCGAGCGGCGGTGGATCTGATGGCAATTTTACGGCGGCTCTGGGTGTTCCCACACTCGACGGCTTAGGCGCGGTCGGCGAAGGCGCGCACGCGATTCACGAGAGCATCTTGATCGACAGGATCGCCGACCGGACGGCCTTGCTGGCGAAGCTGGTCGCGGCGCTTTAATGCCGATTTTCACGCGCGTTACCATGTAAATACTCGTATGCGCCATACCCGGTGGCTTTTCCTTGCCGCCATCGCTGTCATTGTTTTCATTGTTGTCACCGCCTATGTCAAACGCAGGGACATTCTTGCCAAGGAGCCTTCGGTACATCCCAAACCGCTTGAAACAGGGGTCGATGGGCGCACCGATGACTGGGTGCACACGGTCTTCAAGGGCGACCAGAAGCATTTCACAATTCGCGCCCACAACTTTCGCTCCCTAAAGGATCCATCTCTTGTTGAACTCGAAGGAGTGGAACTGCAACTCTTCCATGAGAACGGCGACAAGTCGGATCTGATTCGTTCCGCGAAAGCTCAATTCGATGTCAACGCCAAGACGCTCTATTCCGACGGCGAAGTAGATATCATCATGGGCGTGCCGGCGGATCAGCCACCCACGGGCCGCCTGTTGCGCATCCACGGTTCGGGAATGCGCTTCGCCAGCGATACCGGCAAGGCGACCACGGACCGTGCGGTGACGTTCGGCTTCGACCGCGGTAACGGTTCGGCCGTCGGCGCCGAGTACGATCCCAGCACTCGCGAGCTGCAGCTGCATCACAAAGTGGTGCTCGACTGGCGTGGGAAAACTCCGCAAGCCAAGCCCATGCACGTCGAATCGGATCAGGCTATCTACACCGAGCGCGATTCGAAAGTGGTCCTATTCCCGTCCACTAAATTCACTCGCGATACTCTGCACATGGAAGGCGGCCGCAGCGATGTCCAGCTCGACCAGGGCGCTATTCGTTTTGCCAGGATCCAGATGGCCCGCGGCATCCATGACGATCCAGGCCGCAAGGTTGAGTACGCCGCCGACGAATTGAATCTTAATTTCGACGACGGCATGGTGATCCGCACCATTGACGGCCACGACCACGCGCAGTTAATCTCGACTTCCGATACCGCGCGAACCACGGTAAATTCCGACCGGCTGGACATGGACTTCGAGACCTCCAATAAGGAAAGCACGCTCAAAACTGCTGTCGCGACCGGGAAAAGCGTGGTCCAGGCGACTCCGCTTCCGCGAGCCGGGACGCAACCGGGAGACACTCGCATTCTCCGCAGTGACATCGTCCGGCTGGCGATGAAGCCCGGCGGTAAGGAGATTGATCGCGTGGAAACGGACGGGCCGGGAAAGCTCGAATTCCAACCCAACCAGCCCGATCAACCCAAGCGCTCCATGCAGGGCGACCGCATCTGGGTGGCTTACGGTAAGGAGAACCGCATCCAGTCGGTGCGCTCGATCAACGCGTCCACGCTCACCGAACGCCCGCCCAAGGCACCCAAGACCATGCCAACTGTGACGCGCACGCAGAGTAAAGACATTCTGGCCACGTTCGATCCCAACACCAGCGAGATGGTCCGCCTGGAACAGACCACCAACTTCCAGTATGAGGAGGGTGATCGGCGCGCCCGCGGCGATAAAGCCACCCTCGATCAGCCCAAGGATTTGATGACGCTCAACGGTTCGGCGCGGATCTTGGACCCCACCGGCTCGGTGAATGCGGACCGCATCGTGATGAATCAGAAATCGGGAGATTACACGGCCGACGGTCACGTGTCGTCCACGCGCCAGCCCGACCGCAAGGGAGCATCCTCGGCGTTGCTTTCAAACGATGAAGTGATGCAGGCGGTGGCGGACAAGATGATCTCCACCGGAGAAAACAAGCACATCCGTTACGAAGGCAACGCAAGAGCATGGCAGGGGGCGAACAGAGTGGACGCTGATCGGATCGAAATCGACCGCGACCGGCGCGTTATGGAAGCCCACGGCAAGGTGGTCAGCCAGTTCGCTGACAAATCCGAAGATAAGATCCCGGACAAAGGTCCGGAGAAAAGTGCGAAGTCTAAAGGGCCGGCCGCTCCTATTTTCACTGTCGTTCGCGCGACCGATCTGGTGTACACCGAGGAAACGCGGGTCGCTCTTTATCAGGGTGGCGTGGCTCTCACGCGCCCGGCCCTCACCGTGAATTCGCACGAGCTGAAAGCCTTCTTGAAACCCGCCGACTCCGATTCTTCCCTCGATAAAGCCTTCGCCGATGGCGCGGTGAAGATCGTGAGCGTAGCCACCAATGTCAAGCCTGCACGCATCCGCACCGGCACATCCGAGCATGCCGAATACTACGCCGACGAACAAAAAGTGATTCTGCAAAAAGGCCAGCCGCTGCTAGTGGATAACGTGCGAGGTAACGCGACCGGCCAGCAATTGACCTGGTGGGCCAACAATGATAGGCTGCTGATTGAAGGCGAGGCGAGTAAGCCAGCCGAAGGCACCCTCCGCAAAAAGCAGGCGAAGTGAAGGCGCTTCAAACAGCGGAAATCACCAAAGCATACCGCGGTCGCAAGGTCGTCGACAATGTCTCGATCAAGGTCCAGCAGGGCGAAGTAGTTGGCTTGCTCGGTCCCAATGGCGCAGGCAAGACGACCTCGTTCTACTGCATAGTCGGCTTGATTTCCCCGGACTCGGGCAAGGTTCTGCTGGGCAACGAGGACATTACTTCTGAGCCGATGTATAAACGCGCACGGAAGGGTATCAGTTACCTGCCCCAGGAAGCTTCGGTATTCCGCAAGCTGTCGGTCGAAGACAACCTGATGGCAATTCTCGAGACGCTGCGGCTCTCGCGGCACGACCGCCTGGACCGCGCCAATCGCTTGATTCGGGACCTTGGCCTGGAAACCGTCCGTCACAGCAAGGGTTATATGCTTTCCGGTGGCGAGCGCCGCCGCGTGGAAATCGCACGTAGCCTGGTGATCGAGCCCAGCTACCTTCTGCTCGACGAGCCTTTCTCGGGGATCGATCCCATTCAGGTGCTGGAACTGCAAAAGATCATCTTCGACCTCAAGCGCTCGGGGATCGGCATCCTGGTGACGGATCACAACGTTCGCGAAACGCTGGCCGTGACCGACCGGGCTTATATCATCAATGACGGCCGCATCTTCCGCTCGGGGACGCCGGACCAGTTAGGCAATGATCCCGAGGTCCGCCGCGTCTACCTGGGGGAGAACTTCAATCTCGAGTGGCAAAGCGGGCGTTGGCAGGTGCCTGAACCGGAAGGCTCGTCCTTTAAGGATTAAGTGGAAGCGATTAAGCAGCTGCGCCGGCAGTAGCCTGTTCGCCCAGCGAGTTGGCGAAGTGCGAGACGATCATGGACATCTCGTCGAGTGCGCGGCGTCCCGCTTCGGGCGAGAAACGTTGGCTAACGCTGCACCACGTGCTTATCAGGCGATAGTTCAGTTTCAGCATCCGGGCTTCCATACCCCACTCGCCCTGTCCGGAGGCATTCTGGATCAAGTACGTCACAACTGCCAGGTCGCGGTCGAGAGATGCTTGCAACCGGTTCAGATCGGCCGGCTGTTGATCGCGCAATTCAGCCTGGACTTGCAGGAAGCTTAACTGATTCGCGGTGGCGATGTCAGCGGCATAATCGCGGGTCGTTTCCGCGCTCAGAATCAGCAGGCAACTGTAACGGAACCAGTAGCCCAACATGAGCACCGAACTCACCGTGATGATCAGGGTAACGATTAGATCAAGCATCGTTCCCTGCCTTCGGTCTCGCGTGTTGTGAAATCTTGTCCACGAATCTATTGGAAGAATAGCACCCGTTGCCCCAATGGACAATACCTCTTGAGGTACTAAGGTCGTTTTGACTAAGGGCTATGGAACTGCATGTCCCGAGGTACTGTGCCATGTGTTCGCCGATATTCCTCGTAAAGCGCTGCATACGATGATGTGATGTAATCGGCAGGCGCAAACCCGAGCGTTACGGCTGTTTGGTCAATCCAGGACCCCGAGCCCTCGAGTTCCAGGAAATCGCCGATAGGCGTTTCATCCAACGTGACGATTCCGTCCTCCTCCGCTGCTTCGAACGTAGTCCGGAACTTCTCATACGCGAAGGAAGGCTGATACCCCAGCCGCGCCAGGATGTGCCCGAATGCCACGCCGTCGGACACTTCGGTTTCGATCTCTTCGCGGCTCTTATGGCGGTCGCTGGCGATGGGAGGTCCTTTGTATGTGACCGTCCAGCGCCCGCCCGCCGAGCGCAGCCGTAGGAGACGGGCGGTTTGTCTCAGCGCGCTGCCGGGGACGTCGAAGGTCTGGTTGGTTTCGAGCTCACGCGGCCCAGTCGCGTGGAAGCCGTGCTGTTCGAGGAGAGCCTTTGCGCGCTCAGGGCCCTCTGAAAGACGCAGCTTGATTTCAGTTTCCACGGCCATAGTGAATCGGTGCTCATTAGGATGATACGATGAGGCCATGCGCCCGTAGCTCAGCTGGATAGAGCGACTGGCTTCGAACCAGTAGGCCGGGGGTTCGAGTCCCTCCGGGCGCACCA
>JAICXC010000065.1 GCA_025980665.1 Bryobacteraceae bacterium
CTTCTCCGCCGCCGGCAGCAGCTTGTGATCGAACAGATACTGCATCATGAACAGCCCGGTGGCGTCGGCTTTGGCTTCCTCGATTGCCGAATGCAGCTCTTTGAGCGATTGCCTCACGTTATTTTGCGGCCCGATCCCGTGCGTCATCTCATGCGCCAGAATGTGCGTGAAGAACGCGTTGAAACTCAAGTCGCCCCGGTCCGCGGGCGCAAGCACTCGCGCAGCAATCGGCTCCAGCGTTTTCGAGAATTTTGCCTCCTGGACATTCTTGAGCATCACGCGCTTCGATCCCATCTTTTGTACGATGCGTTCGTCGTTGGGCAAATTGAAGGCCGCCGTACGAACGCCATGCGCACCGTCGCCCGTGGCCAGCACCTGATTCACGACGCGAATCGGCGCCAGCGCACCGATTTTAGGATTGCGATACTTCGGATCCAAGGGAAGATTGTTCTCGATCTCCTGTAGATGATCGGCGAACATCTTCAGCTTGGCAGTCTCTTCGTCGTCGCGCAGCGTGACGTAGGCTTCAAACGCTGCCTTGTAGCCGACGAGCTCGTCCATGTAGGTCTCATATGGCCCAATGGTGATGTCGACAGGCGCGTCGAGTTTCATCCAGGCGACGTCGCTGTCGTAATAGTCGTTGCTGAGGAACGCTTTCGCGCGGAGGCGCAGGAATTCTTGCAGCGACTTGTTCGCGGTGAGCGACGCTGCTTCTTCCAGGAGCTTCGCAGCTTTCGTCAGATTGGCCTTGTAGGCGTCGCTGTAGGGGATCGCACGGAGCTTCTTGTCCGGCCCTCGGCGGATAATCGAGAAGAACCCGCGCGCATCATTGGCCGAATTAGCGAACGTCTCAAATTCCGCCTTGCTCATGTCCGCGGGATAAAAGTTCGCGCCAGGTAGTTGTTTATCGGGAACGCCCGGAATGAACGCCGCGTGATCATCGAGTTCCGACCAGGGTCCCTTGTTCAAATCGAAGTAGTGCAACCGGGCTTTTCCCAGCGCCGATGTGTCCTGAACAAGCCGCGCGCGCAGCGCGGCATTCCCGCTCCAAACCTGCGTGAGGAAAATGTCATCAATGACGCGGGCCGCGTCCAGCAGTTTCGCCAGCGCCTTTTGATCGCTAGGGGAAAGCTTGGAAGAGTCCGCATGCAGCTCCACCGGAGCGAACCGCGCGATCATGCGATTCAACTCCGCGAGATCGGGAATAGTAGCCGCCGAAAGCGTCATTGCGAGAACAATTCCGGCCAGCCCACGCACAACCCCAGCTTAACTCTTGCTGCCTTCGATACGCATCCCGTAGAACGAGCGCCACACGAAGAACAGGGCCACCACCAGGAAGACTGCTGCCAGAGCCGTGGTAAAGTTCGCGCCCCGATCCCTGGTCCAGGAAACCGCGAGTTCGACGGCGAGCAAGCCGAACAGCGTGGTGAACTTGATAATCGGATTCAGCGCCACTGACGAGGTATCTTTGAACGGATCGCCCACCGTATCGCCGACCACCGTGGCGTCATGCAGCGGCGTGCCTTTCGCCTTCAGCTCCACCTCGACGATCTTCTTGGCGTTGTCCCACGCGCCGCCCGCGTTGGCCATGAAGATCGCCTGATATAAACCGAACAGGGCGATCGAAATGAGGTAGCCAATGAAGAAATAGGGCTCGATGAATGCAAATGCCAGCGTCGCGAAGAACACCGTCAGGAAGATGTTGAACATGCCCTTCTGCGCGTACTGCGTACAGATTTCGACCACTTTCTTCGAATCCGTGACCGAGGCTTTGGTCACGCCTTCCAGCTTGATATTGGCTTTGATAAACTCGACCGCGCGATACGCGCCCGTGGTAACAGCCTGCATCGAAGCGCCGGTGAACCAGTAAATTACAGCACCGCCAGTGAGCAGACCCAGCAGGAATGGTGCATATAGAATCGAAAGGTTGGCCAGCAGTTCCGCCTGCAAATGGTTGGTAAGCAGAATGATGATCGAGAAGATCATGGTGGTCGACCCCACCACGGCGGTGCCGATCAGCACGGGCTTCGCAGTGGCCTTGAAGGTGTTGCCCGCACCGTCATTCTCTTCCAGATGATGCTTGGCTTTCTCGAAATCCACATCGAAGCCGTACTTCGATTTGAGACTGGCCTTGATATTCGGAATTTCTTCGATCTGGCTCAGCTCATATACCGACTGCGCGTTATCCGTCACCGGACCATAAGAGTCCACCGCGATCGTCACCGGGCCCATTCCCAGGAATCCGAACGCGACCAGCCCGAACGCGAATACCGCGGGAGCCAGCATCAACGCTGCCATGCCAAAGCCGCTCACGTAGTAGGCAATGCCCATCAGTGCCATCATGGTCATTCCCAGCCAGAACGCGCTGAAGTTGCCGGCCACCAAGCCCGACAGGATATTCAACGAAGCTCCTCCTTCACGCGACGAAGTTACGACCTCTTTGACGTGTGACGAATCCACGGACGTGAACACCTTCACCAGCTCTGGAATAATTGCGCCTGCCAGAGTGCCGCAGGTGATGATGGTGGAGAGCTTCCACCACATGGTGGGATCGCCGCCCAGGTCCGGAATCGTCACGTAGGAAAGAACGTAGGTTCCGGCAATGGAAACGAACGATGTTAGCCACACCAGCGACGTCAAAGGCGCTTCATAGTTCATCTTGTCCAAGTTCTGGTATTTGGCCTTCGCGAACGCCTCGTTTAGGAAATAAGAGATGGCACTCGCGATAATCATCATCACGCGCATGGCGAAGATCCACACCAGAAGCTGCACTTGCGTGATGTCATTGCTGACCGCCAGGATGATAAAGTTGATTAGCGCCACGCCGGTGACGCCGTAGGTTTCAAAACCGTCGGCCGAGGGTCCGACGGAATCGCCCGCGTTGTCACCAGTACAGTCCGCGATCACGCCAGGATTACGCGCGTCGTCCTCTTTAATCTTGAATACGATCTTCATCAAATCCGCGCCGATGTCGGCGATCTTGGTGAAGATGCCGCCCGCCACGCGCAGGGCCGCCGCCCCCAGTGACTCGCCGATGGCGAACCCGATGAAACAGGGTCCGGCGTACTCACCCGGAATGAACAGCAGGATGCACAGCATGATGAGCAGCTCCACGCTGATCAGCATCATGCCGATGCTCATGCCGGCCTTGAGCGGAATCGCGTAACACGGGAATGGTTTCCCGCGGAGGCTCGCGAACGCCGTGCGTGAGTTGGCGAAGGTATTCACGCGGATGCCGAACCACGCCACGCCGTAACTGCCCAAAATACCCAACACGCTGAAAGCCAGGATGATCAGCACTTGAAAGGTGGGCAGATGGCTGAGGATGCCGAAGTACAAAACAATGACGAAACCAATGAAGATCTCCAGGACTATCAAAAACTTGCCTTGCGTCAGCAGATAGGTCTTACAGGTTTCGTAAATCAACTCGGAGATTTCGAGCATCGACTCATGTACCGGCAGATTGCGCAAATGCTTGTACATGATGAGTCCGAAGACCAGTCCAAGTACACTGACAACCAGGCCGCCCATCAATAGCGTTCGGCCATCAATGCCCTGAAAGAGCGCCGTGCTGAGGTCGGGGAGCTTGAGCTCGGCTTCGCCTTGAGCTAAGAGGGGAGTGCCCGCGAGGGCAAATAAAACCAGCAAGAACAGCGGCTTGACGCGCCGACTCAGGGCAGACAACGAGGTCAAAAACATCCAGGAAACCCTCCAATTGGGTATACGAGAGAAAGCGGTCCCGAGAGAGGGGACTGCCTTTTGGCTACGATACCGCACTGAGTGTTGCTTCCGCAACAAACGCCGGTACTCGCAGTACTGAGCCTCAACGTGCCGAACAGGCCGTAGGACTAAATCCAGCTGCGTCCCGTTGTTTCTTGAAGTTAGTGCTGGTAACGAAAGGCTCGTTCAGATTCTGGGGACCCTCCACGATGGTTGTTACCACGAACCATGGATCGCCGCTTCGTTCAACCGAAAGGTCGAAAAACTCCTTCAAGACCGTGTTGCCGCTGTAAGGCGGACCGTTCTTCCTTAGATATCCCGGACGGATTTGCGTGGTGACTACTTCGAGCGATCGTCCAAGGTTGCCTTCGCGCGTAGCGCCTAAGCCCTGTTGCGGCGACCCCGATCCGCGCACCGGCGGTTCCCACTGCGCCACGGAGTAACCCTGCCACGTCGGCGCTGCCCCCGGCGTCGGCTTGCCGGCGAAATGTAGAAGCCGCGTCTGAGTCCCTTGGTCGGTATCGATCTGAAGCGTGTTTTCGTCGGCCCACGCAATATGGACGCGTCCGGGGATTCGCATCACTGCGGGAGCGCCATACGACCTGCACTGTTCGTCCGCTGCTTCATCTTTAGCAGGATCCCAGGCATTGCCGGTCTTGCGGCCTTCTGCGCTTAAGGGGATGCCCGCGAAATCGCCCACCGCCGGGGTCACCATCCGCCAGCGCCAGTCTTCCGTGACGACCGATACCCAGTAGCCGGTGAAATCGACCGGAGCCGCTTCCTTGGCATTGCGCGCAGGCTTCGGCTTGGCTGGAGCAGGACCGAGCTGAGCGAACGCAGGCAGTAACGCCGCCATCAATAGGAGTGCGGATCTCATGGCGCTTTCCTTGGCGTGAGACTTTTATAAATCGCCTCGACCAGCACGTCCGGCGATCCCTTGTATTGCGTGTCGTAGTCCCGGCTGGGTTTGCCCGCCTTCACCTGATCAAGCGTCATTCCTTTCTTGAGCATGTCCTGCACCCGGTCGCGAATGATCGTGACCATGTCGCGAAATTCCACGACGTCGGCCTCGTCGCATAAGCGTCCGTGGCCCGGAATGACGAAGGTGCCGCCTTCCTGATACTTCCCCGCCACCGCCATTTCTAGGATCTTGTTCAATTCGTCCAGCAGCCCTTGGACGCTCCCGCCGTTCGCCAGATCGATGACCGGATAGCGGTCTGGTGTAAACAGATCGCCGACGCTCAACACATCCGAGCGGCGAAAAAGCACGATGCTGTCGCCATCGGTATGCGCGGCGGGCACGTGATATACCAGCACTGGCTCGCCATTGAACAGGAAATCCTTGGGCGATTTGAAGTAGGTGTCGTTGACGCTGGCCGCGTCCGCCACACGCGCCTGTGGAGCTCCAGGTGCCACCAAGCGATTCAAAACGTTCTCATGCGTGACCACGCGAGCCCGCTCACTGGCATCGGTCGATCCGCCCAACCGGATCAAGGCATCGTTCCCGCCCATGTGATCCGCATCCAGACTTGTGTTGATCACCCAGATGATCGGCCTGTCGGACAGCGTGCGAATTGCCGCCATCACTTGAGGCGCGGCGGCCCCCGTCTGCGTGTCCACCAGCACGATTCCTTCTTTTTCCACCTGGACCGTGGTGTTACCGCCCGGCCCCACGATCATGGAAATATTGCCCTGCACCGGAAACACGTGGACTTCCTGGGCGCATGCGCACGCGCACCAGGCCAGCATCGCGATGACTAACGTTTTCAGGATCATCGCAATTGGCAATCGAACAGCGTCGTGCACGTGCAATAGCGATCGCACTTGGGAGGGGCCTTGTAGCTATTCAGCTTCAGCCGGTATTCCGGATACAACGTCTCCGCGCCGCCACGAGTTGCCTCGTACGGCAATCCGTACCATTCCGAGACCTCGCGCAAAAACGGATTTGTCCCCGGCAGGTAATGCGGAACCACCCCTTCAGGCTTCGGTAATTCCGGAGCATGCTCACATCCGAAGACGCCGATGTGCTGGCCGGGATCCAGGTACCAGTTATCGCTGCGCACCAGCGGCTCGGTCAAAAACACTGGATCGTCTATCACCGTCACCACCGTCAGATAATCCCGTGGCGCATCCAATGCTCCGTCACAGTGGCCTGATCGCTGCGCGGCACCCCGTTGCGGCGGAGGTAATTCTCCTTCAGATGCGTAGTGGTGACAGTCAGCATGTTGCCTTCCCACACAGCGGTCGAGAATCCCTGCCAGGTGTGATTGGCGTACTCCGGAGGATGCCCCCGGCCATCCATATATATGGTCCGTTCGCTGTCCCATGCCAGCATGTGCGTGTGGAACGCGGTCAGACGCTGTGTCGCTACATCGATGTCGCGCTAGACGCGCATATTGCCTAAGCCGCGCATCGAGTAATCCGATCCATGCGGGCGGCACTGGTATTGCTCGACCACCGAGATCCGGTCGGCGTCCCAGCTATCGGCTCGTAGACGAGCGGCGTCGTTAATCGGAAGCTCGGTGTAATCGCCCAGTTCGGGACCAGGCAGGCGTTCGGGCGCGTCCTCATGGTACAAAGGGGCCCATTCTCCCGAGAAATCGACCTGCGCCAACGCCGATGCCGCCAGCAGCGTGGCGGACAGCAGCAGAGTGGCCTGACTCATGGCACATGGCATTATACAATCGTTTGACATGCCAGGATCGAAGATCCGCCAAGTTGAACCAAACCTGACTGTGGTCGAATTGTCCGGCCACTTGAATCTAGGCAACGAACTGATGACCGTCGAGGCTGCTGTGAAGCGCTTGATTCAAGATGGCGCCCGCAAGCTGGTGGTCGATCTGACCAAGCTCGACTACATCGATAGCGCCGGAATCGGCATGCTGGTCGGCTGCAACGGCCAGATGGACCGCGCCGGCGGCAAGATGCGCTTGGCCGGGGCGCAGGGCTCCGTGGCAAAAGCTTTCGGCGTCGTGCACATGGACCACATCACGTCGCTCGACCCGGATGTCGATACCGCCTTGCGGATTTTTTCTGTCGACGGCGCGGGCGCCTAATTCGCCGCCCTAATTCGCCGACCCCGCCTTACCCCACAACTTCTTACTCGCGATTGCCGCGCCCTCGGCCAGCGACTTCAGCTTCATCCACCCGACCGAAGGATGCACCGGACCGAAACCCGCGAAAGTCCCAAACCCGCAATCGCTCCCCGCGAGGATCCGTTCGCGCCCGATGACCTCGGCATAACGCACAATCCGCTGTGCGACTACTTCAGGATGCTCCACGAAATTGCTGGTGGTCTCCACCACTCCCGGCACCAGAATCTTGTCGGCCGGGAGCTTGTAGGTCTTCCACACTTCCCACTCATGCGCGTGCCGCGGATTCGCGCCTTCCAGCAAAAACGCCATGGGCTTGGCTTTCATGATGATGGGAAGTATTTTCGTCAAGGCGATATCGTGCGTGTGTGGACCTTCGTAATTTCCCCAGCACACGTGCATACGAACGCGATCGGCGGGAACGTTGGCCAGCGCCTGATTCAGCGCCTCCACCTGGATCTCGGCGTTCCTCAGGAACCCCGCCTCATCCAGATCCTTGAAGCGCGAGTGCCGTCCCATCGCCAGATCCGGACAATCCAGCTGCAACAGCAGTCCCGATTTGACGATCTCCTCGTACTCCGCGCGCATTCCTTCCGATACGGCGGCCATGTACTTCTCGTGCGTCGGATAGTATTCGTTGGGCTGGAACACGGCCACCGTGCCGGGCGACACCGAATTCATGAAGCCTTCTGTCACATTGGCCTTGGCCAACGCGGCTTTCATCCGGGCGATATCCTCTTTAACCGGTTCGAGCGACTTGACCTTAATTTCGCCCTTGCAAACCGGACGTTTATATGTAGCAGAGTGGCCTTCTTTCACCAGCTTGTCGCGATAGTCCGGGAAATCGTCCAGATCCTGAGGAGTCGGCCGCGATGAATCGCCTTCGAACCCTGTCAGACGATGGCGGATATAGGTCGCGTAGCTGATCTTGCTCTGCTCGCCATCGCTGGGAATATCGACCCCCATCTCCACCTGTTTTTTAACGACATCGTCCACAGCCCGCTGCACCGTGGCATCGAACTTGGCTTGATCGATGGGCTCGCCGCGATCCTGCGCGAAGATCAGATCGACCACATCCTGCGGGCGCGGCAGGCTGCCGACATGGGTGGTGAGAATGCGGTCCGTACTCAACTTCATTTTCGGGCTGGCTCCTTGTATTAACTACGTGTTTTGCGCTTATGCGGATGTTTCGCGCAACGTATGAGGATATCATGTCGCGTCGTTTAGCAGATCTTCGGGTATCTCCCACCCTTGACTTGATGCCGGACAAGCTGTAGCATTCATCGAGGTTTGTCCATGCGCACATTCACTCTAGTATTTTCTTGTCTACTCGTTTCAATTGCTGTATTCGGCCAGGCAGGTACCGGCACGATCACGGGAACGGTTACCGACCCCGCGGGCGCCGCTGTTGCCAACGCTCCCATAGACGTTCGCAATACCGACACCAACGTGCCCTATCCGACCGTCACCACGGAAACAGGCGCCTACACGGTTCTCCGTCTGCCCCCCGGACCATACAGCGTCACCGTGTCAGCTCCCGGATTCAAGAAATTGATTCGATCCGGCCTCACCGTCGACGCCGGTCAGACTTTGCCCCTGGATCTGACGGTCGAAATCGGGTCGGCTACCGAATCAGTGACCGTGAGCGCCGAGAGTACGTTGCTAAAGACCGAGACCGGTGATGTATCCCACAACATCACGATTTCCCAGTTGAACGACTTGCCGGCGCTCGGAATCGGGACGCAAAACGCGGGCAGCAATGGCATCCGGAATCCGTATAACGCCGCTGTGTTCCTCCCAGGCGTGAGCTACTTCGCGAATTTCAACATGATTGTGAACGGAGCGCCCACCAACACCGCCGGATATCGAATCGAGGGTCTGGACAATACCAACCACACCGTAGCCTTCGCCATCATGCAGAACATGCCCAACGCCGACGCGATCCAGGAAATGGCGGTGCAGACCAGCAACTACGCCGCGGAATACGGGCAGGCGGGCGGCGGTCTCTTCAACATCACCATGAAGTCCGGTACCAATGATTTCCATGGCGGCGCCTTCGAATATTTCGTCAATGAGGACCTGAACGCAGCGATTCCGTTTTCATTCACTCCGGAGGGTGGCAAGTTCCGCCCGAGAAATCGCCGTAACGACTGGGGCGGCACGTTCGGCGGTCCCTTTATTATTCCCAAGGTCTACAACGGGAAAAACCGGACCTTCTTCTTCTACTCCTACGAGCGATTCAAAGAGGCCCAGGCCCTGACGTTCAACGACACGTTGCCGAACGCAGCCTACCGGGCCGGCGATTTCTCTTCAATCTCGCCAAACGGAGGAGCCGGATTCAATACGACCCTGGGAGTTCCCACCAACTCGTTGACTACGGACGCGCTGGGCCGCCAAGTCTTTGCCAATACGATCTACGATCCTGCAACCAGGACTACCGCGACCAACGGCGTGGGCGTGGCGAATCCCTTCCCCAACAATAAGATTCCCCTGGATCGATTCAGCCCCGTTGCGGTGGCCATTCAAAATCTCCTGCCTGCCCCGACCAATCCTACGGCCGTATTCAATAACTATGTCGGCAACAACCTGGGCCAGCGCATTACGGCCATCCCTTCGATCAAAGTAGATCAATCCATCGGGTCGAAACAGAAGGTATCTTTCTATTTCCACCACACCGATACGCAGGCGCAGTTTACGATTCCCAATGGCAACGCGGATGGGCTGCCGGACTTGTTTACAGGCGCGCGCGGCTCCATCCCGATCGGCGGTCCGACATATCGGCTCAACTACGATTACACTCTCACGCCAACGATCCTCGCGCACTTCGGCGTGGGGTATTCGATGATTTATTTCTACGACGACGGCCCCTATACCCGTAGCGGAAAGGTGGTCGATTGCGCGAGCATGCTCCAACTCCAGGGTTGCGAGGGTGCGTTCAACTTCCCCACCATCGTTACCGGAAACGTGCAAAGTCCTCAGGCTTTGGGCGGCATGCAGCAGCTCGGCAATGCCCTGGCGCACACCCACACTCACACGGAACGTCCTTCCGCCAACGCCAATTTCACGTGGGTCAGAGGCAACCATACCTATAAAGCTGGCGCGGAAGCCTGGTGGCAAGCGCAAATCACTGCCCCGCCGACTGGAGTCGGCCTGAACTTTGCCGCTACCAGCGCCGCCGGTGCCGTTACGACTCAGGGCGCCACCGGTCTTCCCGCTTCCTTGATCACGGGCGCCAATACCATCGGCTTCCCCTACGCCAACTTCCTTCTGGGCGACGTGATCTCCGCCACGCAGTATGCGCCCGTGGACGCGCGCATGTTCAAGTCCCAGTGGGCACTGTTTGTTCAGGATTCTTGGAAGGCCACTCGCAGATTAACTCTCGATTACGGCCTGCGCTGGGATTATGGGACGCCTGCCAGCGAGGAGTATGGCCGGTCCGCGAACTTTGGATTGATCCCGAATCCATCGGCCGGTGGGCACCCCGGCGCACCGATTTTTGAAGCCACTTGCGGCTGCAAATTCGTTTCCGCCTATCCCTACGCGATCGGCCCTCGGCTCGGCGTGGCCTATCAGATCAATTCTAAGACTGTGTTTCGTGGCGGCTGGGGCTTGGCGTATGCCGTCCCTCCGGACATCAGCTTGCAAAACACCGGTCAGTTAGTCAATACTCCGACCGGCGTCAACGCGTTTGCCACCCTCAACGCCCCCGGCACGATTCCGCAGCCAGTATGGCCGAATTTCAATCCGGGCCAGACTCCTCTCCCGGGCGCCACCACCAGCTCTTTCCTTTCATTACTCGATCCCGGCGCTGCACGACCCGCGCGCCAAAACCAGTGGAGCATTGGCATCCAGCGCGAGATCACCCCTAATACCGTGATAGAAGCGGCGTACGTGGGCAACCGAGGCGCATGGTGGCCCGGTCCGCTCGGCTATCTGAACCAGGTTGGGCCAGGAACCTTCGCCCAGTATGGTTTATCGCCTTACTCCAACCCTCTGGATAACACTTTGCTCGGGCAGACGCTGAGTAGCGCGGCTGTGGCGGCGAAGGGAATCGGAGTACCGTATGCCGGTTATTCCACCAGCAACACATTGCTGAATGCACTGCGTCCTTTCCCGCAGTTCAGCACCATCACGGTGCAGAATTCTCCCACCGGCGATACCTGGTACGACTCGCTTCAGGTGAAGGGAACCAAGCGAGTATCGCACGGATTGCAGGTGAATGGAACCTTCACCTGGTCTAAGGCGATGACGGCCATTCGGCCCATTTTGTTCGTACAGTCGACCAAGTCCCTCGAGCCAACCGATCAGCCGTTCCTGTTCAATGCCAACATCCTGTACACGACACAAAAATGGTTCAGCAATAACAAGATGGTGTCGAACGCAGTCAGAGATTGGAAGATCGGCGCATTCCTGCAATACGGAAGCGGTCTCCCGCTCACCCCGCCAGCCGCCACCACCACGAACTTTTTAGGCACCGCCGGGAATGTTGGCGGCGAGCAATTCCGGGTTCCCGGCCAGCCCCTCTTCATCAAGAATCTAAACTGCGGCTGCATTAACCCGTATCAGGATGTTGTCTTGAATTCGGCTGCATGGGTGAATCCGCCCAGCGGAACCTTCGGTCCGGCAGTAGGAACCATGTATGGGGACTTCCGCTCGGCACGGCGTCCGACGGAGAGCATGAACTTCGGCCGCACTTTCCGGTTCCGCGAAAGAATGGGACTCGAGATTCGAGCTGAGTTCTCCAATATCTTTAACCGAACGCAGATCGGCAACCCCATCACGACGGCTCCCGGATCAACGCCCTCCAAAAACAATCTAGGCCAGTATTCGGCCGGTTTCGGCGTCATCAACCTGACGGTTTCGGGCCCCAACCAGGCGCCGACCTATACGCAGAACGCAGTCGTCGGGCAGCTGTATACGCTCCCGCGAAATGGCACGCTGATCGCCCGCTTCTCTTTCTGAGGCGACTATTCCCGGCCTTCCGCTTAGTTTTCAGGAGTGCTAAAAAGAAGGCAGCATGAAGCTGACTGCGGCCATAACGGTCCTGCTCGCGGCCCATTTGGTGGCCGCTCCGCCGCCTAATCTTGTCCGTGAAATCGATCTGAACCAGATCCGCCCGGTTCGCCCCGGGTACATGCCGATCACGACCTATGCCTTCTCGCCCGCCCCGTCCTAAACAAGGACAATCCCTATAACGGAGCAACGGGAATCGGACGCTTTTGGCAATACTCCACAGAGAGGGGACGGTGGGGGGTATCGACACGCACCTGCGCGCAAAGATACTTACACGAAATGCTGGGACGTGGATAGCGGCAAGAAGATCGCGCAATTCGGTGACTTCCTCGGCGGGGCACCCGCCGCGGCGAGCTCTCATGGCTCCCGGCTGGTCCTGACACACACCGCTCTCTTCCCCAAAGAAGCACGGCGCTGGTCTACTTTCAAGCCGAACGTGTGGTGTGGGACTTTCGCTCCGGCACGGAAGTCGCAGCCTGGATCGCGCCGCAGACCCCTCCGATGGGCTCAATGCCCGGCATCCGATATTATCCCGCATCTGTCGCCATGTCATCCAACGGACGCTATGTAGCCCAGGCCGATGGAGTTCTTGTCCGCATTTACGAGCTACCGTGACGCGCCTGCCCGTCTCGGTCTGTAACGAATCCCGTGAACTACCATCACTAATCTGAGGTGTCAGACGTGAGTGTTCTGGCCGAGTTCTTCAAAGGTTCCGAGACGCAGATGGGGATCTTCGCTCCCCAAGGATATGTAGTCGCCCTTTTCCCGGATCTAGCCGCGGCGATGAAGGCAGAGCGGAACCTGCTAGACGGCGGTTTTCGTGCTGATGAAGTCATCGCCGTGCCCGGTGAGGACGTGGTCAAGCTGGTGAAGGAAGAAGCCAGCCACGCCGGCGTGGGTACGCTCGTGATGCAGGGACTCTCCCGAATGTTCGAGACCGAAGAGGTCTATGCCGACCACGACTTCAAGCTGGCATCCCGCGGGGCCGGTTTCCTGGCCGTCCATGCCGCGAGCGACGCCAAGAAACATGAAGCCTGGAAACTCATTGAACCCGCCAACCCCATCGTCGCCCGGCATTATTCGCTGATGGGCGTCGAGCACTTCAAAGGCGAAACATAGTGAGTCTGTGCAACGCCCCATCAACTCGGCAGTACTTATAGACTATAGGGCATGAACCGAATCGCCCTTGGTCTCTTTTCGGTATCCGTGTTCCTGGGCGCGCAGAACTGGATGGATCAGGCGAAGGTGATCCAGAACCAAGTCCACCAGCTTCGCAACCTGCCAGATGTCGAGCGCGCGAAAGTTACCAGGCAGCTTGCTATTCAGATCGGCAAACTGCCTTCCGCGGCCCCGAAGGCGGGCCTGGCCACTGAGCTTGCCAACTTCGCGACAGAAGGCGACTTTGGCCGCGACACTTTGCAGGCGGTCGCAACCGCGCTTGCGGAGGGTCTGGCCGAGAAATCAGGCGGAACAGATTCATACCTTTCCCTTGCGCGGCTGGTGCGTTACGAACACATGCAAGTATCTCTCGATAGTCCGCAGCTTAAAGCCGCCATGGCCCAACTCGAAGACGACGACCAGGCTCGCCAGCGCGTCGATTTCACGCTAACGGATCTGCAAGGCAAGAACTGGCAGTTGAAAAGTCTTTCCGGCAAAATCGTACTCGTGAACTTCTGGGCCACATGGTGCCCTCCTTGCCGTAAAGAGATGCCGGATCTGGACACGCTTTACCAGCGATATGAGAAAAGCGGACTGGTGGTTTTGGCGATCTCGGATGAAGATGCAGGCACCGTTAAGGCTTTCCTTGCGGATCATAAAGTCAGCTATCCGGTGCTTCTCGATCCCGGACAAAAAGTGAACAAACTTTTTCGCGTGCAGGGGATTCCAAAGAGTTACCTGTATGACCGGCAGGGCAATCTGGTGGCCCAGGCCATAGACATGCGGACGCAGACGCAGTTTCTTGAAATGCTCGGGCATGCCGGATTGAAGTAGACTGACTCCGACTGTACCCTTCAGCAGCGCCGGAAACGCCAGATACTGTAGAGGTACAATCAGACCTTCATGTCCCCGACGCCGCCCCAGAAGGTCGGCCCCTACGAGATTATCGGTCCACTTGGCTCCGGCGGAATGGGCCAGGTTTTCCGCGCTCGCGATCCGCGATTGAATCGCGAAGTGGCGGTCAAGCTGCTCCCTCCGGAATATAGCGCCGATCCCTCCCGCAGGCTGCGATTCGAACAGGAAGCCCGTGCGATCGCGGCGCTCAACCACCCCGGCATCGTCAGTATCTACGATGTCGGCGACGGCTGGATGGTCACCGAGCTAGTCGAGGGCGAAACGCTTCGCACCGCGCTGCAAAAGGGCGACCTCACTATGCTCCAAGTGGTCGATGTGGGAGCCCAGATCGCGGAAGCCCTGGCCGCAGCTCACGAAACCGGCATCAGCCATCGCGACCTGAAGCCCGAAAACGTGCTGCTTACACCCGACGGCCGTACGAAGATCCTGGACTTCGGTCTAGCGAAAGTTGTCACACGCGACGTGGCCAATGCAACACCGCAAAATCGCAGCACCTTGACCAATCCAGGCGTGCCCACCGGAACGCCCGGCTATATGTCGCCCGAGCAAGTCCGCGGTCTGGAATCCGACTACCGCTCCGATATTTTCAGCCTGGGCCTCATGCTGTACGAATTGCTCGTCGGCAAACCCGCGTTTCAGGCCGATTCTGCGGTTGAGGTGATGCATGCCATCGTAGCCGAGGATCCCCCGGAGTTACCGCAGAGCGTGCCCGACGGTCTCAGGCGGATCGTCAAGCGCTGCATCGAAAAGAAGCCGGCGCAGCGTTTTCAATCGGCTCGCGATCTGGCGTTCGCGCTGCGTTCCTTCGCTGGATTAAGCGCGTCCGCCAAGACCACAGTGGTAGTATCACCGGCTGTAAAACAAAATTGGCTTTGGCCTGTAATAGGCGGCCTGAGCGTCGCCACCGCCATCGTTTTCGCGTTTCTATGGCTCCGTCAAGCGCCGGCCCCGGACGTCTCCACCTATCATTTCCGTCCGTTTGCGTTCACCCAGAATCAGGAATTTTCGGGCGTGTGGTCACCTGACGGCGAAAGCATCGCTTTCGTCGAACAGACGCCCGAGGAGACCCATCTGATGGTGCAGTCGCTCGATGCACCCGCACCAACACAGCTTGCCGTCACTTCTCAGCAGCCTCAGCCAGCCTGGTCGTCCGACGGTACGCGGATCTACTTCTTGAGAGGAAATACCGTTTTCGCGGTGAGCCGGGCCGGTGGCCAGCCCGAACAGATCGTCAACGGAGCCGTTGCATTT
Organism: Bryobacteraceae bacterium; assembly: GCA_025980665.1. Classification (GTDB taxonomy): domain Bacteria; phylum Acidobacteriota; class Terriglobia; order Bryobacterales; family Bryobacteraceae; genus Palsa-187. Next base: position 15,150 of record JAICXC010000065.1, read on the forward strand.
CACGTCTCACGCGATGGTAAGAATCTGGCGCTATGGCGACGAACCGAAGGCAGCGATGGAGTCCGCTATTCCGTATGGGTCTCCGCGCTGCCCAAGGTAAAGCCGGAAGAATACAAAGACGGTCCGTCAGTGCGTACACCATTTACTCCCGTGTACCTGCGATTTTCGCCCGATGCCAAGTCGCTATATCTCTCGATGTACACCGACGCGGGCGCTGAGATGTGGTTGCTACCCTTCCCGGCCGGAAGCGGGAAGCCGCGCCGCATCTTCGAGAAGATCCCCTGGAACCGCCCGGTAGCCGCCTCCTGGATGCCGGATAGCCAGCGGTTGGTGCTGGCAGGCAATCCAGCGCCCGCCTCCGGAGCAACGCTCTGGCTCGCCGATCCGGGCGCCGACAGGAGCAATGTTTCGTTAACGCGTTTACTCACAGGCCCTGATGGCGGGCAAACCACGCCCTCAGTCTCGCCCGACGGGAAGCGTCTGCTATTCAGCAGAATCTCGGCGGATCGCGACATCGTCGAGCTCCCGCTAGACGGCTCCCCGCCGCGCACCTTGCTGGCCACCAGTTTGCCTGAGTTGGCACCCACCTGGTCGCCCCAGGGCGATCAGTTCGCATACGTCACGCGTCGTAACGGTGGCGATGAACTATGGGTGCGCAGCACCCAAGGAAATTGGGACCGCCCGGTGGTGACAGCCAAGGAGTTTCCCACGCTCGAAGCTTTACTCACTCCGGTCTTCTCACCCGATGGCTCGCGCATCGCATATACAGCCATCCTGGCCGGCAGCGATCGCCGCCGAAGCCTGGCGATTTCTCCCGCCACCGGTGGCACCCCCACCATCATCGCGGATGGATATGATCCCAGTTGGTCGCCGGACGGCCATCAGATCGCTTTCCTGTGGATCAAGCCTGATGAATCGATCTCGGTCGCGACCGTCTCCGTAGGCTCAGACCGGACTCCGCACGAAATTGGCCTTCCTGCGCTGAACGCGCCCGAATGGTCGCCGTCGGGCAAGTGGATCGCCGTCTCTACATTCATGGGCGTGACGCTGGCATCGCCAGACGGGAAAGATATGCGTACGCTCCCAGGTTTGAACATCTCCGCTGTGGCTTGGTCCAAAGACAGCAAGACGATTTATGCCCTCTCCTACAGCAGTGATCCCCCCGCGCTCAAGTCACTCGACGTCGCCACCGGCGCAGTCCGGGCGCTGGCTGAATACCGCCTCGGGTTCCAGCCCTTGCCGCTCATCGAGACCGGGTACACCGGCAGTATTCGCATCAGCCTGAACCCGGATGGCAAAAGTGTGGCTGTAGGTACCGCGACCAGCCAGGCGGATTTGTGGATTCTCGACGGCGCTTTGAAGTAGTGGTAAATTGCAATTTGGAGGCATGTGCGCATCCCACGTAGGTTCAACATAATTCTGGCATGCGGCATCGCCGCGGCCGTGCCTGTATTGGCCTTCCAGGCTAGTTCGACGAAGGCCGCCTCTCATAAACTGGGCGACTCAAAAAAGAATGCTAAGGATGGACTTACCTACTTGTGGATTCCTCCTGGCAGCTATACCAGCGGGTGCTCGCCAAATGACAAGGAATGTTTCCCCGACGAAACCCCGAATCGCAAGACGACGCTGACCCGCGGATACTGGCTGAGCCGCACCGAAGTCACTCAAGCCGCGTTCGAAAAGATCATGGGCTATAATCCTAGCGTCTTTCAGGGAGCGGATCTTCCCGTGGAATATGTTTCCTGGGAGGAGGCCGACGCGTATTGCACGCAGATCGGTGGAAGACTCCCGAGCGAAGCGGAATGGGAATACGCCGCCCGAGCCGGAACCATGGGAAGCCGTTATGGCAATCTGGATGAGATCGCCTGGTATTACGGAAACGCCGGCCTATCCACGCATCCTGTAGGTCAGAAGAAGCCCAATGCGTTCGGACTGTACGACATGCTCGGCAACGTGGTCGAGTGGACCCACACGTTTTATTGGGTCCAGCACAATCAGGAAAATATCAATCCTACGGGTCCCAGCACCGCGGAATATGTAGAGCTGCGCGGCGGCGGGTGGTGGGACGAGGCAAAGTTGATTCGTGTGTCTTATCGCAGGCACTTCGAAAAAACCGATATCGACTACAACATCGGTTTCCGCTGCATTTCGGAATAAACGAGCCTCGCCGTCACCGGCGGGGCTGGACCGAAATTCGACTAGCCCCACCCGTCAGGGCGCGGGAACATCACCACAAATACAAAAAGGCAGGCCATCCGGTTAAGGATGACCTGCCTTTATTTGTCGATCTAACTATCGAGCCAGCGGGTTCGGACGGAGCTGGAACTTCACGATCTTACCTTTCGTTCCTTTTCCACCCTCAATCTGCCAGACGAAGTGCGTACCGTAGTTGGAATACAGCGCACGCCCTTTCCATCCGGCATTGGCATCGTCGATACGCCCGTCCATGCCGCGCGCGTAGAAGCCGAGCGGATACGGGATAGTGAAGTACGTCCACTTCTTCGTCGCCGGATCCAGCGCGATCAATGAGTCGGAGTCCGAACCAGTCAGGAATGGAGTGTTCTGCCCCATCTGCATGATATTGTGCGAGTCCGTCCAATTGAAATAGTGGAAGTCGGCGGGAACATTGGTGCCCTTAAGCTTGGGCCCGGGGGTTTGGTACAGCGTCCAGCCTTCCGGGCAGTCGCTGCCGTCGACCTTCATCTTGCCGGTCAAGTTCTTGCACTTGCGAACGTCGAAAGCGGCCAGGTGGCTGGTCGCTGCGAGACCTGTCCAGACCACGCCGTTGCTGTCTACGTCGATCCCACGCGGGTCGTAGCCCGGCGTCGGAACCTTGAAGACTTCGGTCTTGCAGCTAACCGGCGGATTGTTTCCGCGCTGCATACGGATCAAGTAGCCGGGGAAATCTTCCGCCACGCCCCACACAGAGTCGTCTACCGGACTCGGCATGGTCGCGTACAGATTGAAGTGGACCATCGTGTCGAGCTTAGGATCGTAGGGCGCCTCAGGCGCGCCCTTTCCTCCGCGCCCGACCGGGGCGATGGGAGCCGCGCCGGCGGTATCCGTGCCGTAGAGAGCCGCAAGATCCGCAATCCGCCGGATATCGTTCCAGGGTTTCGTGATCTTTCCGTCTCCGTTGGTGTCCACGGTCTGATCGCACCAGCCGACAGCGGCCTGCTCGGCTTTACCTTCGTCATGCGTTGCGGCGTACGTCTGATCGTAAATCTTCGAATCTACCCAGCCAAAAGTGGGACCGCTTAGCTCGTTGAAATAGACGGTCTCATCAGGGTCGTTGTCGATCACCACATGATGTGTGGAGTAGCACGTTTCGATCAATTGGAACTGCTTGGTCTTCGGATCGTAGATGGATGCCTGCCGTGCGCCCCTGCTCTTCGGATACCACGCGGCGTACTTGTTGGCGGGATCAGCGCACCAGGCTGGCGCCGTATTACCGCGGATCTTCGAGGTCAGCCAGACGCGGCCCTTGCTGTCCATCATCGGATTGTGCGGATCGGCCGGATCGTAAGGCGGATTGGACCACAGATGTTCATTGCCCCAGAAGAACGAGGGACGGTTGGGCGCTGGGAAGCGTGAAGGAACTTTGTCCTTGGATTCGCGCGTCGGAATGTCGATCGAATAGGTGCTGTTATCCGCCTGATCCAGGATCACGAGTTGCCCGTGGCCGGCGTTCACCGCGTAGTTCGGGCCGCCGCCGTTGACTGTCGGATGGTTCTTATCGGTCGAAATCTGATCATGCATGAAGGAATGGTCGTCGCCCACATCCCATTGCGTGGATACAATGTTCCGCTCGATGCCCGACGGGCGGGGCGGCGCCGGCGGCACTGCGCCTTTCTGGATGGCTTCGGTCCAGTCCGCAAGCACCTTCACGGTTTCGGTCTTGCCCATCCCGGTCAGCGTGCCGTACATGTTGGTTCCGCGAACTCCGACACCCAGGCGCCATTCCCACGCAGCTTCATGGGTCTTGGGAAGGTCGGGCTTGGCCGCGAATACGTGCTGCACGTCACGGCTCAGGGGATTGCCGAGTTGGTGGCAGAAGTTGCAGCCAGACTTCAAGCGATTAATCCATTCGTCCTGGTTGGCCATCGCCATGTTAAGGCCGTTGCCGTTCGGGTTCGTCTCGGATTTTTCGCCCGTTCCGGGAAACATACTCTTGGGCGGTGGGGCCAGCAGCGATAGCCAGTAGTCGCCTGGATAAACCTTCGCGGCTTCCTGGGGAGTCTTGGCAGTCGCCACTTTGATCGCCACTGAGTTGGTCGTCGGCTTGGAATCGATGGGGGTTGAATCCAGGATCCCGTAGCCTCTGGCCCAGACTTTGTAATTCACCGCCGGAAGATCGGGTAGCATGTAGCGCCCTTGATCGTCGGTCACGACGGTCTTGATCATTTTTGTTTGAAGATCGTTAGTCTCGGCGATGACCCACACACCGGCTTCGGGACCTTTTTCGCTGGTAACCGTGCCGGTAATATAGCCGGGATAGCTAATGCGGGTGTTGACGGCGGCTTTCGCGTCACTCTTACCCTTGCCTTTAGTCTGCTGCGCGCTGGTTGAATACGTCGCGAATAGAGCGATCAGGCAAATCACGCCGGCAGACAATAAGGCGTTCATTACCCTGGAACGGGAAGTCTTCATGGAACTCCTCCTCATGGAGCTGTGCACGCACAACGACCATCGTGGGCGCGCAATCAATAAGTATAGTGAACGGCACGAGAGCGTTGCAACGTTGGGTGCAAGTCGATTCTAACAAGGCCTTGTTTTTCTCTTTAATAAGAAGTACTCTACGATACAGAGTTAACGATGACGATCCTCGATTTGCTGTTTTTGGGATGTTTCCTGCTGTCTTTAATCGCTTTCGTAGCTGCCGCGTATGCGGCCATTCGAGGCCGCGTCTCGCAAGCTTTCTTGATTCTGGGCGTCTGGCTGGCGTGCGCTATTTTGTATCTCGCAGTCTCGGCGTCTGTCGCCTATGCAGCCCCGCAGCGGGTCATTGCGATCGATACTCCATGGTGCTTCGATGACTGGTGCCTCACCGTAAAGAACGTTCAGCATGCCGACATGAATTACAACGTGGACCTGTTGATTTCCAGTGAAGCAAAACGCGTCACCCAGCGCGCCAAGGGCGCCTGGATCTACCTGCGCGATGAAAACGATCGACACTACAAGCCCTTTGACGATCCCGGGGAGGTTCCACTGGATGTCCTGTTGCAACCCGGCGAATCGGTCGCGGCCCAGCGGCGTTTCCACGTGCCTGTGAAGGTCCACGAATTGGGCCTGGTGACCGGGCACCCCGGCCCGCCGTGCGGTCTGATGAGCCTGGTCATCATCGGCAACGGCGGTTGCCTGTTTCACAAGCAGACCATGATCCGGCTGCCGCTGGAATATTGACGTCGTTAGAATTAAAAAGTGAAGCGCGGCGCGATCTATCTGGCGTGGGTGATGCCTCTACTTGCGCATCACTCCACCGCCCCCTTCGATATGACGCGTCCCTCCACTGTCGCCGGCACAGTCACTAAGTTTTTTTGGGCGAATCCGCATTCCTACATCGAGCTGGATTCACCGACGGACAACGGGGTCGAACACTGGCGCCTGGAAATTGAAGCCGTGAACTTGCTCCGCCGCTACGGCTGGACCAAGGACAGCTTGAAAGCCGGGGACAAGATCAGTTGCATGGGCGCGCGCGCCAAGGACCCGGCGGTGTTCGCGCAAAAGTGTTTTACAGTAGAGTTCCCGGACGGCCGGAAGCTGATGGCTACGCCGATCGGAGAGCCGCCAGAGCCTTCCGCTCCTCGCCGTTCGGATCGTTGACCACCTTGCACTCGTTGTTGAAGATCATGGTGGCGCGCTGCGTTGTGTTGAACTTGGGCCACTTCGGCAGACCCTTGTGGTTGGGATCGCCCGTGCGCGCGAAGTTCGCCCAAGCCGCGCTCATCTTGTCTTGCAAGGCATAACGATCCTGGCCCATCCCCGTCATGGACGTCGCGTTATCCACGTTTTCGGTGACGAACGGAATCTCGAGGGTGTGGAACGTCTTCAGTTTTCCGTCATGCACCGGGGAGCGCCACGTGAAGTAATACATGTAGACGGGAGCCTTTTGCGCCGACTTCAACTCTGCTTCCGTCACCACGCCGGGGCGAAAACGCATGTCCGATTCCAGGATCAACGCAACGTCGATATTTGAAACGCCAGCACGACCCTTCCTATACAGATCAATGAGCCGCTTGGCCTGGGCGTCATCCGTGCGCGCGGCCGTCTTCACTCGCGTCAGCAGCGCGGCATCATCAATGGGATCCATCTGCGTGTTGGGGAAGAAGGTGACTTCAGTTTCGACCGTTCCCAGGAGCACCGGAACGTCTGCCGAAATATCGGGAGCGTCTGGCGAAAAAGGATCGCGCGGCAATGTTGTTCCATCCACCACCGGCGCCAGGCGCAGCCCCGGCGTCGCGGTCGTGGCCGCGATTAACTGGTCCATGGGGACTTTTTGCAGATCGTCCACGGTCTTGACGTTCAGCTTGGCCATTAGAGCCTGCGCGGATTTGGTGGCGTCCTGCTTAGAGACGCCTTTTAGATTCGACCCGCTTTGGATGATCGCCCGGTGGAACAGGCCCTTGGCTCCGGGCATCGCCAGCAACGTGCTGACCTTGCCGGCGCCACCGGACTGCCCGTAGATCGTGACATTGTTGGGATCGCCGCCGAAGTTCGCGATGTTTTCGTGGACCCACTGGAGCGCGGCGATCGCATCCAGCATCCCCACATTCGACGCCTGGGCGAATTTCGCGCCGCCGATCTCGGGCAGATGCAGGAAACCGAACGAATTCAGGCGGTGGTTGATCGTCACTGCTACTACGTCACGGTTTTTGGCGAGATTAGTCCCGTCATAGATCGTGTAACTGCCGTTGCCGCTGGTGAATCCGCCGCCATGCAGCCAGACCATCACTGGACGCTTGGCGCCGCGGCCAAAGCCATTGGTCCAGACGTTCAGGAAGAGGCAATCCTCGCTCATCCCAGTCGCGGGGATGGTGGCCCTCACCTCAGGAATTTCGCCGTGCGGACTCACTTGCGGGGCTTCCGGAGCCCACTGGATGGTGTCTTTGATTCCGGTCCAGGCTTCACGCTTAACCGGCGGCAAAAAGCGGCGATTGCCGGCCGTGGATGCGCCGTAGGGAATGCCCTTGAAGGCATTAACCTTGTCGATCACCAAGCCTCGGATTTTGCCGGCGGAGGTATCGACGGTCGCGCTGGGTTTGGATTGCGCACCGAATGACCTGGTCAGCGCGCCCGTGAAAAACCCGGCAGCGGCTGTTCCATGTGTAAGAAAGTTTCGCCGATTCATCATTTCTTGCCTCCCAAGTTCTTCTGGGGACCGCCGTCTTCTTTGGTGTAATGCGCCAGATCGCGCTCGCCTTCCCAACAGGCGAATTCGAGGATCTCGTAGCCCGGCTTGGTTTCGCGGCGGATGTTGAAGGCCATGGTCCAGGGCCGCGTGTACAACTTTGGATCGTCGAGTGTGGCTTCGTAGTGCAGCGTTCCGTCGGCGATGCGCGTGTAGCGCTCGACCACGTGCAGAGTATCGGTGGTGAAGTTGGCGGCCATGTCGAGCCAGGTCCGGCCGTTCTGGTTGGTGACGTCCACCACCAGCGTCTCTCCCTCCCAGTGGCCGCGCGATTCGCCATTGAACAGCTTCATGCTGGCGGGCAAACGCGGGCTATTGTCGTTGGTCGGGATGATCCGGTACATGTGGAAGTTCTCGGGGAGCATCACGACAAGGCCGGGGCTTTGCGTGATCTCAAACCCGAATGGAGCGTAGGCCACGCGCGGGATGCCGGAAGGATAACAGTGCGCCTGCGGATCGTCGAAGGCGTGGTTCTCGATCAGATCTTTGCGCTTGGCTGGACCCCAGGCTTGGTAGGGAATTTTCTTGTCGGGAGGATCCACGATGATGCTGGGCCCTCCGACAATGTTGGGGAGGGTAGGATGCTCCTCGATATCCCACGCGGCCGCGAAGGCCTGCGTAAACCAGATTCCCGAAAGATCGGGCTTCCCCTCGGAGGTTCGCGGAGCCTTGTAGGGCGTCTGTCCAGCGGCCAGTGCAGCCGCAGCGAAAAAGCATAGCCAGGTTTTCATTCTGACTCCTGACTCCTGAATTCTTTACTGCTGCCGGGCACCGACGTTTTTGGCTTTTCCACCCTTGTCTTCAGTGTAATGCTGCAAATCGGCATTGCCTTCGATGCAGGCAAACTCCATCTGCTCGTAATTAGGATCGTTGGCATTGGCACGCGTCTGGCGGCCCTTGACGACCATAGGCTGCGTGAATTCGGCAGATGTGACGGTGGCCTCGTACTCAATCGTATTCGAATCGGTCATCGTGAAACGTTCCACGACATGGACATCTTCAGGCTTGTAATGCCCCGACGTATCAAACCAGGTCTTGTCGTTCTGGTTGGTGGTGTCGACCACCAGCGTGTCGCCTTCCCAATGTCCAACCGATTCGCCCTGGAACAAATGCACCGCCGGATTTGTGATCTGGTGTGGGCGATTATCCAGCGGAATGATCCGGCGGCTGTGCATGAACTCCCAGTTGAAAACAATATAGTCCTTGGTCTGGAGGGTTTGCTGGCCGAACTGAACCCACATGTTGTGAGGAACGCCGGACATATAGCAGTGCAGCTCGGGTTCGTGGAACATGCCGTTGGCGATCAATGCGTCGGATTTCGCGCGAGCAGCCGCCGTGTAGGGAACTTTGCCATCGGCGGGATCGACGATTGAGTTCGCACGGCCACCACCCCCGCGCCCGCCAGGGGCGCCGCCGGGACCTCGACCGGGGCCGCCAGGTCCTGCTCCAGCCGGTCCGCCAGGCGCTCCACCTGGTCCGCCTGCGACCGGGCCACCGCCTCCAGGAGGTCCGCCTTTGCCGGCGCCTCTGCCTCCACCGCCTCTGGGCGGCGCCGGTTCGATACTGGTAACGCCACCGGGCTGGACGCCGCCCCAGAAGCCGGACATATCCGGCTTGCCATCAGCCGTGCGAGGAACGGGGCCTGCCGGGACTGCTTGTTTCCCGCCGCCCTTGCCGCCGAACCCGCCGCCGCCCTTACCGCCGGGCGCGGGTGCATCCTGCCCGGTAACGGAAACCGGCGCGATCACGAAGACCGCGGCCACGGCTGCCGCAGCGACGACAGCCATCACTGAACTGGCGAATCCGTTGTGCTTCTTCATGGTGAGTCTCCGTTAACTAGCGGCTACCGAGCCGTGTTGCGTCGTCCTCAAAGTAGGAATGGCATTCGTATTCGAGCAAAGTCGGATATTGATCGGTGTCGCGATGCAGGTCCATCCGGATGGTCCAGGGCCGGGAGAAGGTCTGCGGATCGGTCATGGTCGCCTCGTATCGCATCACGTCAGGACCGGTGCGCGTGTAACGCTCCACCACCTTCAGCGCGCTGCTGTGATGATCGCCGGAAGCGTCAAACCAGGTCTGATCGTTGAAATCGGCGACATCGACGACGAGAGTGTCGCCTTCCCAATGGCCGCGCGAATCGCCGTTCCAGAATTCCAGATCGCCATAGTGAGTCTGCTTGTCCATGTAAATGGTGCGGACCATGTGGGCATATTCGGAAATGAACTGGATATATTTCGCGGTCTGGAAAATCTGGAAGGGGAAATGGATGTAGGTGAAGCGCGGAACGCCGGTCATGTAGCAATGGTTCATGCTGTCCAGCTGTTCCCGCTTGTTCAGGTTGTCCAGTTGTTTCTGGCGGGCCGCCGGGAGGTACGGGATCATGCCGTCCGCCGGATCGACTACGAAGCTCTTGCCCGCGCGAATGCCGGTGGCGGCGTTGTGAGCCTCCAGCCCGTCGGCGGCGGTATTCCACGCCTCCCAAATCCCCTGGAGATCGGCTTTGCCGTCGCCGGCTCGAGGGGCCGTATAGGCACCTTTAGGCGCGCCTTTGCCCCCACCTTTACCTTGGCCGGCAACCGGTACCGGTGTAAGCCACAGGGCTGCGACTGCAATTCCCGCGGCGGCTACCAAGCCAGCATACGAAACACCTGCGAACGAAGTTTTCATGAAAGGTGAAACTCCTCAAGCGCGGATCAAAACAGCGCAAACGCGCCCCGTAACGAGGGCGCGTGCGCGAAGTATCTCAAAGAAATCTAAACTACTTACCCTTGCCGTCGGGAGAAGGCCCTTCGTTCGGCGGCCGGGAGCCCATGGTGAACTTCACGCCAGTGGACACAATCGTCACACCGTTCGACCACATGTGGGGCGTTCCGTCCTTCGCGGCCACACCAGTGACCTCGATCTCTTCGCCTTCCTTGAACATGTCCTTGCGCCAGCCGTTCCGGTACAGGCCGTTGGGAGGTGGAGTTTCGGCAGCCCAGTTGGTCACTTTCCCGTCTGGACCGACCACGTCAAAGTGTACCCAGGAATGGGGGTTAACCCAATCCAGCTTGGTGAATTTGCCCTTCAGCGTAAGGGGCTTGGACTGGTCATATTCCGCCGAGAACGAGTGATGGGCCAGCATCGGCACCGCAGCGAGAAGCAGCGCACCCATGGCCATCGCGGAGAATTTCATCTTCATCAAGGATACCTCCCGCATTCAAATCTAGCATAAGAAAAGACTACTGACTGCACGCCCTTGGTTACAAAGGTCCACCCAGGATGATCGCCTCCTTAGGTGCTGCAGTCGTCAAGTATCAGTGCTTCCAGCCAAAGGCCCGGTCGAGACTGATGGGGCCGGCACCCGCGGAGCACAGCCAGAGATAAGTGAAGCAGTAAAGGACCGTGATCTCGCCTTGATTCAGCAAAGGCCAGGGGCTGATCCAAATGTGCACCCGGAAATACGCCACCGCCATCTGTCCGCACAGGATGAACGCAGTGGGTCGAGTAAACAGGCCCAGGATGATGAGCGCTCCTCCAAACGTTTCCAGCACTCCCGCGATACCCATCGTGGAAGCCAACTCCGCCTTATGGCCGCCCAGCCCTCCAAAGGCTCCGAAGAACTTCTGATAGCCGTGCAGCGAGAAGGTGAATCCGACAACGATCCGGAGGAGCGAGCGCAGGTACGGTTCGAACGAAGATACGGTATTGGATAGGGACTTCTCAACAGGCATGGGTGCAACAATATCACATGCCCGCGGAAATATGACTCACATTAAGGGACTACTGAAGGGGCCGAAGTTCAACGGACGGCACTCGACGGTCATACCGAGCGCTATTGTGGCCGTGGAGGCGGCGCGCGACTGCCCGCATGTCACAAAAATTGGCCTGGGCGTCATTACTCCCATCCGATCCGGGCCCGAACATTTAAAATTCACGCCGGTCAGCGGCGGCTTGAAAATGCAGGTTCGCGGCGCTCACGCCATCCAAGTGTTTTGGCTATATACGACTCGTCCGGAGGACGCGATCGAGGAAATTACGCGGAAGTGGCAGGCACGTTAGGTACGGGCTCGCTAGGAGCAAGCACAGCATCCGCCATAGCGCGCTTCAGTGCGGGGAGACCTTCGCCGGTCACGCTCGAAATCTTGAAGAACGGCAGCCTTCGCTCGCGGGCTAGCTTTTCGAGCGATTCGACACGCGCCGGATCTTGAGCGGCGTCAATCTTCGTTGCAACCACCATCATCGGCTTGTGCGACAAGTCATCTGAGAAGCTGGCGAGCTCCCCCATGACGACTTCGAAATCGTGGACCGGATCGCGACCGGTGGCTTCAGATACATCCACCAGGTGGGCCAACAGCCGGGTGCGCTCGACGTGCCGCAGGAACTGGATGCCCAGGCCGTGGCCGGTATGCGCGCCCTCGATCAATCCGGGGATATCGGCGACGACGAAAGTTCGGTGATCGCCGCCGTCGGCGGTGACGACACCAAGATGCGGTTCGAGGGTGGTGAAGGGATAATCGGCGATTTTAGGTTTCGCGGCTGAGATGCGCGAGATCAGCGTGGACTTGCCCGCATTGGGGAAACCCACCAATCCGACATCGGCCAGCAGCTTCAACTCGAGCCGCAGCTTCCGTTCTTCGCCGGGGCTACCGTCCTCATGCTCGGTGGGAGTCTGGTGCGTGGACGTTGCGAAGCGCGCGTTACCTTTCCCGCCGCGGCCGCCCCTTGCGACTACAAACCGGTCTCCGGGCGTGGTGAAATCGTGCAGGACCTCGCCGGTTTCCCAGTCGTAGACGACGGTCCCGACCGGCGTGGCAACGTCAATCGATGCGCCCTCGCGACCTCTGCGATTGCTGCCTTCGCCGTGCCGGCCGCGCTCGGCCTTGTGTTCGGGATTGAAGCGCAAGTGAAGAAGCGTATTGTAGTGCTGGCTGGCGACCAGGATTACGTCGCCGCCCTTGCCGCCATCGCCGCCACTGGGCCCGCCGCGGGGAACGAATTTTTCGCGACGGAACGCGAGGCAGCCATTACCGCCGTCGCCAGCTTTGACTGTGATAATAACTTCGTCTATAAACACTGGAAGGAAACACCGCGCCATCACTGTCGCGGCTCGGAAACTACTTATCGCTGCGCGGAGGAGCTAGCTACTCGGCGGCTTTGATGCTGACGAACTTGCCCGCTCGTCCGCGATCGCGGAATTCGATGATGCCCGGGATCTTGGCGAACAGCGTGTCGTCCTTGCCCAAGCCGACGTTAACGCCGGGCTTGATGCGGGTGCCGCGCTGACGGACGATGATGGTTCCACCGGTCACGAGCTGGCCACCGAAGGCCTTCACTCCCAGCCGCTGTGCATTCGAATCGCGACCGTTTTTAGAACTGCCTAAACCTTTTTTATGTGCCATGACAAATCCCTACTACGCCAAAATCTCGTTCACCTGCACCCGGGTGTAATTCTGGCGATGCCCGATGGTGCGCTTGTACTGCTTCTTGCGCTTGAACTTGAAGACGATGGTCTTATCGCCCCGGCCCTGCGCGGCGATGGTGCCCTTTACCCGCGCGCTGCTGAGCGCCGAGCCTGCTCTTACGGCATCGCCGTCAACGACAGCCACCACGCGGTCGAATTCGACTTCCGCGCCTATGTCGCCGGTCAGGGTCTCGACTTCAATCGACTCGCCTGGCGCGACACGATACTGTTTACCACCGGTTTCAATGACTGCGTACATACGGGTCCTCTTAAAGATTTTGGCTGGAAACCTTAGGTTACTACA
>JAICXC010000189.1 GCA_025980665.1 Bryobacteraceae bacterium
TAGCAGTATCCCACCTAGGGCTTGTAACGTTTCTTGCATTTTTAAAACTGTTGCAGGGAACTGAAGCTTTAAGAAACGAGCAGACTGTTCTTAAACTGATGAAGTTATCACAGTGGAGGTCTTTTGGTCAACTTTCAATAGCTTACGGATGGTATTTTGGTCCCATAAGCGACTTCCATTCACTTCTGCCCGATGGGGTATCCTCATGGTGTGAAATCGCGAGGGGTGCTGTTGGCGATTGCGGGTCTTGCTGCCTGTATCAGCGCCGCGTACGCCTACCAGCGCGAATTCCGCGATTACCCCGGCGAAGACCAACTGCCGCCCGTGACTCCGGAACAACTGAGGCCTTCCGAGTTCGTATTCGGGCGTCTGATGTACCCTTCCGGCGGGGGCTTCGGCCGTTTTTTCGGCTCGGACTGGCGACATGGGGGCCGCGCTAACCCGGGCTGGACCAATGACTATCCGGCTGGGGATCGTCACCTCATGACCGCGCTCAGCCGGCTTACCCGAATCAACGGGCGGGCCGTTGAACAACCCATCAATCTTGAGGACGGGGACGACATCTTTAACTGGCCATTCTTATACGCAGCGCGGACCGCACGGATCGACCTGACCGGGGACATGACGGCCAAACTGCGCGAGTACCTCGATCGGGGAGGCTTCTTCATCGCCGACGACATGTGGGGACCCAACGAACAGCAAGCGATTGCCGAAACCGTCAAACAGCTTTATCCCAATCGCGAGCTAGTGGAATTGGCTGACGACGCCCAGGCGTTCCATACGCTGTTCGATCTCGACAAGCGCTATCAGATTCTCGGACAGTGGGCCAGGTTCAATGGGATGCGCCCGCTCGACGGCGTTTCTTATGACCCCCACTTCAAAGGGGTCTTTGACGAGAAGGGGCGTATGACCATGGCGGCGTGGTTTAACAATGACACGGGCGATTCGTGGGAATGGGCTGATGATCCTTCCTATCCGGAAAAGTTCTCGGCATTGGGCATCCGAATCATGCTGAATTACATCGTCTACTCGATGACGCACTAGTCCCGCGCCACGCGAATCAAGATCACCGCGGCGGCGAATAGCAGATACACTGCAATCTACGAAAAGGGTGCTCCGCGAATCCCTCGCGCCGGCTCGACGGCAAATGCCGCCACAAATAGCACCGGCGCTACAAGCACTAAGGTAGACACTACCTGCCGGGATCGCTGCTTGGCCGACGGTGCTAGCGCGAACGCCAGATTCACGACGGCGGAGAGCAGTATGAACAGGTGACGCGAACGGTAGACTGCACGCGTCACATCATCTGACTGCGGAACCGGCGGGGTGCGGACCCATCGCATATAGGCGCCGCTTAGCAGAAAAACCCCAGGGTTGCGGTACCTACGATCCAGTGGGCACCCCGCCAGTCCATGACAGCAGAAATCGTATCACGCGACCGAATAAGGCGAGATTGCGGGAGCGTGCCAGATCGGCGTAAGCACTTCCTAAGATCACCACAGGGCGACGGACGCCGGCTACTACCGGAACTCTTCCTGCATCCGCTCCAACTCGGCCGATCCCGGACACAGCTTCTCATACGCCAGATCGCGCAAAGGCGTCGGCGATGACTGGCCCAGTTCGTGCATATCCGGCGCGCTCGGATCGATGTAGAGCAGCCCCGTGACCACGGCGTTCGCAGGCTGTTCGTCCAGATACGCCGCCACCTTCCGCCGATCAGTAGGATCGTAATCCTTCGGGACCGCGCTGAAGTGGACCACGCTGCCGTCATGCATCGTCACGGCCGTCGTCCCCGACTTGCTGATCTGGGCCAGAATCTCGCTCTGCGGCGGAACCCAATCGGCTTGCGTCGCCCGCAGAGTGTTCTTGCGCGTGTGCTTGTAGCTCTTGGTCGATCCTTCGTGGTCGTTGAAGGTCACGCAGGGCGACACCACGTCCACCAGCGCGAATCCGCGATGCGTAAACGCGGCCTTGAGAATCGGGACAAGCTGTTCCTTGTCGCCTGAAAAACTGCGCGCGATGAATGTCGCGCCGAGCGATAAGCTCAGCTTCACGGGATCGATGGGCGCCATTCGATTCGGCTCGCCGCGCTTGCTCTTCGACCCGATGTCGGAGGACGCAGAGAACTGGCCCTTGGTCAGTCCATACACGCCGTTATTTTCGAGGATGTACGCCATCCGAATGTTGCGCCGGATCGCGTGGCACATCTGGCCGAGGCCGATGGACAGTGAATCGCCATCGCCCGAAACGCCGATGTACAGTAAGTCTCGGTTGGCCGCTGCTGCCCCTGTCACGATCGCGGGCATACGCCCGTGTGCCGAGTTGAATCCGTGCGCGCCGCTGAGAAAGTAAGTCGGAGTCTTCGAAGAGCAGCCGATGCCGCTTAGCTTCGCCACCATGTGCGGCTGCGTATCCAATTCCCATAGCGCGCGAATCACAGCTGCGGTGATCGAATCGTGTCCGCAGCCCGCGCACAACGTGGACATGGATCCCTCGTAATCGCGGATGGTCAGCCCTAGCGCGTTGCGCTGCAGAGTTGGATGCGTGGCGACGGGTTTTGCGATCGACGGCATGGTCGGTGCTCTTTTCTATAGTTGACTCAAGATTCCCTGCACTACGTGGCGGCTGCTGAGCGGGAATCCACCATACACTAAAACGCTGCGCAGCTTTTCCTTCGGCACGGCGGTCTCCAGGATTAACAAGGAACGAAGCTGTGCGTCGCGGCTCTGCTCCACCACAAAACAAAAGTCGTGTTGGGCTAAGAACCGCTCCACCACGTCGCCGAACGGAAATCCGCGCACACGTAGATAATCGGCGGTAGTCCCCTGGCGGTCGAGAACGTCCAAGGCCTCGCGCACGGCCTGATCGCAGCCGCCCATTGCGATGACGCCGAACTTTGCGCCTTCGCGCGAAGCCAACTCCGGCTCCGGGATGAATTTCGCAGCGGCGGCATGCTTCTTCTTCAGGCGATCCATCACTTCCTGGTACTCGTCCGGAATTTCGGTGTAGCCGCCGAACTTGTTGTGTCCTGACCCACGCGTAAAATACGCGCCCTTTTGGCTTACGCCCGGCAACGTCCGCGCCGCGACAAAGTTTTCGTCCTCCTGGTTGTAGCGCTGGAACTTGCCGATTTTCTTTTCCAGGTCCTCGGCGTCCAGTACCCGGCCCCTGTCCGGACGATATGCGTCGTCCCAGGTCAGCCTTGGCACCACCCAGTCATTCATGCCGATGTCGAGATCCGACATCAGGATCACCGGCGTCTGGAACTGCTCCGCCAGATCGAACGCCTTCACGGCGAAACGGAAACACTCGTGCGGATTCGCCGGGAATAACAGGATGTGCCGCGTATCGCCGTGCGACGCATACGCCGCCAGCATCAGATCGGATTGCTGCGTGCGTGTCGGCATTCCCGTGGAGGGTCCCACACGCTGCACATCCACGATTACCGCTGGAATCTCGGCGTAATAGCCGAACCCAATCAGCTCGTTCATGAGAGACAGACCGGGGCCGGCGGTCGACGTAAACGCACGCGCGCCGTTCCAGGATGCTCCCAGAACCATGCCGATTGCCGCCAGTTCATCCTCGGCCTGGATGATCAGGTAGTTGTTCTTGCCGGTTTCAGGATCTTTCCGGTACTGCTCGCAAAATCCCTTGAATCCGTCCATTACCGACGTGGCCGGCGTGATGGGATACCAAGCTGCCACGGTGCACCCGGCGTAGATCGCTCCCAGCGCCGTTGCAGTGTTGCCATCGATCAGGATCTTATCCTTGTTGGCGTCCATCTTCTCGAGACGAAACGGCAAGGGGCATTCAAAGTGTTCCTTCGCGTATTGATAGCCCAGTAAGAGCGCCTTGTGGTTCGACTCGCGGAGCGCCTTCTTGCCGGCGAATTTTTCGTCGAGCAGCGTATTGACCACATCCATGTCGATGTCGAGCGTCGCCACCATCGCGCCGGCATAGGCGATGTTCTTCATCAAGATCCTGGTGCGCGGATCTTCGAAATTCTGATTGCACAGCTCGGCCAGCGGCACACCCAGGAATGTTATGTCCTCCCGATGCAGGTCGGGGTCGAGTGGCCAAGACGAATCGTAGAGTAGATACCCGCCCGGCCGGACTTCCTTAATATCGCGATCGTAGGTCTGCGAGTTCATCGCGACCATCAGATCGTAATCCAGCGCGCGCGCCGAGTAGCCTTCCTTATTTACGCGAATCTCATACCAGGTCGGCAGGCCCTGAATGTTCGAAGGAAATAGATTCTTGCCACACACGGGAATGCCCATGCGGAAAATGGCCTGCATCAGCAGTCCATTGGCGCTGGCCGATCCCGTCCCGTTGACGTTGGCCAGCTTGACCGCGAAATCGTTTACGCGAGTACGGAGGACGTCGTGCATGCTGCTCCTGCGTAGGGAATTATCAGATCGAATTTTTGCATGTCCCACGCCGCCGTCGGACAACGCTCGGCGCACAGGCCGCAGTGAACGCAGACGTCTTCGTCCTTCACCATGGCGCGGCCGGTTTGCGGCAAGGGCTTCGAAGCGTAGATCGGCTGCTCCAGGTTGGTAGCCGGAGCCGAAAGCCGCGTTCGCAAGTCAGCCTCATCGCCATCGCGCGTAATAGTCAGGCACTGCACCGGACAAATATCCACGCAGGCGTCGCATTCGATGCACCGATTCTCGACGAAGGCTGTCTCGATATCGCAGTTGAGACAGCGCTGCACTTCGCGCGCGGTCTGCTCCGGGTCGAAGCCCAGCTCCACTTCAATGTTGAGCTGCTGGAAGCGTTTTGTCAGCTCCACATGCTGCATCTTCTGGCGCTTCGACGGATTGTAGTCGTTGTGATAGCTCCACTCACTGATCCCCATCTTCTGGCTGACCAGGCTGGAGCCTTGCTTTGGTCGATCGGTGACCGGCACGCCCTGGCAATGATTGTGAATCGAAATCGCCGCCTGGTGCCCGTGCGCGACCGCCCAGATGATGTTCTTGGGTCCCCACGCCGCGTCGCCGCCGAAGAAAATTCCAGGACGAGTCGACTGGAAGGTCGTCTGATCGACCGCCGGCATGCCCCACTTGTCGAAGTCGATGCCCAGATCGCGCTCGATCCACGGAAAGGCATTTTCCTGACCGATCGCCAGTATCACGTCGTCCGCGGGAAGAAACACTTCGTCGATCACGCGGGACTTTTTGGCCTCCGCGTCCCATTCCAGGCGCTCAAACTCCATGCCCTTCAGCACGCCGTTTTGGACTACGAATCGCTTCGGCGCGTGATTAATGGTGATATCGATACCTTCTTCTTCGGCATCCTCCAGTTCCCACGGCGAGGCCTTGAAGAATCCGCGCGGGCGGCGCGCCATCACCTTAACGTCTTTTCCGCCCATTCTTCGCGACGACCGGCAGCAATCCATCGCAGTGTTGCCCACGCCGATGATCAGAACGCGCTCGCCAATCTTATCGATA
>JAICXC010000178.1 GCA_025980665.1 Bryobacteraceae bacterium
GCGTACGAAAAAGTGCCATTTCTCGTTCAGATTGTAGTCGACGCGATAGATCTGATCGTACGAAGGCTGAGAGCTGGGGATCTGGGACTGATAGTTATAGCCGGGCTGCCCAACAACGTTCGGCAACGGCAGCCAATTTAGAACCTGCGGTCCATACGGACTGAATCGCGTGGCAGGCACCTGATTTCCCGCGAACTGTGTCCCTGCGGGATTTGCCGCGGAGCGAGTCGCCGGGTCGATGATCTTCTGAATGGCGCCTGTAGCATCGTGCGTCAGGGAGAAGTCGCCGATCCGCTCTGCCGCCGTGGGAACAGTAATTTGATGCAGCGTGCCGGGGATGATGTTGTGCTGCCACTCTTGCGACATAAAGCCGAACAGCTTGTCTTTGTTCTTGTTCAGCACGCCCGGGATGTAGATCGGGCCGCCAAGGGTCCATCCGGCATCCAGGAAGCGATAGATCGGAAACGGAGCCACGAGGTTTCCAGTCACGGGATCCTTGACCGGCTGCGCATTGTTCGTGAATGTGTTCGCGTTCATGAACTCGCCGCGCTTGAACCAGTAGCCGTCACCGTGAAAATCCGTGGTGCCGCTCTTGGTTACAACCTGCACCTGCGCACCATCGTTGCGGCCGTATTCGGCGGTCTGGCCATTAGTGGACACTTTGAATTCGGCGATCGCGTCCATGCTGATGCGATAGGCGAATTGCTGATTGACGCCGATATCGGTCACGTTCTGCCCGTCGAGCGTAAAGTTGTTCTGCGCCGTGCGGCCGCCATTGGAACTCACGTCACCCGTGCCGCTGTCGGCGGCGATGCCGGGAACAGTCTTCAGAAGGCTGGTGTAGTTGCGACCGTTGATGGCGATGTCCACCGCCTGCTTGCCGGTCACGACGCCCGCTCGTTCTCCGCTGAGCGTCTGAAGCTGGACGGCCGCGGCTTCAACCGTGACCGATTCACCGGTCGCGCCAACTTGCAGGGCAATCGCGGGCAGGCCAAGACGATCGCTCACGTCCAGGGTGATGCCGGACTGCGTGTATTTCTTGAAACCCATCACTTCGACGGTGACGGTGTACTTTCCCGCCAGCACGGGCGTGAAGACGAACGTCCCGTCGGAGGTCGTATGACGGTGCGGGCAGATCCAGCGCCCTGCTCATCATTGGTCAGAGTTACCTTCGCGGCGGGTATAACAGCGCCTTGCGGATCTTCCACCACGCCGCTAATCGATCCAGCATTATTCTGCGCGAGCAGCGCTACGCTTGCAGTCAAGAGGCCAGCCAATGCCAGTACAAACACACGTACCGCAGGCATGCCGGTCGTAAAACGACTAGTCATAGAAACCCCTTTCACGTTCCCCTAAGCCCGGCCGCGCAGGAGCCCCATACTCCTTCGTCGCCAGGGTCGTCGCCAATTATATAACAAACCGGTGACAATTGAAAGACTCGATCGAACATCGGGCAAGAGTTCTATACTGCTGTTGAATGCTCGACGAATCTAGAAACCGTCTTCTCACACAGGTCGGCGCCGGGACGCCGATGGGCGGCTTGCTGCGCCGTTATTGGATGCCGATCGCCGCCGTCAACGAGTTCGACAACAAGTCCATCAAACCCGTTCGCCTGCTGGGCGAGAATCTCACGCTCTATAAAGATCTGAGCGGCACTTACGGCCTGGTCGATCGGCACTGCCCGCATCGCCGAGCCGACCTGGCGTACGGATTCGTCGAGCAGTGCGGGATACGCTGCAACTACCACGGCTGGCTCTTCGACCAGGACGGCCACTGCACCGAGCAGCCGTATGAAGACGTCGCCCAGCCGCAAGCGAACTTCAAAGACAAGATACGCATCACCTCCTATCCGGTGCAGACCAAGGCTGGCTTGATCTGGGCGTACCTCGGACCCGAGCCGGCTCCGCTTGTACCCGATTGGGAGCCATTCACCTGGAAGAACGGGTTCGTCGAGATCGTCTTCGCGGAGGTGCCCTGCAATTGGTTTCAATGTCAGGAGAACTCCATCGATCCGCTGCATTTCGAATGGATGCACATGAACTGGAGCGTCCGTCTCAAGGATCAAGTCGGACCGTATTCGCCGCGGCACGTGCGGATCGAGTTCGAGGAGTTCGATTACGGCTTCGTCTACCGCCGGCTGCGCGAAGGGATGAGCGAATCGGACCCCATGTGGACCACCGGCCGCGTGTGCCTGTGGCCCAACACACTGTTTACCGGCGATCATTTTGAATGGCGAGTGCCCATCGACGATGAGAACACACTCAGTGTTACGTGGGCCTTCACTCGCATACCCAAGGAGCGCGAGCCCTACGTGCAAGACAAGATCCCGGCCTGGTATGGTCCCGTGCGGGATGAGAACAACGGCGGATGGATCTCCAGCCACATCATGAACCAGGATTTCGTCGCCTGGGTCGGACAAGGCGTCGTGGCCGACCGCACCAAGGAGCATCTTGGATCGAGCGATCGCGGCATTATCCTGCAACGCCAGCGCTTCCTGAGCGATCTGGAGTCCATCGCGAGAGGCGAAGACCCTAAGGCGATCATTCGCGATCCAGCGATAAACCGAAGCGTTTCTCTTCCGGTGGCCGAACGCAAGCTTTTAGTTGATGGATTAACGCGGGCAGAGCTGCTGGCTCATCCGATACTGGGGCATCATTATGCCGGCGACTATGTCTTTCAGGCCGGCCGGCCCGCGGAGGTCGCCGCGGCCTTTAAAGAGGCGATGGGGATTTAGACGGGCGACGCATGCGTCGACCCTACTTCTTATCTGTCTTGTCTGCTGGATCTTCGTCGCCGCTGGACGAGCCCAGAAACAGCTTCTTGCCATCCTTGAACGTCATCGAGCTGCCATTGATTTTATTGTCGCCGCTCTTGGCCTGATAGCCCTTCACCAGGACCTCAGTTCCCTGCTCCAGCGACTTCTTCGTAAATCCGCGTCGCAGGAGTCCGTTGGGTGTATTGGCTTCGACCATCCACGTAGTGCTGGTGCCATCCGGATTTTTTACGGCGATGTGGATCCAGGCATGCGGATTCACCCATTCCATCTTCACGATGGTGCCTTCGAGGTTGATGACCTTGTTGCGGTCGAACTCGGCCGCGAACGAATGATGTGCCCAGGCCGGCACGGTTGCCAGAATGCCGGCTACTATCGCGACAGCCTTCATGGTTTTGCTCTCCTCTGTTCAGCTTGTTTTTCTTCTTCTTTGCGAGCGCCTTTAAGAATGTCGGCCATGCCGTAATTCGCCTCGTGGCAGGCGTATTCGAACAGCTCATACGTAGGATCAAGCGGAAACGTCACATGTATGGTCCAGGGCGTAGCCCACGTCCCCGGATCCTCGACCGTAGCATCGTAGCTAAGTTTATCGGGGGCGATGCGCGTGAACTTTTCCAAGATCTTTAGTCGATCGGTAAGAAGCGCGAAGTTGATCCCGTTCATGGCGATGTCCTTCACGAAATTCGTTGTCTCGATCACCATGGTGTTCCCCTCCCAGTGGCCTCGCCCATCGCCCATGTAGGTGCGAATGTTCTGGCCACGATGTGGGCTCCCGTCGGTGGGGACAATGCGCGTCTCATGCACCATTTCGTTCTGGATCACGAACAAGCCCGGCGCTTGAATGATGCGATTACCCTTGTTGTAAAGGTTGCCCGGCAGCATGGAACCGATGAGCCCTTTGGTAATGCAGCGTCCCCACAGATCGAAATCCTCGACTGAGTCGGCCCTCTGCTCGGGGCTCGACAGTGTTGGAGGACCCAGGCCGCCGCGCACGGCTTTGTTACGAGCCTCCGCTTCAGCGGTCATCGGGGGAAGCCGGCCGTTCTTCGGATCGACCACTAACGAGGCTTGCGAGCTGGCAGGATAATACTCAATCCAGGTGCCCGTAGCGACTCGCTGCTTCGAGGCCGTATCGCGAGCCTTTACTTCCTGCTGAGTTAGGACGTCCCGGTCGCCCATATTCTCGGGGCGCTGCAGCGGGATGTTCACGCTTCCGGGCCAGAGACCCTGGAGGTCAGGTTCGCCCCACGGCGTTTTGGGCGGCACGTAGGCTTTGGGTTTTGGTGCCTGGGCTGACGCGATTCCAGTAGCGAGCAAAGTCAGAAGGATGTATCGTTTCATGGTTCCTCGTTAGTCGCTGTGGTCGAGCTTCAAGGCCTCGATCTGCCGCTTCCAGAGGTCTTCATCCGAGGAGATCCATTCGAGGACAGCCTCCTGGTGGCTCACACCGCTATGCTCTGAACCGAGCGAAAGCTTCTTACCGCTCTTAAAGATGATGGAGCTGCCGCTGGCGATATTCTCGCCGCTCTTCGACATATAGCCGCGGACAGCGATTTCGGTGCCTTCGGCCAGCGCGTTCTTGGTGATGCCCACGCGCAGCAGGCTGTTGGGCGTGTTGCCTTCGATGGCCCAGTTGGTCACCGTCCCGTCAGGATTCTTGACGGCGATGTGAATGAACGCGTGCGGGTTGACCCACTCCATCTTAGTAACCGTCCCCTGCAGGATGACGACTTTGTTCTGGTCGAACTGGGCCGCAAAGGAGTGGTGCGCCCAGGCTGGAACCGTGGCTGCCATCACGAATAGAAGCGTACGTCGCATCCGGATCACCTCCCGTGTCTCGATCAATTCTACAGCCACGGGAGTCTCGATGTGCGACTGGCGATGATAAACTCACACCCATGAGCGACGACAATTCTACCCGCCGCGAAATCCTGTTGGGGCTGGCCGCGGTGCCTGTCCTGCACGAAGCTGTGGCCGCGCAGTCCGCCTCCTCCGTTTGTTTTATGAGCACGGTCGAGATGGCCCGCCTGATCCGGGCGAAGAAGCTTTCCGCGCGGGAAGCGCTGGCCGAGCACCTCAAACAAATCGAGCGTGTGAACCCCAAAGTCAACGCAATTGTCACTCTGGTACCGGAAATGGCCGCCGCGGACGCAGCGAAGGCCGACGAGATGCAGGCGCGCAAAGAAACTCTGGGGCCACTGCATGGCCTGCCGGTCGGGCATAAGGATTTGCTCGAAACCAAGGGGATCCGCACGACCTTCGGCTCGCCGCTCTATAAAGACAACATTCCTACGGTCGATGATATCGTTGTCGAACGGATCCGCCGCGCGGGAGCGATCACCATTGGCAAGACCAACACGCCGGAATTTGGAGCGGGATCGCAGACATTTAACAGAGTCTTCGGCGCGACGCCCAATCCTTACGACTTGACGAAAACCTGCGGTGGATCTTCGGGTGGCGCGGCGGTCGCGCTGGCCTGCGGGCTGACGCCTGTCGCCACGGGCTCCGATACCGGTGGTTCCCTGCGCAATCCTGCGGCATTCTGCAACGTAGTTGGCTTCCGGCCTTCCGTCGGTCGCGTGCCGAACCCGAACGCGGCATTTGCGTGGTCGACGCTGAGCACCTCAGGATGCCTGGGTCGGTCGGTGGCCGACCTGGCTTTCGTACTGAGCACAATCGCGGGGCCCGATTCCCGTGCGCCGCTTTCGATCAACGAGCCCGGAGAGCGCTTCGCGCGCCCGTTTGATCGTAGCTTCAAAGGTGTGCGGGTAGCCTGGTTCAAAGACTTAGGCGGAGTGCCGTTCGATCCGCGCGTCCGCGACGTGGTGGACGCGCATCGCAAGACATTTGAGTCGCTAGGCTGTACCGTCGAACAGGCGGAGCCGGACTTCGCCGCTGCTGAACTTGCGTTTCGCGTGCTGCGTGCGTGGAATTCGGCGAACACTTATGGAGAGCGGCTCAAGGAGCATCCGGAGGCATTCAAGGATACGCTCGCGGGCGAGATCGAAGAAGGGCTGCGGCTGACCGGAACGGAGGTCGCGCGCGCGGAGACGGCTCACAGCCAGTTCTGGCGCCGGTTTCAGGCATTTCTCGAAAAATACGAATACTTTGTGCTGCCCACGACACAATTGCCGGCATTCGATGTCAACACGCCATATCCAACGGAGATTGCGGGCGTGAAGTTAGACCACTACATCGACTGGATGAAGTCCTGCTGGTATATCTCGGCAACCGGCAATCCTGCGGCCTCGGTGCCGGGCGGGTTTACTTCTGAGGGACTTCCGGTAGGAGTGCAGATCGTCGGACGCAATAAGGAAGACTTCAGCGTCCTGCA
>JAICXC010000129.1 GCA_025980665.1 Bryobacteraceae bacterium
CTCCTGCGTAATCTGCCGGGACTTACCGCTGGCCACGTCATATACATGATACTGGCGGTCCCTGTCCAGGTAGACGACTCCGGACATCAGTAAAGGCCGCTTCCCCGCGATCATTTCGTACAACACCAATACCCAGCCAGAAATGTCGGTCCCGTGATCCAGAAGGCTGGCGCTGGCCTGCTCCGGAGACCTGACTTCTACGCTGATGTCGCGATGCACAATATCCGCCGCGTGCGCTGCCGCCAGGGCGCTCGCGATCTGCACTGCATAATCCAGTACCTCAGTCAACGGCAATCCTTTCGAAGTGAGGCTGAAAATCGACACCGGAATCGTTGGCGATTCGTGAAGCGTAACGATTCAGCGCGGATGCCGCGCGAGCCTCTTGCAGGAAATGCCGCTTGCGTTCTGGATCGGTGACGGGGTTATGGGTGCAGGACCTTTATAGCCACCAATCGGCCGAGGCCGGGTGTCCCGGCCCGAAACACTTGACCCATGCCGCCGACGTCCATCATTGAGAGATCGGTCTACTTCTCGACGGCTCCACGGCAGCGCTCGTAGAGCTGCAGCAGTGCATCCACCTGGTCATCCGGGCCCTTGGGCGTCTTCCCTCCGAATCCGGCTCCTGTCGACGTTTTGCCAATACCGGTGGTGTTGGCGACAAACTTCATCAACTCCAGCGCGATCTCTTCCTTGCTCGAACCCGGGCGAGGTGTTTCCTTTTCATCAGGCATATAATCTCTAAGGTACCTGATTCGACAGAGATTCTACCGGCTGGCGGTCCACCAACCTTCCGACGAATGCCGGTTATTGCTCGCCGCCTCATCCGCAAGATGCGTGGAGGAGCGCAGGCCCACCTGATGGAAGCGACCGACGGCCATTCCTACGTCGTAAAGTTCCACAACAACCCTCAGCACCGGCGGATTCTGGTCAATGAATGGATCGCCTCAACCTTTCTGCACTACCTGGGTATCGCGGCCCCCGAAGTCGCAATGGTCCAAATTACCGAATCGTTCCTGGCCAGCGATCCAGAGGTCCACATCCAACTGGGAAGTTCTCGCCGTAAGGTGAGTCCCGGATGGCACTTCGGCTCCCGCTTCCCGGGTGATCCCGCGCGCACCGTGGTCTACGACTACCTGCCCGATACACTACTCGATAAAGTCGAAAATTTGCCAGATTTTCGTGCCGTCCTGGCGTTCGATAAATGGATGGGCAATGCCGACTCGCGGCAGGCCATCTTCTTCCGCGCGCAGGTACTCGAACCGCTGGCCTCCGAACCGCGCCGTTTGGGTTTCGTGGCTCAGATGGTGGACAATGGATATGTATTCGAAGGACCCCACTGGCGTTTGGGGGAGTCGGCAATTCAGGGCTTGTATTTTCGCCCGCTGGTCTACCGGACCGTGCGTGGCCTCGCCGAATTCGAGCCTTGGCTCGGCCGCATCCGGAATTTTCCGGAAGAAGTTGTGGATCAGGCGATCAAACGTATTCCTCCGGCTTGGCTGGAGGGCGACGAAGACGAGTTGGAGCGCCTGCTGGAACGCTTGATGAGGCGACGCGCGCGAGTGCCCGACCTGATCGAACAGTGTTGTTCGGGACTATCCAATCCGTTCCCGGACTGGCGCCCGTGAAATTTTGAACAAAGAACGAACATGCCAGTGACCGCGACACCGACCCGGGCCGCCGAGTTCCGGGAAGCCCTTGCCCAGCGCGTATGGGTGGCCGACGGTGCCATGGGCACCAGGCTCTATTCCAAGGGCGCCTTCATCAACCGCTGCCTGGACGAACTGAATCTCTCGCTCCCCGCTCTGGTGCGCGATGTCCACCAGGAGTACGTACGGGCTGGAGCCGAGATCATCGAATCCAACACGTTCGGAGCGAACCGCAAGCGTCTTGCATCTTTTGGGTTCGCGGATAAAGTGCGGCTGATTAATCGCGCCGGGGTGCGAATCGCCCGTGAGGCCGCTCGCGATCAAGCCTTCGTCGCGGCTGCCATTGGACCCTTGGGAGTGCGCCTGGACCCGCTGGGTTCAGCCACCATCGACGAAGCCCGATCCATCTTCCGCGAGCAGATCGAAGCGCTGGTAGAAGCGGGCGTCGACTGCCTCATGCTCGAAACATTTCGCGACCTGAACGAGGTCCGTGCTGCTGTCGAAGCGGCGCGCGCCGCCGCCGGGCCCGAAATGGTCGTGATGGCGCACCTCAGGATCGAAGACGATGGCCTTCTTCAAGACGGCACGTCCATTGAGGATTTCACGCGGGCGCTAGACGCCATGCCGGTGGACGTGATCGGGCTCAATTGTTCCGGCCCTTATGCGCTGTTCCAGACTTTTGAGATGTTGACCGCGTACACCGGCAAGCCTCTCAGCGCCCTGCCCAATGCTGGACTCGGCAAGAATCTATTTTCGCCAGAGTACATGGCTGCTTGCGCTGCGCGCTTTGTGCAGGCTGGCGCAAGTATCGTGGGCGGCTGCTGCGGAACCACTCCGGATCACATCAAGGAAATCCGTGACGCTGTCCGGGACGCGCAGCCCGTGCCCCGCTCCACGGTCGTCTCCACGATTGTTCTGGAGCCCGAGTCCGAACTCAGGCCGATGGAGAAAGTGCCGGTTGCCTCCAGGAGCGATCTCGGAGCGAAGCTGGCGGCCGGAACATTCGTCACCTTGGTCGAAATTCTTCCCCCGCGCGGTCTGGACGCTTCCCAGGAACTAGCCGCGGCCAAACTTTACAAGAAGGCCGGCTTCGATTGCGTCGTCGTTTCCGACGGTCCTCGCTCCGGTGCACGCCTAAGCGCTCAGGTCACCTGCCAACTCATTCAGCAGGAGACGAGTATCGAAGCAGCCCTCCACGTTCACGGACGCGACCGAAATTTCCTGAGCATTCAAAGCGATCTTCTGAGTGCGTACAAAATAGGCATTCGCAATCTGATATGCGTGACTGGTGATGGCGTTGTCGCTGTTGGCGACTCTCTAAATAGGGGGCTCGATCTAGGCGGCAATAGGATGGGATTGCGAACCGGCTTGCTGCTGGGAGTCGAAGTTAATCCCAGCGCTCATGATATGGACTATGAGGCGCGCCGCTTCGAATCCAGCGTCAAAGGGGGTGCTGAATTCGCAGTCACCCAACCCATATTCAATCTCGACTCGCTGGAAGTTTTCCTCAAATGTGGGGTTCCCGTGATCGCCGGTATCAGGCCCCTCGCCAGCTTCCGCGATGTCGAATATGTGGTCAACGAGCTGCGCGTTCCAGTACCCGAGCCCTACATTGAACGCATGCGCCGCGCCGAGAATGCCGAATCTGCCCGTGCCGAAGGGATCGCCATCGCGAGAGAAATAATCCAGCACGTGCGTCCTCTGGTGGCTGGAATTCAGTTGAGTATGCCGTTCGAGCAGCATCAGACGGCCATTGAGATAGCACAAGCGATTGAGCGGTAGACTGAGATTCAAAACGTGCCCACCGACCTGATTGAGATTGACAGCGAGCGGCCTTCCGAACGCGCCATTGAGCGCGCGGCAGCGGCAGTCCGGCGGGGTCAGGTGGTCGCCATACCTACAGATGCACTCTATACGCTAGTGTGCGATCCGCTCAATCTGCACGCCGTCGGAAGAATCTTCGCCGCCAAGGGCCGCGAGCACGACCGGGCGTTACCGCTGCTGGTAAGCGACGTGGTAATGGCCGAAGAACTGACGAAAGAAATATCGGCGAGGTTCTATCTTCTCGCGCGCCACTTCTGGCCGGGTGAGCTGACCATCATCGTTCAGGCCTCCTCGCGAGTGCCTTTGAAAGTCACCGGGAATACCGGCCGCTTGGCGATGCGGCAATCGAAATCGAAGGTCGCCAATGCGTTGCTCGAGCGGCTGGCACAACCTTTGATTGCCACCAGCGCGAACCTTTCCGGCCAGCCCACCTGCACCAGTGGCATCGAGGTATTCGGAGTTATGGATGGCCGCGTTGACCTGGTGCTCGACGCCGGACCAGCCACAGGCCTGGGAGCCACCACCGTTGACATCACCGAACCGTACTGGCGCGTGATCAAGCAAGGCGTAATCCCGGAGACGGCGATCGCGGAGGTCCTAAAGGGCTCCTGATGGCGACCAAGACCACGGCCGCGCCCGAGTCGAGTGCCGCGAGCGAGGATCAGCTTACACCGTTATTCCATGTGGTGCTGCTCGACGACGACGAGCACACGTACGATTACGTGATCGAGATGTTGATGAAGATTTTTTGCCACTCGCCTGAGACTGCCTTTCGGCATGCCGTGGAGGTGGATACGGATGGCCGCACGATCGTGTTGACCTGTGAGCGGGAACAGGCGGAATTCGGCCGCGACCAGATCCATGCATATGGCGCAGATCCGCGGATGCCGGTTTCCAAAGGGTCGATGAGTGCGGTTATCGAACCGGCGGGGAGAACCAATTAGTCTCGCGCTGTCAGAGTGTATCCGGAATAATTGGTACGCTCAGTGTTCTTGACCGGTAGCAAGCGCCAACTTTTACGAGCAACTAACCATTCGTCTTAACGTAATGCCGGATTATCGGAAGCTGGCTATCCGGCACGAAACTCTGAAGCCACCTCCAAGCACCGCGACGGCGGTCTTGGGTAATACGTACTTTCCCGGGTGGCCGCGAAGGGCTCGCGCACAAAACGGCGCGGGCGGAGGGTTAGTTTTCAGAGGGCCTCTCTACGTGGTCAATTACGAGGAATTCATCCGAGCCTCTTCCCCGATCGAGCTTCAACCCGAGTTGCTCCTGTACCGCCGTAAAAATCGAGGGGTATCCGGCGGGATCAGTCGCGGGTGAAAAGGTAGGAGCAACTTCGATGTCACTAGCGGAGTTCTCCGGGCGTGTGGCCTCGTCCGGCCGATACTTCAAATGGAAATCGAACCTCCCCTGGATTCCGGTCTTGTCACTGATGGGTCGGTTCAGAATATTTCGAAGGTCCTGAGCAAAGTCGCTCATGCTGATTCCATAGTGGTCCAACGTTCCTGCGGAATCCCCCACGTTTCCGCAGGCGTTAGGAGGCCTTTTGCCCGGCGACAGATTGCAACTCTCTTCTTCTCGAGGTGACAGTTTCAGACCGTTTTTCGCCACCGTCAGAACATAAACTGAGACCTCTCTCATCTCGCGACGGAGCTTGAGTTTGAATCTGTCTTCGAGTAGTGCCCGCATCATGGGTCCACGCATCACCGGCATGCCAGGCGTGCCCACCGCCACTGCATTGATGTCATAGCGTTCTGATTTAATCCAAGCCGGGCCACCCTCGACCGGATTAAGGGAATCGTGGGTCACATGACCTTTGAAGGCGGTGCCATTGGCGTATATGTGGTAAGCCTCTTGAATGAGGCCTTCCAGGGTGTTGCAGCTTACGTGCAATCTCCCTGGAGACAAGCCTGCGCCACCGCCTCCGCTTCCGGCTCCCTCGCCGCGGCCTCCCCCACCTCGCGGCCCGCCGGCATCGCAGGGCCTGATTGAGACCACTTCGAAGGTCGGCGGGGTCGAAGGCGCGATTTGACCGAAGGTAGTAGCGCATCCAACAATCCAAAACGCCCAGGGAAAGAGTATGCGAGTCATCAGAGGGAATGACGGATACCATTCGAAAATAGTTTGATTCGAATACCGGCAGAATAGTTTTTGCGCTGCTCTGGCGGCTTGCGGCACCCGCCTGCTCGGGTTTGATCCTGGTTGGAGCCCTGCCGCATTCTGTAATCCGCTTTGCGGTGTTTGGTTGAATACTTTTATTAGACGATAAAGCATGTTATCGTCTACGATCGTGAAATGGCCACTCGGCCCAGCTCGGAGCGGTCTGAAACTCGGCACTTTTCAAGCCGCGCACGCTTGGGTCCAATGGATCCACGGCCAGCTGACGCTACCGCTACTGCGGCTTCGCGGCTGACCAATACCCCGGGCGCGTGGTTACTTTGAGTCCTGGTTTGAGAACCCGCACTTCGATCTCGTGATATCCGGCGTCTTCCGGATTGTTCGGCAAGTAAGTCAACAAGTACTGGCTGTGAATCTCGTCGCCAATATCGGCAATGGCCTTTTGCAGGCCTTTTTGCGTCATATAGGAGTATTCACGCCCGCCCGTGTACTTGGTATAGACTTCCTGCGGATTTGAGATGAAGATCGCTTTGACCGCGGTGAAGATCTCTTTGATGATGGGCGAGTAGTCTCCCATGTTCTGCTGTGCATCGGTGGTCTGGGTGCCGATGATGCCAGCGGGCAGATGCCGGGCTTCGGGAGGAATAGCGTTCGGCCGCGGCGGCTCGTGTTGCGAGGTGAGTGAGGTGAGCAAGTGCGAAACTTCTACGGCGTAGACGGTGATGTCTTTGAACTCGGCTTCGGTCAGCACGTCGCGGACCGTCATCTGACTTCCGTTGTCACGGGTTTCACTGATGAGCAGCAGAATCCGCCGGCGAGCCTTGTCGCGCGTCCTGAGCATATTGACACCCTTCATCGCGGCGTCATTTACGTGGTTCGGGGTACTGCCAATTTTAATGGCTTTGAAGGCGTTTGAAATCTTATCCGGATCCGACGTGAAGTCCGTCATGGTCTGAATGCGGTGATCGAAGGACAGCACCGCAAGCTCGCCGTTGTCGCCGAGCACCAAGCCGCTAAACAGGCTTCCGATCTTCTGAATGTCCGGCAGAAGCTTCAACATATTCGCGCTGGACTGGACTGCCACCACCATCGAGATAGGATGCGTCGTAGCGTCCTCCGTGATCTTCTGCAGCTTCCCGTTATCGTAGAGTTCAAAATCAAGGGGGGACAGCCCGTTGACGATGTTTCCCTGCGCATCATGAACGATCACCGGCGCCATGACGAAGACGTTTTCCTGGCGAAAAATGATATCGCCAGGATCGACTTGGCCTTCTGGGGGGTTAAGTTGTCCCGCTGGAGCGCTTGCTTGTCCAGTGGGAGCCTTTGGTTGTCCAATGGGAGGGCTGATTTGGCCCGGCTGTTTAACCGGTCCCTGGGCCATTACTAACCCGGCGACCAGCAGGCCCGCGAGCACGTTCCGAATGCTCATATTATTTCGATGCCTCCCCTGGCTTCTGCGTTGCTGTCGTATGTTCGGTACGGCCGTGTAACAAATCGACCGCATGGGGAATCAAATCCGCTACTGCTACTAACGAATCTACCGCACCTTTGGGCGATCCCGGTAGGTTGACGATCAACGAGGTCCCGCGCGCCACTGCCCCACCTCGAGAAAGAGAGGCGAACCGCGCAGTCTTGCGGCCTTCCAGCCGCATTAATTCGCCAAAACCTGGAACCTCCCGATCCGACACGATTTTAGCGGCTTCCGGCGTCACGTCTCGAGGACCCAAACCGGTACCGCCTGTAGTTATAACTACATCCGCCTGCTCCAGATCGATAAGGCGAGTCATAACCGCGGCGATCTCTTCCTTATCATCTCGTAGCACTTCCCGGGCCACAATCGCCCAGCCCAGGGCCTGAACCTTTTCAAAAACCGCCGGCCCAGAACGATCCTCGCGCGTACCGGCCACAGCTGAGTCGCTGATCGTCAGGATAGCGACTCGAATCACCTTTTATAATCTCCCGACTTGCCGCCCGTTTTTTCCACCAGGTACAGTTCGCGAATCTCGATACCTTTATCGAGAGCCTTGGTCATGTCGTATACCGTTAGCGCGGCCACCGCCGCCGCCGTCAGCGCCTCCATTTCGACGCCGGTTGGACCGGTAGTGGTCACCTTCGACGTAATGCGGACGCCGCCCGGTTTGACGTCCGCTGTGACGTCGACGTGTGATAGCAGCAGCGGATGGCACATCGGGATCAAGTCCGAAGTCCGCTTGGCTGCGGCGATGCCCGCAAAGCGCGCGACCTCTAAAGGATCGCCCTTGGGGTTCTTGGGAAGCTTTTTGAGCACGGCGGGCCGGATCTTCACGAAGGCCTGTGCAGTCGCGGTGCGGTGGCTGTCCTTCTTCGCGGATACGTCGACCATGCTCGCTCGGCCTTTTTTGTCGTAATGAGAGAGTTTTTTCATTTAAGGAGTACGCGAATCATGTCTCCGGCCGCCCACGATTCACGGTCCGGTTCCGTGACCAGGAATGCGTTTGCGCGCGCTAGCGAAGGCACATCGCCCGATCCTTGCCATGGCTCGGGTGTTACGGTGGATCCGTCGGCCGATACCTGTGCGGGTAGAAAGCGCGTCAGCCCCGTCTTTTGGCGGAGATCTTGCGATAGCCGGGCTTGCAACAAGCGAAGCGAAACCTCATGAGACCCAGTCAGGAGCTCCACTGCGGCTCTTGCGAATACTTCGAACGTGACCATGGTGGATGCGGGGTTTCCGGGCAACCCGAAGAAAAACTTTCCCTGGGCCGTTCCGAATACTAACGGTTGTCCGGGTTGAATCAGAACGCGATCGAAGAAGAACTTCGCGCCAAGATCGGCCAGCACGCGCTCGACGATATCGTACTTCCCCGCCGATACACCTCCAGACAGCAACAGCAGATCATGCGTCAAACCGTGTTCCATGCGTTCGCGCGTCGATTCGTAGTTGTCGCGCGCGATGGGAAGAATCCGCGGATCGCCACCCGCCCCGGCCACCTGCACGGCCATCGACCACGCGTTTGAATTGCGGATCTGAAACGGCTCGGGCTGTTGGCCAGCCTCGACGATCTCGTCGCCCGTTGGCACGATAGCCACGCGCGGCCGCCGGTAGACCGTGGCACACTCGCGGCCGACCATCGCCAACAGCGCGATTTCGGCGAAACCTAATTTACATCCAGGCGAAAGAACGATGCTGCCCTGCCTGGCTTCGACACCTTGCGCGTTGAAGTTTTCGCCGGAGTTGAGTGACCGTGTCACTTTGACGCGATCGCCCGAGCGCTCTGTGTGCTCCACCATCGCAACGGCGTCGGCACACTCTGGCAGCGGCGCACCCGTCATTATTTCAACCGCTCCTCCGCAGCTCACGGAGCCGCGGAAAACCTCTCCCGCGCGCACTTCACCGATGACGTGCAATTCGCCGGGAACGTCCGCTGCGCGAACCGCGAATCCATCGCGAGCCGAGCGTCGGAATGGAGGATAGTCGCGATCGGCCATAATCTCTTCGGCGAGCACGCGCCCTGCTGCTTCGAGCAATGGAACCTGTTCGCTCGGGAGACTACCCCGCCCCGCGCTCACTTCGCGCAACACGCACGTCCGCGCTTGTTCGAAGCTCAGTGCCACTGTTCTAGCTTATAGCGATTCGGCGGATGGACGAGGCGTGTCCGCTGGATTCGTCGACTTCCACAATCACGCCGTGCAGTTCCCCGCCATGCCGCGCGGCTTCCATCCGTACCGGCATCTGAGTGAGGAATTTTCGCAAAATGATGTCCTTATCCACACCGATCACCGATTGATACGGGCCCGTCATGCCCACATCCGTCTGATACGCGGTGCCGTTAGGAAGAATCCGTGTGTCGGCGGTCGGTACGTGCGTGTGTGTACCCACTACTACGGAAACGCGACCATCGAGATACCAGCCCATTGCCTGCTTTTCGCTGGTCACTTCGGCGTGGAAATCGACGAAGCGAACATTGACGCCGGCGGGCAGCGCGGCGATTAACGCGTCAGCCTTGCGAAAGGGGCAGTCCGTGTCCGGCATGTAGACTCGGCCTTGCAGATTCAGAACAGCGCAGCGGACTCCATTGCGTGCCTCGACGACGACGACTCCGGTTCCCGGCGTTTCCGCGGAATAATTCGCAGGCCGGAGAAGGCGCGGCTGTTTCGGAAGATAATCGTAAATTTCGCGCTTATCCCAAATGTGATTGCCGCTGGTGATGACGTCGACGCCATATCCGAAGATCTCGTCGGCGAGCTGCGGTGTAATTCCAAACCCTGCGGCGGCATTCTCGCCATTGGCGATGGTCAGATCGATATTTTCAGTGACTACGACTTCGGCCAGATGACGGGCCACCATGCCACGGCCCACCGATCCAAAAATGTCACCGATAAAGAGGAGATTGGTCAAAATGGAAAAAGGAACGCACCACCATCGCCGTTACAACCCCCGTCATTTGACCCTTAAACTTCTAGGGCGGAACCCTCCGCGCCCCTTCAGGCTTCTCCATGGCAGTTTCCTGCCGGAGCTTGCTCACCGAGGCGAAATCGAGTCAGGTCCCATGACATTGAATAGGATCATATTTTGGAGGCCGCTCACGAGCGCGGCAGAAACGCTCCCTAGAACAGGATAACAGGCCCACGGTCGCGCCCTAATCCGGGAAACGCCCTATTTTCTGGATTTCTCCGCCGTTCCACGAAAGCCGGCCCGGCCCACTTTGACAACGGGCCGAATAGGCCACGGAGGAATACGTCCCTTCCGCACTTAGTTTTCCGACGGCTTCGACAACTTGTCGATCACCAGCACATCCACGGAAGCCTTCGTCGCGTCCAGCTTCAAGCCAAGTTGTTCCTGGACTGCGGTAAACAGATCCGGCAGGGCGTCCGCTCCCGCCGCCACGGCGGAGGCGCGCTGGGCCGCGGAAGCACGCGGAAACTGGAATTCGTCGGGCCTCCAGTTGAGCGTGAAATCGTAGCGGTCCGTTAGACCGGTTCGATCGATGACGGGGCGGTCGAGCACGCGCAGCTGCAATTGGCCTGCGAAGCCAGCCATGGTGACGCCACTGAAGAGCGTTCTTCCCAAACCTTGCGCGCCGGCCCTAGCCCCGTTGGTGGTATTCTTCACCATCTTGATGCCGGCCGGTCCATTTTTTCCGATGCTGATGGTGTATACGGACAATTCACGTTTCTCCGTATGGAAGGAGAGGCCGAATCGGCTCTGCAGCAGATTCTTTAGCATCGTACGAATCTGGTCATCGCTCGGCTCGCCGCCCTGAGGGAGCTTGGCGACAATTTCATACCCCTCCGTTTCGGCCCAACCCGGCAGTCCCGAGACCTGTGTCCGGTGGAGTTCGAACGTGAAGGTAATGAGGTCCGCGAGGCTGATGCTTCGAGCGCGCAATTCGGTAGCGGTTACGTTCAAGCCGAGGCCGCCTTGTTGCCCGGTCGGCTTGATAGAGACGATCTCGAATTCGGGCGTGGTGCCTGCGGGCAGCGATTGAGGAGCAGCAGGAGGCGGCGGAAGTTCCCAAGCGGTCGTGGCCGTGGCGCGCGTCAATGGCAGCGGCACAGGATTGGTCCCCTGGTTCAGAGTGCCAGTGATCGAGTTTCCATCGGCTTCGAGCTTGCCCTCGTAGTTCATGCCGTTCCCTGGGATAGCGATCTTTACGGCGTTCCCCTGGAGCGTGATGGCCCCGAGGTTTAGCTGGCGGCCGTTCGCGAGGTTATAAAAAGTTCCTTGATAGGCGTTGCCGTTCTTGTCGATCTTGAAGGCAAGCCGGATTCCGTCATTCTGGTTGGGAAGGATTAGGGTCCCCTGCCAAGCACCTTCGAGCGTCTGAGCGAGAAGCGCACCCGGCAATGCCGCCAGCAGCAATAGATGTTTCATCACGATGATGTGCGGGTCTGGATAGGACCCGCCCTCCTAAAAGTACTTTATACTACGAAGCAATTCAGGTCAATAGTTTTCTTGGCGTCGTTGATTGGTGCAATCCCGTACGAACTTTGCGTTGACAAGTCGATTCGTATTGCTGACCGCTGGTTCTGCAGTTGCAACACGGGATACCTGCCGCATTCGTAGAGTTAATCTCCACACGCGGTGTTAAACTGGAGGTGAAAGGGGGGCGTAACGGATTCGACGGGATTGCATCTAGCGTAGGAAGTCGTGCCGGGTTCCGAGCTCCCGTAAAACGATCGGAAAACAACAACTGCCAATCAGCAGTTTGCATACGCTGCTTAATTAAATAAGTAGCCGTCCTGGGCTGTTAGGCTTGCATGGCAGTCTGAGGGCGTAATCATGGCAGGATAGGTCAAAGGCTTCCGCCTGGAGCCCGCAACCGAGACCAATCAGGCTAAGCCGCCTCGCTCTTGCCGGTTCTGCACGAGGTGGTCTAAAACCACCGAATCGGAAACGCACGTAGTCTTTCGCGGTAGACTTTCTCGGACGCGGGTTCAACTCCCGCCGCCTCCACCATCCCGATCTTTCCTATTGGCAATCATTGCCAACCGTGATATATTTGGCTCAGGCCGTGCCAACTCGCAACGTCAATTTGACTGAGGAACTTGACCGCTTCGTGCTGAAGAAGGTCAAAACGGGACGTTACGAAAACGCCAGCGAAGTTGTGCGCGCGGCCCTGCGGAGCCTGGAGCGCGAGGAACAGGAGTACGAGGCAAAACTCGCCGTGTTGCGAACGGCTATCGACGAAGGCGCTGCCAGCGGCATCGCCGAGGACGGTGTTTTTGAACACGTACTCGAAACGTTAAAGCTTCCGAAGACCCGGCGCTAGACGGTGGCCCGATTTCGTTTCTCACGTCGCGCTGAAGCCGACCTGCTCAGCATTGGCGCTCATACTCTAAAAAACTGGGGCGCTGATCAGACGATCCGCTTTGTTGCCGATCTCCGCGCGTGTTGCCAGATGCTCGCCGACAACCCCGAGGCAGGTCGAGTCTGCGACGATATTCGTCGCGGCCTGCGCTGCATGGAGCACACGGCATGTCATCTTCTACGGGCCTGATGCCGAGGGTATTCTGATCTCTCGTGTCCTGCACCAGAGGATGCTTCCCCGGAGATATACCATCGAGTGACGCTGACAACAAAACCACCGGATCGGAAACGCATGTATTCCTTTCGCGGTAGACTTTCGCAGAGGAGAAAACTCATGCCTAAGACCATCCTTGCCGCAGCCTCGGCGCTGCTGATAAGCGGTAGCGTAGTCCTGGCGCAACCGGCCGGCATCACGCCCGAGATGATTAGCCGCTCGTTGCCTCTGGAAGGTGCGCCGCTCGCGGTGCCTGGACCGTACAAGGTCACCTCGGAAGGCGCCTTCGGTTCACCCGGACTTCACGTATACCGTCCCGAGGCACTGGAGGCGTTCCCGAAGAAGGACTCGCTGCCCGTGATGGTGTGGGGCAACGGCGGCTGCGCGATTGACAGTACGCGCTACGGGGGCTTTCTGACGACCATCGCTTCGCACGGTTTCCTGGTGTTGGGCACGGTCCCCGAGACCGGAGCGGCGCGACGACAGGAGACCGCCGATGATGTACGTGCCGCGATTGACTGGGCCGCAAAGGAAAATGCACGAACAGACTCGCCGCTGAAGGGAAAGATCGCCTTGGACAAGGCCGCTGTCATGGGCCAGTCGTGCGGAGGATTTTTGTCGATCGTGCTCGGCGCCGATGCGCGCGTGAAGACCATCGGCGTGTTCAATTCAGGTGTGCAGGATGCGGCTCCTGCCGCGCAAGCGAAGGGCAAGGGCGGCGGGTCGCCGCAACCCACGCCGGACGCTCTGCCCAAATTGCATGGGCCGGTGCTGATCATCAACGGCGGTGAACCCGACTTCATGCTGGCGGCTTCGTCTGCGACTTTCGACAAGATCGACAAGTTGCCCGCGTTTTACGGCTCGCGGCACAACGCCGGCCACACCGCGACTGTCTTTCATCCGGGCGGCGGCGAGTTCGCCAACGTCGCCTCGAACTGGCTCAGCTGGACCTTCAAAGGCGACAAGAAAGCCGGCCAGATGTTCGTGGGCAAGAACTGCGGCCTCTGCACCAATTCGAACTGGGACGTGCGATCAAAGGGGATCAAGTAATCGCCGGCGAAGGCTAAGCAGGAGGATCGCCCGATGCGTCCCCGCCACGCGGTTTGGTGGTCGACTTCTTCTGGCGGCTGGTGTTCTGATAGTGCGGGCTGTATTCTAATCCGTACGGCGTCTTAACCTTTGTTTTCGTCTTTTCGTCGTAGAACGCCTGAGCGGATTGGTGTCGCGC
>JAICXC010000043.1 GCA_025980665.1 Bryobacteraceae bacterium
CGCGGGGGTCGGATTCGGGAATGCGGGCGTGCATCTGCCGCACGGAATGTCGTATCCCGTCTCCGGCAACGTGAAGAGTTACCGGGCTCCCGGTTACGTTAGCGATCATGCTCTCGTGCCCCACGGGTTCTCGGTGATCCTGAACGCGCCTGCGGTCTTTCGCTACACGGCTTCAGCGAATCCCGAGCGGCACCTGGAAGCCGCGCACGCCCTAGGCGTGGACGTTTCGCGTTGCCAAGCCGCCGATGCCGGCCGCATTCTATCCGAGCGCATCACCTGGTTTATGCGGCGCCTGAAAACACCCAATGGGCTGCGCGAGATCGGGTACACATCCTCGGATATTCCAGCGCTGGTGGAAGGAACGCTACCACAGCATCGCGTGACGAAGCTGTCGCCGCGCCCCGCCGGTCCCGACGAGTTGGGGAAACTTTTCGAAGAGTCCCTTAGCGCTTGGTAGCCACAAGTTCCGCGACCGCACGATGATGCTCCGAATCGGTCGACTTGCCTTCGTAGGAGTGCAGGATCTCCCAGTCATCGAAGTATCGCACGAGTTCCCCCGGCTGCACTCTAAAAAGCGACCGTTCATGCCCCGGCTCCATCAGGAGCACAATCACGATCGCGACCCCTCCAGGCTTTAGGCCACGCTTGATGGGCTCGAACAGATCGCGCTGGAGGTAGAGGCACACTACGATCAGGTCCCAGCTTGCTTCGGCGATCGGGAACTCGTGCTTTTCCAAATCCGCGACGCGGGCGTCGATCGCAGGGTGGCTCTTCTGAAGACTTTCGATCGCCGCCGCCGACCTATCCACGGCCGTCACTCGCCAGCCATGCTCGGCGAGCCACACCGCGTTGCGACCGCTGCCGCACGCCAGATCCAGCGCACGGCCGGGCTGGAATGCCTGGGCTGTTTCCACCAACAGGGTCGTTGGAACCATCGCGCTATCTGCGTGCCAGCAATTTCTCGACGTGTTTTGCCAGCACATCCACCTCGACGTTGAGGCGAGTGCCGACATGAGCCTGGCCGATGGTCGTGTTCGCGAATGTGTGTGGAATGATGGTGACGCCGACCACGTCCCCATCCATCGCGGCGATGGTCAAGCTGATCCCGTCGAGCGTCACCGAACCCTTCTCGACCAGATACCGGTCGAGCGATTTCGGCACGCGCACCTTCAGCCACCAGTTGCCGTCCCCAAGTTCGTCGAGCGCCACGACTTCCCCCGTCGCATCCACATGCCCCTGCACAATGTGTCCGGATAGTCTGGTCGCCGGCGTCACGGGCCTCTCGAGATTCACGCGCGAGCCCGCCGCGAGATCGCCCAAATTACTTCGAGAAAGCGTCTCCGGGGCAAGATCCGCCGCGAAACTCTCCCCGGTGACCGTCACGGCCGTGAGACATACACCGTTCACTGCTATGCTCGCGCCGATCGAAAGATCAGAAAGCACGGTCGAGCAGCGAACTTCCAGCTTTGTACCGGCCTCCACAACTGCGCCCAACTCTTCGACGATGCCGGTAAACATCAGTCGCCGCGCTCCACCCAGGCTTCGACGGCAAACTCGTCCTTGGCAATCGAATGGAGCTTCAAGTCGCGAAACCGGATCGCATCCTTGCGGCGGCGGCGTCCCGCACCTCCCGCTACCGGCAGGGACTGCGTGCCACCTAGAATCTTCGGCGCGTAATAGAAATAAATCTTGTCGGCGATGCCCGATTCGAGCGCACTCCAATTCACCCGGCTGCCCGCTTCGATCATCAATGACAAATATTTTTCACGTGCCAGCAGTTCCACCACACCCTGCAGGCTGGCCCTGCCATCGGAGCGCTCCAGGACTTCGACGCGCAAACCCATGCTCTCAAGACGCCTCCGCCGGTCGGCCGACGCCGCTGACGTAGTAACCACTAATACATCGCTGTTACAGGAAGTCGCCAAGTGCGATTCGGACGGGATACGCAGCTGCGAATCGAGTACGATCCGCAAAAGAGGCCGGCTACGCTCTAATCCCGAGCGATCCGTGAGCCGGCAATCGTCGGCCAGCACCGTGCCGATGCCGGTGAGAATCGCATCCGACCTGTGACGCATGGTTTGCACATGACGGCGCGCTGTCTCGCTGGTGATCCATCCTGGTGTATATCCAGGAGAGCCATCCTCCGGCGCCGCGATTTTTCCATCCAGCGTCACCGCCGATTTCAGTGTCACCAGCGGACGCCCGGTGCGCATGAAATGAATAAACGGTTCGTTGATCTCCGTGGCCCGCGCCGCGAAGTCCCCTGCCAGCTCCACTTCGATGCCCGCGTCCCGCAGACGCATAAATCCGCGGCCCCGCGTCTGCGGATTCGGATCTTCCATGGGGGCGACTACCTTGCGCACCCCCGCTGCCAGAATCGCGTCGATGCACGGCGGCGTTCGGCCATGGCTCGCGCAGGGTTCAAGCGTCACATACAGAGTGCCGCCCCGCGCGCGCTCCTGAGCTTCCTCCAGCGCCAGCACCTCGGCGTGCTTCAATCCGGCCCAGGTATGGAAACCGCGGCCCACCACCTCGCCGTCGCGCACCACCACTGCGCCTACCGCAGGGTTGGGTGAAGTCGCTCCCCACCCGCGAGCCGCGAGGTCCAAAGCCTCTTCCAGATGATTCATAGTAGGACCGGCGAGGCCGGTCAATCAAACAAGGATGCCACGAAGTTGGCGGGCTCGAAGGGCAGTAGGTCGTCCAACTGTTCGCCCACGCCGACGTAGCGGATCGGCAAGCCCAGCTCGCGCGAGATTGCCACCACCACGCCGCCCTTGGCCGTTCCGTCGAGCTTGGTGAGAATAATGCCGGTGACCTCGGACGATTCGGTGAACTTACGCGCCTGCTCCAACCCATTCTGACCGGTGGTCGCTTCGATCACCAGCAAAACCTCGTGCGGAGCTCCGGGAATCACACGCGCAGCCGTACGGCGCATTTTCTGCAACTCCGCCATCAGGTTCTCTTTCGTGTGCAACCGTCCAGCCGTATCGACAATCACGTAATCGATCTTGCGGGCTTTGCCGGCCTGCAGAGCATCGAACATCACTGCGCTCGGGTCAGATCCGGGTTGCTGCCGGATCAGATCTACGCCGGTGCGCTGCGCCCATACTTCCAGCTGTTCGATAGCGGCGGCGCGAAACGTGTCGGCGGCGCAAAGTAATACGCTGCGTCCTTCCGATTGCAGGCGGCGGGTCAGCTTGCCGATTGAAGTGGTCTTGCCGGCCCCATTCACGCCCACCACCATGATGACGGCAGGCGGTTCCGCGACCTGGGGCAGCGGCCGTTCCGTCGCCTCCAGCACTTCCAGCAGGTATTGGCGGATCAAGCCTTTGAGTTCGGCGGCGTCACCAACCAAGTGGCGCGCGACGCGCTCGCGGATTCGCTCCAGGATTTCAGCCGTCGTTTTCGAGCCGATGTCGGCGGTGATCAACGCGTATTCCAGCTCCTCCAGAACCTCGGCGTTGATCTCCTTCCGGCCGCTGACGGCGTCTTCGAGCTTCTCCATCAGTCCGGCGCGCGTTTTCTGGACGCCGGCCTTCAGACGCTCTAGTAGGCTAGATTCTTTAGTTGCGCTCGGTTCTTGAGAAGGCGAAGACCCGAAGAGGGTTTTGAACATGCGGCAGCTGAAACGGCTATGGTAGCCTGAACTCCACCCTTCGGTCGCGATTAATTTGTTCGCTGAACCGCGCGTCCACGCTAGACAGCGGGGCCGTTTTTTCCTCGTGCTCACGAGTGGTGTAGTGAAGCTGATCGCCGTCGACCGTATAGGAAAGCGCGGCCCGGATGGTGTGGTCATTAAACGCGATCAGGTAATAGTCCGCGGCACGATAGAAGGATCCTGACGACGTTCCGGCGCTGGGCGATCCGATGTTCTGATTGATCACCGTCGGCGGGGCAGGTTGTGCCTGCTGAGCTTGTGTCGCGTATCCTATGTAGTTCCCGTAATACCCGTTGTCGTAATAGCCGCCGTCATAATAAGGCGCGCCATAGTACGAGTCGTAATAATACGGATCGTACGAATACGGATAGTAGGCATAAGGATAGTAATAGGGGTAACCGCCGTAGCCGAAACCCAAATAATAGTTCGAGTAGAAGCGGCCACCGAAGAATCGAGTGTTCCCGAAGCGCCCGCCGACGAAGTTATTTCCGCGAAACCCACCGCCTCCGCCGCGAAACGCTCCTCCGCCTCCACCACGAAAAGCGCCTCCGCCGAAGGAGCCTCCGCCACGTGAAACCGAACCGCCTCCCATGCGCGCTCCTCCGCCGGAGCGAGCACCGCCGCCACCGCCACGGGCACCGCCGCCTCCTCCGCCACGAGCGAAGGCTAGCGCGGGAATCACCGAGATCAAGATTACGGCTCGCAGGAGTTTAGTCATGCTACTCTCCTTCTCTCAGTGTACCGCCAATCTATTGGCCGGCTGCGGCTTGCTGGCCCTCATCGGCCGACGGTCCGTACAGTCCCGGAACCGGAATGCCATTGAGCCGGAAATACACCGTCAACTGTGCCCGATGATGAATCACGTGG
This sequence comes from Bryobacteraceae bacterium, assembly GCA_025980665.1. GTDB lineage: Bacteria > Acidobacteriota > Terriglobia > Bryobacterales > Bryobacteraceae > Palsa-187. The sequence continues at coordinate 4,529 of JAICXC010000043.1, forward strand.
TTCATGATCATGCTCCGGTATACCGCGATCCGCGGCATGCTGAACATCGCGTTGCCACCAAACTTAAGCGACCATTCCTGCATGAGCGCCTGGTCCCCCGCCGCTGCGAGCGCAGCCCGCGACCCGGCCACGTTCTTGTCAAACGTATCGAGGAGTTCCTTGCGGGAGGTTGCGAGAAAGGGCTTGAAATCCGGCGGAATGTCGAGTTCGAGAGCTTGCATCATAGAGGGCAGCCACCCCACCATTTCGGCGATGTGGCTCGCCAACACCCCCATCGACATCGACTTTGGATTGGGTTTGTAATCCAACTTGTCCTCGGGGACCCGTTCCAGGGTTTTCCGGGTGTTCGCCATCTCGTGATCCAGCTCCGGCAATAAAGATTGCGCGATGCTCATGAATGTATCCTCCAGGAAGATTGTACCCGACCAGCACGAAGATTGTGGCTAGCGCCTGAGCTAAAATCGAAACAAGTGCAACAAGTCGGGCGATACCAGATCGTATCCGAATTGGGTCGCGGCGCCATGGGAATTGTTTACAAGGCACTCGACCCCGCCATTGGACGCACCATCGCGATCAAAAGTATCCGGCTTCAGGATCTGACAGATGAGACCGAGCGATCCCGGCTTCGGGAACGGCTATTTCGCGAGGCACAGTCCGCCGGGATCCTCTCCCACCCCAACATCGTCACCATCTACGACATTGCCGAGGAGAACGGCATGGCGTACATCTTCATGGAGTTTGTCAACGGGCCGCCGCTTGAAAGAATGCTCAAGGTGGACCAGACGCCGGATAAGGAAACTCTCCTCAGCATCTTCCGCCAGACGGCCGCCGCGCTCGATTACGCCCACAAAAAAGGCATCGTTCACCGCGACATTAAGCCTGCCAACATCATGATCCATGAAGACGGCACCGCTAAGATCACCGACTTCGGCGTGGCCAAAATCATGTCCCAGCAGATGACTCTCTCCGGCACCATGATGGGAACGCCCAGTTACATGTCGCCCGAGCAGGTGCAAAGTACCGCCATCACCGGCGCCGCCGATCAGTTCTCGCTGGCCGTGATCGTGTATGAAGCTCTGACGGGCGAGAAACCCTTCGCGGCGGAGTATATGCCGACGTTGCTGTACAAGATCGTCCGCGAAGACCCACTGCCCCCGCAGCGCTTGAATAATACGCTGAGCCCGCAGGTGGAGCTGGTTCTGACTAAGGCGCTGGCGAAACTCCCGGGAGACCGCTTCGAGAATTGCACCGAGTTCATCAACGCGCTGACCACCGCCTGCAACGCCAATCCCGACTGGACTCCTTTGCCGCGCGGCCAGAGTCCCAATATGCCGACTGCGGGTTCGCGCGATGACCTCACGGAGACGCTCGCCGACACTCGCCCGCTGCCCCCAGACGCTGCAGATGACGATGCGACGCGAGTCGCTCCTGTGCCGCCCCCCATTCCGGATTCTGCTCCGGTAGCGGCTTCGGTTGCGCCGCCGGTTATGGCTCGCGTTCCTGCGATCGAGCCCGAGGGGAGTCACACACTGCGCAATGTCCTGCTGAGTGTTGCCACCGTCGCAGTGATGGCATTGGTAGTGATTGTCGCCACGCAAAAGCCAGGCGCACAGCATGAGACCCCTGCGGCTACTGTACCGGTTCCTGATTCACAACCTGCCCCGGTAGATCCCGCACCGGCGCCTGCGCCGGAGGCGACCTCCGCGGAACCGGATCCGCAAACACAGCAGGTCCAGAAGGTGGCAGCGGCGCTACCCCCAAAGCCATCTGTTCCGAAAGAGGGTACGTTCCAACTGACTACATCGCCTAGTGGCGCTACCGCAACGTTCGATACATCGGGAATCGAATGCACCACTCCTTGCAATCTCACATTGCCTGCCGGACGTCACGTTTTCATTTTGCGCCACGCAGGATTCCGCGAGACACAAAAGATCATCAATATTCCGAATGACACTGGTCTGATCGTGGAACTGATTCCGATGACCGGTACCCTCAACCTGGTCACCGATCCCCCCGGATTGACGATTCTCATCGACGGCCGCGAGCATCCGCAGAAGACGCCCGTGAGCTTGACGCTTCCCATCGGCGCCCACAAGATTCAGGTAATCAAAGGGAGTGAGCGGCAGGAGTTGCAGATCGACCTCGCCGACGGCCAGTTCCTCTCCAAGACCATTTCCTGGCAGTGAGCGCTTCAGTCCTCGATGGGTCGGGCAAGCAGTAGAATCCGCAGCCAGCCGGAAGGCTGGGTAGCCGAGATCCCGGCAATACCCGGGTGCCATGCGCTCATGCTCACGTTCGAACTGATTTCGGAGGAATACGGGGAGAGGAAACAGCCGCTCCCGGTAGACACCACCGAGATCGTTCATGTCTAGCGCCCGTTCGGGCGAATTCCAGCGAGCGGCCAGCAAACTCGGTTTCCGAAGAACCAGGCGAACAGGCAGTCAGGAGCGATGGATTCATGCGGATGGCCGCGCTACTACATTCCGATCCAAGGCGGTCGCCAAATCGGGCCGCCACTCTTCTATCGGATATTAAAGCAACTTGGGCTCACGGAAAGAGAGTTCGAGCAGCCGCGGTAGTGCCGTTAATCCCGCAGCGACGTTTCCAAGAACGCCCGCAGACGATGGCTCCGGCTGGGGTGCCGCAGCTTGCGCAGCGCCTTCGCCTCGATCTGCCGGATACGCTCACGCGTCACCGCAAAGTGCTGGCCGACCTCTTCCAAAGTATGCTCGCTGCCGTCCTGCAATCCGAAGCGCATCTTGATGATCTTCTCTTCGCGCGGGCTCAGCGTCTTGAGGACTTCTGCCGTCTGCTCGCGCAAATTCAGATTGATCACCGCTTCGGATGGCGACACCACGCGCCGGTCCACGATGAAGTCTCCCAGATGCGACTCTTCTTCTTCACCCACCGGTGTTTCGAGGGAAATCGGTTCCTGCGCGATGCGCAGCACCTTACGCACCTTGCCGACCGGCAGTTCCATCTTGACGGATAGCTCTTCCGTGGTAGGCTCGCGACCCAGATCCTGCTGCAACTGGCGCTGGATGCGCACCAGCTTATTGATGGTTTCGATCATGTGCACCGGAATCCGAATCGTCCGGGCTTGATCCGCAATCGCGCGGGTGATGGCCTGCCGCACCCACCACGTCGCATAGGTGGAAAACTTGTAGCCGCGCAGATAATCGAACTTATCGACAGCCTTCATCAGGCCGATGTTGCCTTCCTGGATCAGGTCGAGGAACTGCAGCCCACGGTTGGTGTAACGTTTGGCGATAGAAACCACGAGCCGCAGATTCGCCTCGATCAATTGCTTCTTGGCGACCTCGGCTTCCATCTCGCCGCGCTCGACGATGTGCAGCGTGCGCCGCAACTCTGTCGCGCTGGCGCCCGATTCCTCTTCGTGATGCTGGATGCGCTGGCTGTGCGATCTCAGTTCCTTGCGTAGCGTAGCCGTGCCACCGGAAGCTCCATTGGGAGTAGACGCTTCCAGTTTCCGTTGAATGCGCGCGATCTCTTTTTCCAGCGGCCGAAGATCTTCTACAGCTTTCCGAAGGCTACCCGCCAGGGAGCGCCGTGATGTCGAGGCGAAAGGAATCCCGCGGATCAGCCTGGAGGTAAGCACCATGGTACGCGCCAGGCTCCAACGCAACGACCGGTGCGCCTTGGGCTTCATCCCCCGGGAAATTGCCTGCAATTTCTGGCGGAATTGCTGGGCTTTCTTGTAATGTTTTTCGATTTCCGCGATGATTTTCAGCAGCTCGTCCGCTTGCTCGGTGACGTTCTCATCGGTGACCACCAAGTCGGGCATCACCAGAATGTCGCGCACCGTGGACGGATCGTGGGTAACCGTTTCGGCCAAGGCCAGAATTTCACGGATCACCAGCGGCGAACGGGAGAGCGACTTACGCACGGCGGCCTGTCCGCGTTCGATGCGTTTGGCCAGCTCAATTTCACCTTCGCGCGTGAGCAGCGGTACGGTGCCCATCTCGCGCAAATACATGCGTACTGGATCGTTAGTCTTGTCGCTGAAATCCTGGACCAGGTCCAGGTCGGTGGGCTCCTCGCCCTCCTCAAGCTTCTTGTCGAACTCGACTTTGGGTTCTTCCAGGATTTCGACGCCGGCGGTGTCGAGTTCACTGAGCAGGTCGTCCAGCTCGCGTCCGCCCGTCGCGAATTCGTCCGTCAGCAGCTCGTTGACTTCGTCGTAAAGGACGTAGCCCTTTTCCTTGCCCGAGTCCATCAGCTGTTTTAGCCGGCCGACTTTTTCTTCGCTTGCCACACTTCCCCGATTCGTTCTTCGCTATGGCCCGATTCAGTTTCGCTTGCGGATCACCCGGCTATTCGATCCGCCGGATGGATCATCTCCGAATGCATTTCAGTGTACAACAATCATCCGCCGGAGGTCGCCCGGCTTTCTCGCTCCAAACGACTCAACTCCGCCATCCAAGATAGCGCCTCCTCCACTCGTCCTTCGCGCTCGGCGGACTTCACTCGCGCGCGCAATTCGGCGACCTGGCGTTTCCGAAAATCGCTCTCCAAACGGCGAAGGCAAGCCTGCGCCTGTTCCCATGACACAGCTTCCCCTGAAGATTCATCGGCAGTAACCGCGTCACGCAATAGCTCCTTCCCAGGCGCCTCTAAACGGCCCTCAAGCGCGGAATAGGAAAAGTTTGCATCTGCCCCGGCCACCTGCCGCAAAGCTTCGAAAATCTCACGGGTTACGAAGCTCTCGGTCAGCTCCGGAAGCAGCGTGGGCAGCATTTCGGCGCGCGCGCGATCGCTTGAAAGCAACGCATTCAGCAGGATCCGCTCCATGTGCGGAATGCCGCTGGCTGGCGCCGCTTGCGGAACCGGCGCGCGGCGGGTGGCCGCCGATTTCTTGAATTGGTCCAGCACCAACCCGGGATCTACACCCAGATACGAAGCCAAATCGTTGACGGTAGCCGCCTGTTCGAGTTTGTCGCTGATTTTCTGCACTGCCGGCAATAGAAACTTGAACGCCGCCACCTTTCCGTCCGACGTCTTCATATCGAAACGCGTTCGCGCCCGATCGGCCAGCCAATGAAAATAGGTCGACGCGCCGTCCAATTTCGCGCGATAGGCCTCCGCTCCGTTTCGCTTACAGTATTCGTCCGGGTCGAGGCCACCATCCAGCGCAACCACGCGAACATGCAACCCTTCATCCAGCAGAAGTTGAATTGCTTTTTCGGTGGCATTCGCGCCCGCCGTATCCGGATCGAAATTTACGACCACGGTATCGGCATGGCGATGGATGGTCCGGACCTGGCCGTTCGTGAGCGCCGTGCCGCAGCTCGCGACAACTTCCCTCACCCCCGCGGCGTACACCCCGATCACGTCCATATACCCTTCGACCAGTACTACACGCCCCGAACGGCGCACGGCTTCTCGCGCGCGGTGGAGGTTATATAAGACAGATGTCTTTTTATAAATGGGCGTTTCGGGAGAGTTCAAGTATTTTGGCTGGTCATCATCATTCATCGCCCGCCCGCCGAAAGCAATGACTTTGCCCGATTCATTGTGAATCGGGAACATTAAGCGGCCACGGAAATTGTCGTAATACCCTGTCCCCTCATTCCGCTTGCGTACTAACCCGGAGGCTTCCATCTGCTCCGGGGAAAAGCTCCGTTCCGAGAGCCTCCGCGTAAGAACCTGGCCGGAAGGCTCAGCGTAGCCCAACTCAAAGGTATCGATCACTTCCTGCGAAACGCCGCGTTTGGCAAGATATGCCCGCGCCTCCGCGCCCTGCGGACTCCGCAAATTATCTTGAAACAGGCGCGCAGCGATCGCATGCATGTCCATCAGCGCGCCACGCTGCTTCGACTCCGCGTCCGAATAGTCCGAGCGCTTGGGCAGCGGAACACCGTGACGCTCGGCCAGCATCTTAGCTGACTCCCAAAAACTCAGTCCTTCGATCTCCTGGACGAACCTGATGACGTCGCCGCCCACGCCGCAGCCGAAACACTTGTAGAACTGGCGTGTCTGGTTCACATTGAAGGAGGGCGTCTTTTCCTGATGGAAGGGGCACAGTCCCTTGTAGTTTGCAGTGGCGCCCAAGCGTTTGAGACGCACGTATTCTCCCGCCACCTTGACGATGTCGATCGACGACTTAAGCTGTTCAGCGAAGTCCATACGTACTGCGGGCGGATCATGCGCCTGACTACGGGGGAGGGACGCCTTAAATTATCCCATGCGGTTTCAAAACATTCTCATGCTAAAATGCTCTGGGGATGTCTGTAGAGGAATTTAAGAAGCATACGGAGCGCAAACTGGAAGCAGTGCGCTGTCCCGATCATCGACAGCCGCCCCGTCTGAAGTTCCAAGGCGCCACTCTGCGCGACGTCACTATCCAGATGAGCGGTTGCTGCTCGAAGCTCCTGGAACTCGCGAATAGGGCTATCGCCGACCGGCAATAATGTGCGCAAGCTCTGCCGCCCGATCGGAGAACCGTTGTGAGCGTGCGAACTCCCCGGCGGCCGCGCCCATTTGTTTACGACGTTCTTCATCGGTCAGCAGACTCGCAATCGCCGCGCGCAATCCCGATGGTGGCACCAGTTTGCCAAACTCTTCCCGCATAACGCTGCGTGCGCCCGTGGTGTCCAGGCACACCGCCGGTAATCCTGCCGCCAGTGCTTCCAGCAGTGTTAAGCCGTAACTTTCGTGGCGCGACGGAAACACGTACAGATCCGCTAACACAAAGAAGCCCCGCTTGCGCTCGCCAATAACGTATCCGGGGAACACCACGTGTGTGCGTTTTAGGCGCGCAGCCATAATGCGCAGCTTCTCCAGGAAACGTCGGCCTTGCATAAACGCGGCATCGCCGCATACAAACAGCCATAGTGGATATCTCGGGAAATCATCGCGCTGCTCCCATTCGAGGAGAGCTTGCAAAAGCAGGTCCTGCCCCTTCTCCGGTGAAATCCGGCTAAGCGTCAACAGCACCCGCGCATTCTCCGGCAAACCGAATTCCCGGCGCAGCGGCGCAGGATCCGCAGGCGCATCCGGATTCCAGTTACCCCACGGCAGCACATGGATTTTCTCTCTCGGGCAATCGGGATAGCAATGTAGCAGCACGTCGCGCATTCCGTCCGACGGCACAATCAAGCCTCGCGAGTGACGTACGCTCGCTTCCTGTTTTTCCCAGACCAACTTCGCCATTTCCGGCAAAACTTGCTTGAGCCGCCGATACCATCGCACGGTGGTTTCCGGCGCGATCAGGCCGCGGCCGTAGATCGCTGCGACGTAAGCCACCACATCCACGTGATAGATCGTGTAGACACGATAGCCGCGCGCACCCAGCGCCGCGAAGTCCGGACCTTCGGAAATATCGTTTGCCAGAACCACCGTCTGCGCTGGATCGTGCCGCATGATTTCGGCGGTCGAGGCGCGTTCAAAATCGCGGCAAAACCGGGCATAGGCGCGCTCACCGAACTGGACCAATTCGCCGCCGCTGGGGGCGGAGCTTCGCAGAATGTCAGGCGTGATGGTTTGTAATTCGAATGGCTTCGTGCGTGACCACTCCACAACCAGGTGTTCGAATACGGCCGCTCCGCCGCCCAACGGCACAGCTTCCCTGGAGAAACCGCCGTGCGCGGCCGTGTAGATGGCCTTAGGTATATTCAAGCACCAGCGCGGTGATGTCATCGCGAATGACGCCGCCCTCGACAAACACGTCGAGCGTGCTCAGCAGCACCTTGTGAAGGTCCACGGCGCTTAGCGATGCGTTTTCACGCAGGCAACTTCGCAACCGCTCGGTGTCGAAGAACTCGCCCGCTGCATTTTCGGCCTCGGTCAGCCCGTCGCTGTAGATCACGATCTTGTCGCCGGTCTCCAGTTGCATCTGGACCACCTGAAACTGCGCTTCCGCGAGCATGCCCACCGGCATCCCGGAAGTGTGCAGCTTGCGCAAGCGTCCGTCAGCGCTCACCAGAAATGGCGCGCAATGCCCGGCGTTCGCATAGCTGAGAAGTCCTTCCGAATTCACCATGCAGTAGAACACGGTCGCGTATTTTTCCCCGCGGGCGCGCTCCAGAAGAAAGCGATTCAGGTGCGACATAGTCGGCTCGATCTCGGCAAAATCGCCCGAGGCCATAAGAAAAGCGCCTTGCAAAAGGCTAGCCAGCAGCGCCGAGCTGACGCCCTTCCCCGACACGTCGGCGACCACCGCAGCCCATACATCCGCGGATACTTGCCGGACGTCGAAATAATCGCCGCCAACTTCATTGGACGCCCAGCTAGATCCGGCCGCGCGAAACCAACCTTCGCTGGGCAACGATACCGGCGCGAGACCCTGCTGGATGTCGCGCGCAATTTTGAGCTCGCTTTCCATACGCAGCTTTGTGCGCTGGTCCTCCATCAGCCGCGCGTTCTGGAGAATGGTCGAAGCCTCAATCGCCAGCGTAGTCAGCACCTCGCGATTCCCCGCCGAGAGATCCGCAGGGGAGAGGCGCGAATCGAGATACAGCAATCCCACGGTTTGCTGGGCATGCGACGCGACGCGGGTCTCTTCCATGGATCCGCTTTGCACCAGCACCAGGGGAACGCACACGGCGCTGCGCAGCTCCAGCGCGGCCACGCTGCGGTCGAGTGAATCTAGCGTTTCTTGGCCGGGATTAAACGACATCGATAACAGCTCGCGGCGCGAGTTTAGCGCACGCTGAATTACGGACGTCGGCACGCGCAAATCGCTGGCGTCGAGCGGCTGGCCAGCCAGATCCCGCGATACCGATACCTCCAGCGTGTCGCCTTTGCGAAGCAGCAGGAATCCGCGTTCACAACCCGTAACGGCGAGCGCTGCGTCCACCACCGCCGTAAGAACTTCTTGCGTTGACAGCGAGTTTTGCAGCGCGCGCGCTACTTCTACCAGCGATCGAAGCTTAGCTAGGTTGTTGTCTCCCATGCCCGCGGTCCCGGACGTGGACGAGATCTTATCCATGATGCGATTGATCTCCCCGGCTTCGAGCGTAAAGGTCAATTGATAGGATTCCGGAACTCCCAGGTCGATGCGATCCGAGTTGCGCAGGACATGGCGCGCGACGCGTTCGCCGTTGACCCAGGTGCCGTGCCGGCTGTCCAGATCCTCCAGCACATACTGGCCTTTTTCGGCAATGATGCGGGCATGCGTGCGAGACGCTCGGTTATCGCGCAAAACCAGATTATTATCGGGCTGGCGGCCGATTAGGAAAGGCAGCGCTTCAATGGCGGTTCGCGTGCGCTGGCCTGACGGATTCAAGACCACCAGAGCGGCCGGCGGCAAACCCGTGCGGGCATCCGCCTGCCCTGTAGCGACCGGAGCCCCCATCAGACGGCCTGCTTTTCTCCCTGGTCTTCTTTAGCGCGCAAGTCGTCCTTGGCCCGCAGGGCTTGGCAGTGGGAGCAGTATCCGCCGATTTCTGTGCGCGCAAAAGCGATCTCGAATCCGAATTGCGATTGTACCTGGCCGCGAACGGCCTGGAGCTGTTCGCCGAAAAATTCCTCGACCCGGCCGCAACGCAGGCATATGATATGCGCGTGCTCTTGTTTCAAGCGGGTCTCATAATAATGCTTTTCACCCTCGAAATGCGCCAGATCCAGCTCGTCCACCAAGCCGCCTTCCTTAAGCAGCTTCAGCGTGCGATACACGGTTACGCGGTTGAGCTTGGGATCCTTTTCCTTGGCCATCTGATACAGACTCTCGGCGTCCAGATGCAGACCGGAGTTGTCGATCAGATCGAGCAACAAGCGCCGCTGGCGCGTGAGGCGGACGCCCCGCTCGCGTAAAGAATCCTGGATACCGGAGCTGGCCATGGCGCTTCTACCTAACAGCCCGCAAAACGGAGCACGGCGGGCATCGTTACATGTTCGCCTGCAAGGGGCCGCCGCGCCCTTTGCGGGCTAGTAAGAGATTAGCATGGCGTAGCGAAGGTGTCAGCGGTTCCTACAATGGCGTACAAATAGGGAATGTGCGTTTTCGTGCAGGACGTTCGCTACGCGGCCCGCCAGTTCCGCCGATCGCCCGGATTCTTCTGGGTGGCCGCCTTGCTGATCGCCCTCGGGGTAGCGGCGAATACTCAGATCTTCACGCTGGTCAATACGCTCTTGCTGCGGCCGCTTCCAGTCCGCGATCCACAGAATCTGGTCCAGCTCTTCGAGATTCGCCCAAAGGTGCCGGCGTACCCATATTTCGACTATCCGCTGTACAAGCAACTCGCCAGCAAATCCTCCACGCTGTTCCAGGTAGCAGGGCAGATGGAATGGATCCTTCCTCTGGAGCGGAGCGCGAACACTGAGCGCAGTCATGTGTACGGCGTCACCGATAATTTCTTTAGCGACCTCGGCGTACGGCCCCTCGCGGGCCGGGTCTTAAGCAATGGTGACGACCACGTTGCCATCCTTTCTTACGGGTACTGGGTTCGCAGCTTCGGACGTGATCCCAAGGCTGTAGGACAGATCGTGCGGCTCAAAGGCCACCCGTTCCAGATCGTGGGCATAGCGCCGGAGCAGTTTGACGGCACCATCGTGGACAGTGGTCCGGATTTGTGGGTCCCGTTCTCGAACTTTCTTGACTTTTCAGGTGTTCCCAATCCAAAGCTCGATAATTTTGTGATCGAGATCATCGCACGTCTGCGCCCCGGTGTTACGCGGGCGCAGGCGGAACAGGAAACTGCCGCCGTTTGGACTCGCTATATCGCAGACGCCACCGCTCGCGATCCCAAAGACTACCAGGGCCGCAACAACGGCCGGCTGGAAGTGCGGTCGATCACTTACGGACTGTCACCTATTCGCGACCAGTCCCGCGTTGCTTTAATGTTGTTGCTAGCTGGAACGGGGTTGCTCCTGCTGATGGTCTGCGCCAATGTGGCGGGATTGCTGCTGGCTCGCGCCACCGCGCGCGAAAAAGAGACCGCAGTTCGACTGGCCGTAGGCGCCAGCCGTGGACGGATCGTTCGCCAGTGGCTTACCGAGAGTCTGCTACTGACTGCAGTCGGCGGTGGAGCGGGCATCGCGGCCGCGTACGCGACCATGCCGCTGCTGGTGCATTGGCTGCCGCCCGCCCGCGGGATAGGCGTCGATCCCGCCGAGCTTCGGACGTTGTCGCTCGATCTTCATCCTGATCTTAGCGTCGTCGCCTTTTCGATCGCGGCGTGCGCGTTGACAGTGATTCTAACGGCCTCTGCTCCCGCCTGGCGCTCCTCACGCCACGATCTTTACATCGCGCTCAAGACCACCATAAGCGACAAACGGCACCAGCGATTTCAGTCCGCTTTGTGCGCGATTCAGGTTGCTCTTTGCACGATGCTGCTGATGTCCGCTGGTCTGATGGCGCGCAGCTTGTCCAACCTGCGCAACCTCAACACTGGTTTCGATGGCGATCACGTCGTAATTTTTTCGGTCGATCCGCACGTTCGCGGCTATGACGCCCAGCAAACCTGGTCCCTGCGGCAACGGTTGCTCGAGGGCGCGCGAACTTTGCCGGGAGTAGAAGCCGCCGCAATCGCCAACCGCGCTCTGATGCGCGGCATTGGCTTGGGCAACGATGCAATCTTCCCGGGGCAGAAGGGCGATGGAATTATCAACACCAGCGTGAATGACGTCACCCCTGAATACTACGGCGTGATGGGCATTCGCCTGCTGCAAGGCCGCGGATTCGGCGAGGCGGACAGGGAGGAAGAGGGCAAGCTTACACACGTGATTGTGAACGATGCTTTCGTGCGACGCTTTCTTGCGGGCCAGAACCCCATTGGACGGCAGTTCGCCGCCTCCCTGTCCATCGGCAAGGAGTTCCAGCCTCAGTACGAAATTATCGGGGTAGTCAACGACACAAAGTACCGGTCGCTACGTGAAGCCCCGCCCCCGATCTTTTATGTATACACGTTCGGCCCCAAAGCGTATCCGGACGCATTCATCCTGCACGTCCGCACCCACGGCGACCCCCGCGCGATTATCCGGCCCATGCGCGAACTGCTACGATCGATCGATTCGACCGTGCCGTTCTTCCAGGTAGCGACACTTTCCGAAGAAGTTGACCGTTCCTTGTGGCAGGAGCGGTTGCTGGTCGCGCTGACTACCTGCTTCGGTGTTTTTGCGATGACACTTTCAGCGATCGGACTATATGGAATCCTGGCTTATTTCGTGTCGGCCCGGCGGCGAGAAATTGGATTGCGCATGGCGCTGGGAGCGGAGTCGCGCCAAGTGATCTGGCTAGTCAGCCGCCGTGTGGTGCCGGCACTGGCGACCGGAACCCTTGCAGGAGCGGCTCTTTCATGGCTTGCCAGCATATGGATCCGGACCCTTCTCTACGGGGTGCAGCCTTTCGATCCCTGGTCGGCAAGTGCGGCGCTCGTTTTGCTGCTTGCGATCGGAATAGCCGCCGCGGCCGCGCCTGCTTTCCGCGCTGTCCGCGTGGATCCCGCCTCGACTCTGCGGCAGGAATAGAGATGACCCCTGGGAATCAACGACTGACCCGCAGATAGATGGCCGCCGCCCGATAGCGAACCTTCTTGTTAGTATCGTCGAGAGCCGGAATTAATTGTGGCCGCCACCGCGCGTTTTGCGGCCGTGCGACCAGTTGGACCGCGGCGGCCCGCATGGACCAGTCGTCGTCAGAAAACGCCTCTTCGATGAGCGCGCGCACATCAGCCGATTTATCTGGCGCCAACAACAAGAGGGCCGTGGCTCTCGAGGAAAAGTTTTCATCGTTGAGGAGAGCGCTCATGGCCGAGATACCTGCACCCACGCCGGGGACAGGGATAAAACCTGCTCCCTGCTCTACAGCAAGGAAAAAGGCGGATCGAGGCGTCTTCATCCGGCGAATCAGACTCCGCAGCTTGACACGCAGGGGATTGGACTCGGCCTTTTGCTCTTTTTCGACCACTGCAATTAGCGTCGATTTTCCCGCGGCATCATGCAAACGATACAAGGCTCGCGCGGCAGCGAATACCACTTCGGCGACGTCATCGTTGAGCGCCGCTTCGGCGGCTGGAGTCAGCTTCTTGTCTCCCAGTTCACCCGCGGTGTCTAGGGCGGCCTGGCGCACATAGCTGTCGGCGTCCTTAATCAGCGACGTCACAAGTGTATTTACTGGATCGGACGCGCGGCCCAGACTAAGGGCGACAGCTACTTGCCGCCGCGTATCCGGATCACGGTCGATTGCGCCATTTTTCAGTACTTCCAAAGCGTGTGCCTTTTCTGCTACAGCCGGCTTCGATCCTCCGGCAGGAACCTGGCACAACATCGTGACCATTGACAATAACGCCAGAGCTGTGAGCATTGGACCTCTCGACATGCTTGCCAGAGCAAGTTATTTGCCAACGTGGCTTCAGAACTCAAACAGCACGCCGGCTGAGGGCAGAATCGGAAACATACTGAAGAAGTTGGGATAGGTCTGGGTCGTAACACTATCGTATGGACCCGGCGAATCAAAATCGCGATTGTGGTGATTGGTCAGATTAATCACCTCGGCAAAGAGCGTCGCTTTGGACTTTTTGTGCACGTAGGCTTTATTCAGCCGCAGATCCGTGCGCTGATAATCGGGCGCGCGCAGGCTATTGCGGTTCGCCGTGAGAAAGTAGGCGGTTCCATCCTGACGATAGAAGCCCGGCAAGGGCATACCGCTGCCATAGGTAAAGCGGGCGCTGACATTGACAGTGGGGCGCAGACGGCGGCTGACGTACGCATTGAAGGTGTGGCGCTGGTCGTAGTCGGACGGGAAGCGGACGCCTAAATCGCCGTCGCTGATCTCCGCATGCCCATAAGCGTAGGAAATCCACCCGGTGAACCCGTTCGCGGTCCGCCGCTGCAGAAAGATTTGCGCGCCACGGGAATAGCCCCGCTCGGAATTCCGCAACGGCGCATTCGGCACGGCGTCGAAGATGCTTCCGTTCAGGAGCAGGCGTGGATCGAGCAAGGGCCGGGCGAGAAGATCGCGATCCTGCCGATCGTAAAATTCCATTCGCAGCCGCGTGCGCTCATCTAGACTCTGCTCTATCACGGCTTCATAATGGGTCGCCCGCTCCGGCAACAAAGGACCGTGCGTGAAAATCGAGAAGATCTGGTTCAATTCGGGGAACTGAGCATACTGGCCCCAGTCTAGCTGCACGTGCGTTCTTTTTAACGGCGCAAACGATGCGCTGGCATATGGCGAGGTCACCTGCACCGGGCTTTGGCTGAACTCGTCCTGACGCACACCCGCAGTCAGATGGATCCGGTCGGAGGCGAGACCGTAGGATTGCTGCACATACCCGCCGGCACGGTTTCCGGTGCCGCGAAAAACATCCTGTGACGGCACTTGCAGCGGCGTGAACACGAACTGGAGAGTGGAACCTTCCTGCCGCAGTTGCCGGAACAAACCGCCAAAGTCCAACGTGTTCTTTCCAGGCTTGTCGGATAACCACGAGACACTGACGTCTCCATGCCAGGTCCACTCGCCATAGGATTGACGATTGAGCAACGCTTCGTAACGATTTTCCACGTCACCCCGTTCCCGGGACCACGCCAGGTGGTTGCTGATTAGGACGCGTTCGTTGGGAGCGTAACGCGAACCCAGGTTAAGGAGACTGAAACGAAATCCCCTGGTCATTACGGTGTTCAAACCCAGCTCACTCCGGAAAGGGGTGCGGTCGACGCCTGAGGCGCCCTCCACATCGCTGAGGCTGATGGTGTGTTTGGAGGTCAGATCATAGGTGAGCCGGGCTTCCCCGTCGGTGAAACCGAAGGTCAGGGGCGGCTGATCGCCGAAATCGATCCGATTGAGGATGTAATCCAGATAGCTTTTGCGGAATGAAACGATCCATGACCCGCGCTGCTTCTTGCCGAGAGGTCCTTCAAAAAGCGCGCCGGCATTCGAAGCGCTGGCTTCCAAGCGTCCCTGTAACTGCTGGCGATTGCCTTCCCGGGTGTCGACGGCCAGAATTCCCGCCGTGCGATCGGAATAGCGGACCGGCCATGCGCCCTCGTACAAGGTCATGTCATCCGTCATGTCGCCGTTAAAGATGGTCAGCGAGCCATCGCCGGATTGTCCGTCAGTGGTGTGAAAGGGCGAATGCAGCAGAACCCCGTCCAAGTACAGACCGATGCGGTCGAAAGGGGCGCCACGCAGTGAGAACTCCGAGTCGAAATCGTTGTTGGAGGTGACACCGGGCAGGCTCTGCACGGCACGCAGAGGGTCGTCGGCGAGTACGCTGGCCAGGTTCTTGCGTTCCTCGCCCTGCAGAGTGATAGACGATGCCGCGGCCACGGGAGCCACGCCGAACGCGCCTCCCGAAACGACCACGGTGTCCTTACGTTGATCCATCGACGAGGTCAGTGCAATATCAAAATTCTTCGACTCTCCCGCGGCTATAGTAAATTCCTGGTGGACGAGATAGTATCCAACGGTGGTCGTCTGCAGCACGTAACTTCCGGGGGGGATTCCGGTGATGCTGAACGTGCCATCCGCGCCAGTCACCGCGCGCAAAGGCGTATTTGCACTTGACACGTTTGTATTTAGCGACGCGGAATCCTGGATCTGCACCTGCGCCAAGCTCAGCGGCTCATTGTCGCGCGAGCTGACCACGCGGCCGCGAATTTCACCCGTCTCCACCTGCGCAGCGCCGATAATTGCCGCGAACAAGAGCGCGAGTACCGGACGCATATCGGCTTTCATTATCGCTAATACGACGGCCCTGCTATCCTGGTGGTTTCAATATGCCGAATTTAAATTCGGAAACCGCGCCGATGTCCGAAGCCGTCACCCACGGCATCCGCGTTGAGGTGTTGTGCCGGTACGCGCCTGAGAACTCGAGGCCGCTGCACCGCGACTGGGTGTTTCAGTACACCGTCCGCATCACCAATCAGAGCGATGAAACGGTTCAGCTCGTCAGCCGCCACTGGATCATCACCGACGGGCTGGAGCACATCGAGGAAGTGAAAGGTCCTGGCGTGGTGGGCGAGCAGCCGGTCCTGGCGCCGGGCGAGTCTTTCAAATACTCTTCTTGGTGCCCCCTTCCAACACCCACCGGCGTGATGCGCGGCACGTATCAGATGGTTCGGCCCGGTGGCGACCCGTTCGATATCGAAATCGCTCCCTTCGGGATGCGGGCTAAACAGACCATTCACTAGCAGTACAATGGCCGTGTGATACGGACGCTTTCCTTTCTTGCTCTGGTCCTTACAAGTACTGCAAACGCGCAGCAGCTTCAGGGCGATGCGCTCGTTAAAGCCCTGCGGCAGGGCGGCTACGTCATCGTCATGCGTCACGCCAGTTCGCCGCGCGATGTGCCCGACAAGGCAGCGGCCAATCCCGACAACGTCAAACCGGAGCGCCAACTGGATCCGGAAGGCCGGGCCAGCGCGACGGCCATGGGGAAGGCGCTACGCGACCTGAAGATTCCCATCGGCGCGGTTCTCACCAGCCCGACGTATCGCGCGCTTGAAACCATCCGTTACGCGCAGTTCGGCAATCCCCAGACGTTTCCGGAACTGGGGGACAACGGTCAAAGCATGAGCGGCGGTACTGAAGCGCAGGCAACGTGGCTGCGAAAGAAGGTAACGGAGTTACCGAAGGGGACGAATACGCTCATCGTCACGCACATGCCGAATATGTCGCGTGCGTTTCCGGAATCGACGGCGAATTTGGCGGATGGCGAGGCCATGATATTTGGCAAGAGCGGTGTAGTGGCGCGAGTCAAAATCGAGGACTGGCCGAAGTTGGCAGGAAGATCGCGATGAAACTCTTTAAGTGGATGTTGATTTTGACTGTGCCGCTCCTTCCGAGCACGGCTCAACAAGCGCAAAAACCGCTGACGCTCGCAAGCCAGGGCAGTTTTTTCGTTGGCGGCGAGTACAAGACCATGCCCGCCAATGGTCGAGGAGCACCAGGCGAGATCACCGTCAACCAGATGATGTCCAGTACCAGATCCCGGTAAATGGCGCGCAGCACGTTCCGGTCGTCATGGTCCATGGATGCTGTCTGAGCAGCAAGACCTGGGAGACAACTCCCGACGGGCGCATGGGGTGGAACGAGTATTTCGTGCGCAAGGACCATTCGGTGTACATGGCGGATCAGGTTTCACGCGCTCGCTCGGGCTTCGATCCGTCCACGATCAATGCAGTCAAGGCGGGAACACTTCCTCCCGCCCAGTTGCCTAATGTGCTCGCGGCGACCCATCAGACAGCCTGGACGATTTTTCGCTTCGGCCCGAAATTCGGGGTGCCTTTCCCGGACGAACAATTCCCTGTAGAAGCTCTGGATGAGCTCTACAAGCAGATGATTCCGGATCTCAACTCGACGTTGCCGAATCCGAATCCAACTTGGACGAACATGGCGGCGCTGGCGGTAAAGCTGAACGGCGCCATCCTCATGGGACATTCCGAGTCAGGATTCTTCCCGGAGCAGGCGGCGCTCATCGATCCTGCCGGTATTAAAGGGCTCATCTCGATCGAAATGCCCTGTCCGGAGCTGAAGCCCGCGGAGATTGCGACGATCGCGAAAATCCCGACGCTGGTGATGTTCGGCGACCACCTGGGCGACGTTCAGGGCGGCATCGCTAGCTGGCCGGCGTCGTTTGAAAGCTGCAATAAGTTCGTGCAGCAACTGAAGGACAAAGGTGGCGACGCCGAGATGATGTCTCTTCCCAAGATGGGGATCAAGGGCAACAGCCACATGCTGATGCAAGACCGGAATAATCTCCAGCTGGCGGACCTGATCCTGACTTGGATCGATGGTCACGTTGAAAAGAAAAAGAGCCGTTGACACGCGTTCTACACTGAGGACATGCCTGACTGTTCTCATCTCGACCAGATCAAAAACGTCAAGCCTCACACTCGCGGATGCGAGGAATGCCTGAAAATGGGTGACACCTGGGTTCATCTGCGCCTGTGCCTGATCTGCGGCCACGTGGGCTGCTGCGATTCCTCCAAGAACAAACACGCGACCAAGCACTTTCATGCCACCAAGCACCCCATCGTGCGGTCTATCGAACCGGGCGAGGATTGGGCCTGGTGCTATGTAGACGAGGTCATGCTTGAATCCGTCTGATTGGCCGGCGCTGCCGTTTGCGGAGTGGGAGAAGACCTGCGACACGCTGCACATGTGGACGCAGATCGTCGGCAAGACGCGGATGGCTCTGACGCCGCTCGAAAACCACTGGTGGAACGTCGTGTTCTACGTTACTCCGCGCGGACTCAGCACCTCGGCGATTCCCTGGGAAAACGGCTCATTCTCAATAGAATTCGACTTGGTGACTCATCAGCTGCTGTTCTATAACAGCGCGGGCGTACAGCACTGCATGCGCCTGTTCCCGCGATCCGTAGCCGATTTTTATGCGGAGTATATGGCGGCCCTGAAGTCTCTGGGGGTTGAGGTGAAAATTTACAAGGTCCCCTCCGAATTTGACGATCTGACGCCGTTCGACCAGGATCAACACCACGCGTCCTATGACACCGAATACGTGGAGCGATTCCGCCGAATCCTGGTGAACTCCGATCGCATCTTAAAGCAGTTTCGGTCGCGGTTCCTGGGTAAATCCAGCCCTGTGCATTTTTTCTGGGGATCTTTCGATCTGGCGGTGACACGATTCTCAGGGCGCCGCGCCCCGGAACGCGAAGGCGCGGATCATATGACGCGCGAAGCGTATTCGCACGAAGTCACTAGCTGCGGGTTCTGGCCGGGTAACCGCATTTTTCCGCATGCGGCTTTTTATGCGTATAGCGCGCCCGTGCCGGCGGGGTTGGAGAAGGAGCCGGTCCGTCCCGCCGCCGCGGGATGGAACGCACAGCTCGGCGAGTTTATCTTCCAGTACGAAGACGCTCGCAAAGAGGCTTCGCCCGATCAGGTGATTCTCGATTTCTGCCAGAGCGCGTATGAGGCCGGTGCGAAGCTGGCGCAGTGGGATCGGACCAGCCTGGAGCGCTAGTAGAGAACCGGTAACGTCCGCCGTGAACGCCGGACCTGCTTTTCTTAACACAGGGTTAGCGGCTTGGAGCGACGTAAAACGCTTGCACGACGGCTGTACAATCGGTCCGCGATGACTCATCACCCCTTCCATTTGTCCAGACCCGCGGCGGCTGCGACGCTTACCGATCCACAGTGGCGCAACGCACCCACGGAGCGTGATCCGGAATATTTCCGCGTGTGGCAACGAGTTTCCCTGGCCTTGCAGCGCTCGCTTAGAGACGGCGTGGCCGGCGCGTATTTCGAGGATCTGGCGCGTTTCGAGAATCGTCAGGCTGTCTACCCGGTCATCGTGTATCAAGCCAGCCGCTTGTGCCATGGCCATCCGCGCACCGAGTTCACCTACGATTTGCGCGATTACCCGGAATGCCGCACTACTCTGGTGTCATCGTGGAAACTCACCGGGCGCGCGATCCAGGCCGTGTTGAGGCGTATCGAACTGCGGTTGACCGAGGCAGGCATGACCGAGCTTGCGCATCGCTATGCGCCGGTGTGGCACCAGGATGTACTGGTCGCGGTGAAGAAGAAACCGAAGGCGTATGTGGATCTGCTGATGGCGGAATCGGCCGTAATCAACGCGGCCATCGATCTGGGGACGGAACGGAGCTTAGAGGCAGCGAACCGTTTCGGCAAGACGGTCCATCTGAATCTGCGGAAGATACACGGGATGGATTTACAGGGACTGGGAGTCGGGACCCTAGAGGAAGCCACCCGCGCGCTGTCTTATAGCCAAGCGAGCGGCAGCGACAACCTCGGCGACCATGGGATGCTCCAAAACGGTGACCTGTGTGCCGCGGGGAGCCCAGACGCGCGGATCGCTAGCCAGGAAGATGGCGATCACAGGCGTACCGACGGCGGCGGCCAAGTGCGCAATGCCGGAATCGTTACCGATGAACAAGCGAGCCGTCGAAATCCAGCAGGCCAAGTCGTATAAATCGTCCATTTTGACAGCCCCTTCCAGGGGCTCTTCTGGTCCCGCACACCACTTCACGGGGATGTCCAACTCCGCGGCCACTTCGCGGAAGTTTTCGAGCGGCCAGCGTTTATCGCGTCTACTCGCAAAGGGATGGATGATCGCAAAGTTGTGCTTGGGCGCCGGTGGAACCGTGATGTGTGGGATTCCTTCGGCGGGTGGCGGAAGCGCAGGGAAAAACGTAAACGGAAGATGGCCGACAGCAGCGCGAAATTCGGGACGGTTCGATCCGTAGCAGGAATAAATCGAGTCGAAAGTTTCTAGCTCTGGGACGCGGGATCCTTCCACGACTCCCACCAAATCCAAGCCGGTATCGGCAATCGCCCGGGTGCGGTCGGCAAAGCGAATCAGGGGGAGGATCGGACGCGGCGCCCATACCTCGGTGTACTCCGCGCGGGCAGCCTCAAGAGCAGGAAGGGAAAGGATGACGTCGCCGATGGCGCCGGGCCGAATGAGCAGGCGTCGCTTATCGACTGACACTGACGGGCAGAGTTACGTCGATGGTTTTGGGCGGAAGACACATGCGATCATTGCAGGCCTGGTAGCGAAGTTTCCCGGCAACGTTGACCAGTCCGGGCGGCACAGAGGCTGGGATCTTAAAACGCGTCAGCAGTTCGAAGCGCCCGGAGAACACCGGCAGCGAGCCCTCGAAGAAGTCCACCTTGCGGAAATCCGGCTTGGGGTAGACGATTTCGGCGGCTGTGATTGGTCCGGGATCCCAGGTGAGCCGCAAGGGGATCAGATAAGGATCGGGCGGCTTGTTGCTGTTTACGTGGTACCCCTCGCGAAGTTGCAGGGGCAACTTAAATTCGATCGTGGCGCCAGCCTTGGTCGCCACCGGCTCAGGCTTGGGCATCAACAGAACGTTCGTTTGCGCGATGGCGTTAATTTGAATGAAGCAAAGCGAACTCGCTGCCAGCAGTGCGTTCAGCGCCGGTCTTTGGAGCATCTTTGGGGGCCTCTAACAGTTTCTCGATTTCTTTCTGATAGGTGGCCTTGGCGACCAGGCCGATGTGCATCGAGGCGATGCGGCCCTCGCGATCGATGACGATGGTGGTAGGCAGAGAGTCGACATTCCCGAAGAGCTGGGAGACCTGATCATTACCCAGCACCACACGATAGTTCATCTTCTTTTGTTCGACGTAGGGCTTCACCGCATCCCACCCGTCTTCATCCATCGAAACTCCGACGACCGCGAAATCGCGATCCTTGTAAGCTTTCTGAAAATCCATAAACCAGGGAATTTCGACCTTGCAGGGTCCGCACCAGGTAGCCCAGAAATTGAGGAGCACCACCTTGCCTTTGTAATCGGAGAGTTTCACCGTAGCCCCGCTCGCATCTTTCAGGGCGAAATCGGGTGTCGGTTTGCGCTCGTTCGCGGACTTCAAGTGATAGTTTTCGGGAACCGGAGACTCACAGGAAGCCAGAATGGCCACAGCCGCGGCAAACAGCGCCCAGCGGCGAATCGAACGCACCGACAATTTACGGGCCTGCATGGTCCTATTATACCGGGACCGGCCCGCCCGTCAGGAGATGCTCGGCAAACCAGCTACGGCGGGCCCGGCGAGCCGTAATGGCCAGCGTGTATTCGTCATGACGGCGCAATCCGGCGTAGAGCCACGCCGAAGTATCGCAAAAGCTTTCGCAGACATAACGCCGCCACCCCGGAGTTCGGCCTCGAATGTCAGAGCGGCCAACCTTGGCCTTTCGCCATTCCGCGCTCCAGCCGAGTTCGCCGGGGACGCGTCCGGCAAGTTCAGCCGCCAGAACATCTTCCCAGTTCCGGCGGGTCTGGTTCGAAAGGCGGACCCAGACGAAATGGAAAATCTCATGGACCAGGATTCTTTCAAACTCGCCCGGCTGGGCCAGGAGTCCGGCATCGAGCAGAATCACACGTCGTGGAATGTGCGTGGCCGCCAGATGGGGTCCTAGAGTGTGGCGGAGCTCCACGCGAATGGGACGGCCGTACAGAGGCGGCAACACTCTGAGCAGACGCCTACGGTTTCGGCGGCGCGGCTTTCGGCGGCGGCACCACGCCGGGGAACCCTGTCGGCACCGCAGGCGCCGGGGCCTTGAAGAAATCCTGATCCTTGATGACCGCCTGGTAGCTGGCGTTCATTTCTTTCATCCACAGATTCATGTGCTCATTCCGCAGCGCCAGGACGATATTTTCGCGGAGCTCCTCCATCGGCTGTAATCCCTTTTCCTCCAGACGGACGATATAAAACGCCGTCGGCTGGTGGATCGGGTCGCTGATTTCTCCGGGCTTCAAGGCGAATACCGCGGTCTTGAGCTCGGCGGGATAATCGCTGACGGCCTTGATAAAGCCGAAATCTCCACCCGCGGCCTTGGAAGCTGCATCTTCCGAATACTTTTCCGCCAGCTTGGCGAAATCCGCGCCACCCCGAAGCTGCTTCACGATATCGGTGGCTAGCGTGCGAGCCTCCGCCTCCGGCCGTTTGGATTGCCCAGCCTGTACAGCTTGTTCCGCGGCGGCTTTCAATGAGGCCGGGTCGGTGCCTTTCGGAACCACTTGACCGGCGAAGGGAATATAGATCACCTTGATCTTGGCCTGCTCATATTGCGAGCTGTGCTGCTTATAGTAAGCATCGATCATCTCCGCGGAAACCGGAAACGTATTGTTTTCGTCATTCAGTCTCGCGTTACGGAGAAGTTGCAGCTTGAGACCTTCGTACTGTTCCTTATAGGGGCTCTTCTCGAGCAGATTCCGTTTTTCTCCTTCCTCGGCCAGATGCACAAAGAGAAAATACTGGCTGAGAATGAATTGCGGATTCTGCTGAAACTGCTGCAAATCTTGCGGACTGAACATGGCCGTCATCTTCTGAACGTCGGCAGCGGTAATATCCTTGCCCGCAATGGTAGCGACCACTTTTTGTGGATCGGCCGCGGGGCCCTGGGCCCACATCGAAATCGAGATGAGTGCGAAAAGCAGGGTTTGTTTCAAATGCATGGTCTCTCCCAAATTACCACGATGATGAATTTAGACGGGGCTGGAGGGACATGGTTTGGCGTTATAGTAGCGAGAATGAAGTGGAGGCTGGGCCTGGTATGTGCGCCACTGCTAATGGCAAGCGGCTGCCGGAATATGCCGGGACCCTTCGCACCACCGGTGCAGCGCCAACCGCTCGTGGATTTCCGCCCCTACCGGATGTCGGCGATCGTCGATATGGCGGACGAAGACGCCAAAACGCATTTCGTCCGGGACCTTACTTCGAATGCGAGCACCACGTGGCGATGGACCGGACAGCGGCCCACCTTGCGGGTGCGGATGCGCTCCGTCGAGAACTTTCGATATACCATCGATTTCGCCATCGCCGGAGCGATGTTGGCGAAAACGGGTCCCCTGACCGTGTCGTTCCTGGTGAATGACCGGGTACTAGATCGCGTTCGCTATCGTCACGACGGCACGCAACACTTCGAGAAGGCAGTTCCGGCCGGCTGGGTGACCGCCGGAGACGTCACCGTAGGCGCGAGTATCAACAAGCCATGGATCCCGCCCGAGGGCGGCCCGCCACTTGGAATTATGCTCACGCGGATCGGGCTCACCCAATAATGCGGCAGGCCGCAGCAGCATTATTCGGCGCGGGATTCACAGTGGCTGCCTGCTACGCTGCCGGCTCGCTTTTGATCGATCAACTGCGCGCGACACTTCGACAGGACGAACGAATTCCTCTGGCCTTCATCCTGGGAGCAGCCTGTCTGCACCTGGCGATCTTCATCATTCTGGCCCTGCACATTGCCTATTGGCCGGTACTTGCGGGCTTGCTCGCCGCGACGATTCTCGCAGCGATCGTTACGGGCGCATGGCGTGGCGCCCACACGGCGATCGGCAAGCCGGTTGCACCCCTAAGTAACAGTCTCCGCATGGTGTTCGGGTGGTGCGCGGGGATCTTCGCGGTGGTCTATCTGGTGAATGCGTGGGCTCCCGAGGTGAGCCCGGATGGAGCGGGCTACCATCTCGGACTAGTGGCGCGCGAGCTCCGAGTCCATGGCTTCGAGCCCCTCACAAACGACATGTACGCGATGCTGAGCCAGGGCGTGGAGATGCTGTTTGTGCCGGCCTTCGCGATCGGTCGGCATTCTGCCGCGGCGTTAGTGCACTTTGCCTTTTCAGTCGCTCTGGCCCTGGCGATGCTGGCCTATGGACGCCGGATCGGAAAACCCTGGGCGGGAGCCGCCGGCGCATTGCTCACCTTCGCGAGTCCCGTGGTCGGCGCCGACGCGTCCGCCGCTTATGTGGACGTGGCCACCGCGGCGATCGTATTCGGAGCGTTCTACTGGACCGAAGTTTGGGATGAGCAACGTCACTTGAGTCTGTTGATCCCCGTGGGGCTTCTGGCGGGATACGCATATGCCGCCAAGTACACGGCTTTCCCCATCGCGATCTATGCCCTGGGGCTCGTGGCATGGCGCAGCCGGCGCCTGCGGCCCATCGGCAAAAGTCTGCGGCCGGTGCTGCTGGTGGCGGGCTGCGCGCTGATTATGGCGGGTCCGTGGATTGCGCGCAACTGGATCTGGTACCAGAACCCCGTGGCGCCCTTCGCGAACTCCATCTTCCGGAACCCCTACGTGCACGTGATGTTCGAGCATGATTATTCGGAGCGGCTGCGGCACTACGGGATGCCGAGCCTGTGGCCGCTGGCGCTCGAAGCAACGCTACGGGGAGGGTATGTCAGCGGAATCATCGGACCGGCGTTTCTACTTCTGCCCGTGGCCTTGGCTGCCCTTCGATTCCAAGCCGGCAGGCGGCTGCTGCTGGCCGGAGCGCTCATGTTTTCGACCTATTTCGCCAACATCGGGGCGCGCTTTTTAATTCCCAGCCTTCCGTTCTTTTCGTTGGCGATAGGACTCGCGTTTGGCGAAGCGGCTACGCTACTGGCGGCGCTGATGCTCATCCACGCGGCGGCATCCTGGCCTCCGATCCTCAACCATTATGTGAATGCGAACTGCTGGAGGCTGGTGCGGTTTCCCTATAAGGCAGCGCTGCGAATTACTCCGCCGGAGGATTTTCTGCGTAAGAACTCCCAGGGATACTCTGCTGCCCAGATGATCGACCAAAAGGTTCCAGGCAATGAACCGGTTTTCAGCATGGATGGGATTCCGGATTCCTATACCCGGCACCCGATTCTGCTGTACTACGAATCCGCCAGCAACGAGACTCTGGCCGACACGATCAATATGGGCTGGAACGCGGCGGAGCAACCCATCCTTTCGAGAGTGTTTTCCTTCCCGGAACGCAAAGCGCGGCGCATGCGCGTCGTGCAGACGGCCGAAGGCTTCTATCCCCATCAGTGGAATGTGTACGAACTGCGCTTTTTTTATCACGGCGCGGAGCTCGCGCGTAAGTTGGATTGGCGGCTGCAAGCGTGGCCCAATCCCTGGGAGGTGCAACTAGCTTTTGATAATTCTCTGGCGACCCGATGGCGATCCGGAGAAACCGCCAGCCCCGGCATGCACCTGGACGTCGATTTCGGACGCGACGAGCCAGTGGATGAAGTGCGTCTGATAGTATCAGGCGATTCCGAGCTGACCCGGTTGCAGCTCGAATCGGCGAGTTCTACGGGGGCCTGGGAAAAGATCGCCGAGAATCCGAGGGTGATGCAACACGACGTCCCGAAGGGGATCCGCCGGATGGCGACGTATGAACTGCACGCGCGCGGGATCCATTATCTGATGGTCGCTGACAAAAGTAACGGGGCCGAGGATTTCGCGGAGGACCCGGAGGCATGGGGGCTAAAGCTGATCGGCCACACCGAAGGTGAGCGCCTGTATCAGACGATTTGGTGATGCGGCTATATTTAGGCATCGACGGGGGCCAATCCAGCACCACAGCGCTGATTGGGGACGAAACCGGTCGCGTGTTGGGAGTAGGACGAGCGGGGCCGTGCAACCACGCGGCGGCGAGCGAAGGCCGGCGGAAATTTGTCGCGGCGATGACGGAGAGCGTCAACCAGGCCACGGCATCGGCCGGCTTAACCCAGCCGCTTGCATTCGGAGCGGCATGCCTCGGCTTAAGCGGCGGTCCGGACGACAAAGAAGTACTGACCAAAGAAACGATCCGCGCGAAGCGCTATCTAATTACGCATGATGCGCATATCGCCCTGGCTGGCGCGACCGGCGGCGAACCGGGGATCATCGTGATCGCCGGCACGGGGTCCATGGTCTACGGAAGGAACGCCGCGGGAGTAACCGCCAGAGCTGGTGGCTGGGGATACATCTTTGGCGACGAAGGTGGCGCGTTCGATCTGGTCCGTAAAGCGCTGCGCGCGGTCCTGAGAAACGAAGAGGGTTGGGGTTCACCGACAGCACTGCGCGAGGCTCTGCTCGAAGCCGTTTCCGAGAAAGACTTGGACCCGCGTGACGGCCATCATCTCCTGCATCTTTGTTACACCGACGAATATCCGCGCGATCGGGTGGCGAGCTGGGCAAAACTGGTCGACCAAGCGGCGCGCGCGGGCGACGGCGTGGCGGCGGACATACTCGGATCGGCCGCACAGGCGCTGGCAACTATGACGGCAGCGGTGCGCCGGCAGCTCTTTGAGCCTTCCAGCCAACGGATCCGCCCGGTGAAGGTTTGTTATAGCGGCGGGGTGTTCGCCAGCGAACCATTGCTTGAAAGATTTCGAATGTTGACGGAACTGGAGGAAGGAAATCAAGTAACGGCTCCCCAGCATAATGCAGCCGAGGGTGCGCTGCTAGAGGCGTATCGAATCAGTGGAACTAAGGTGAATCTCCGATGATTTTAGAGGAACCGGGCAAACTCGTAGCCCTAGAGGGGGCTTGACACCATTACGCCCGTGACTAGAATAGAGTTAATTTAGCTTGCTATGCCAGGCTGTGAGCATAACCGCACGGAATTTCTGATGCGCCGGGATGGGGTCGACTACGTGCACTGCGTGGAATGCGGTCAGGTTTTCGAATCCGACGATCTCGAACAGGTTTCTCTATACGACGAAGCCGAAGAAGAACCTCGCCGGAAAAAGGCGTCATAGTCCTTATTGCGCTTGGAGCGCACAGTGCGCTCATGAGATCCTCAAAGTAATTCTTCGATGGGTGAAGGTGTGCGACCACAACCGCTGCGGATTGTCTCGATGGGAGGCGGAACCGGCCTGGCAACATTGTTACGAGGTCTGAAGCGCTATATTCAGGCATCCCCGGGCGCGCTGGAGATCACAGCCGTGGTTACCGTCACCGACGACGGGGGCAGTTCCGGGCGGTTGCGCCGCGATTTCGATGTCCTGCCGCCAGGCGATATCCGCAATTGCATGGTGGCGCTATGCCGCGACGAAGCCCTCCTCTCGCAGCTCTTCAACTATCGTTTCACCGGAGGCAGAGGCCTTAAGGGGCACAGCTTCGGAAATCTGTTCCTCATGGCGATGACCCATCTGACCGGCGATTTCGCACACGCCGTGAAATTATCCTCGGAAGTGCTGGCGGTCCGTGGAAGGATCTATCCATCCACGGCGGCGAATGTGAGGCTCAAGGCGACGCTCGCAGGGGGACAAAAAGTGAGTGGGGAGACGCGCATCAGCCGCAGCATCCGGCCAATTCAGCGAGTGGAACTGAGTCCGCGGCGGGCACGCCCTCTGAAAGAGACGCTAGACGCGATTGCAGAAGCGGATCTGATCACGCTCGGTCCTGGGTCGCTCTACACCAGCGTCATTCCGCATCTGCTGGTCGAGGGCATCCCGCAAGCCATCGCCGCTTCGCCGGCCGTGAAGGTGTATTTCGCGAATCTCATGACGCAGCCCGGCGAAACTACCGATATGGAAGGCGCCTCGGATCATTTAGCGGCGTTGTTACGTCATGGGTTACGTCATGGATCGCGTCACGGGTCAGCCCAGGGCGGACCGCCGGGTTCCCGCCTGATCGACGTCTGCGTGGTCAATACCGGTCCGATCCTGCGCAAGACGCTTGAGCAATATCGAGCGCGCGAGGCTCGCCCCGTGGAGAACGACGTGAAAAAGATCGAGGCAACCGGAGTCAAAGTGGTGGCGACCGATCTGGTGCGGCTCGCGGGCCGGCGGATACAAGAAAAGATCCGGCATGATCCTGGAGCAATTAGCGCCGTCGCCATTGACTTGGCGCAGCAGGGTCGCCGGGCGAAGGAGCGGCTGGCTTCATGAGTCCCATGAATACGACGGTGGTGATCCTGGCGGCGGGCCTGGGAACTCGCATGCGTTCGAAGCGCGCCAAAGTGCTGCACCGAGCGGGAGGATTGACGCTGGTGGAGCACGTTGTATCCGCTGCCGCCGCAGTGGCGCCGGCCGATCGTACGATCGCGGTAACTGGTCACCAGGCTGACGAAGTGGAAGCAGTTCTCGAACCGCAGGGAATCGGGTTCGTGCGGCAGGTCGGCCAGAAAGGGACCGGACACGCCCTGGCCGCTTGCAAGGAGCGGCTGGAAAATCAGGACGGACTGCTGATGGTGCTGTATGGCGACACGCCCCTTCTTTCGCCGGTAACTCTACGGAAGTTGCGCGATCTGCAGAGCGCTTCCGGCGCCGCCGCGACGCTGATCACGACGACGCTCCAGGATCCGTCGGGATACGGCCGCGTACTCCTCAACAGCAAGGGCGATGTGACTGCGATTGTCGAGGAGAAAGCCGCCACACCCGAGCAGAAGTCGATCCAGGTGATCAACTCCGGGATCTATTGTTTCCAGGCGCCGCTATTGTGGCGGCACATCGTCGAGCTCACGCCCAACTCGGCATCGGGCGAGCTGTATCTGACCGACATGGCGGAAATCCTGACGCGCCACGGACACCGCGTGGGCGCGCTGCACATCGACGATCCGGACGAACTTCTGGGCATCAACACTCGCATCGAGCTGGCCGACGCCGACCGTGTCTTGCGGGAACGAAAATGCCGCGAGCTGATGCTGGCGGGCGTTACCATCGAACGGCCGGAAACGGTGACGATCGATACACATGTACGTGTCGGCGTCGACACGGTGGTAGAACCGTTCGCGCGGCTGCTGGGGATGACCGAGATCGGCGAAGAGTGCCGCGTGGGTGCGGGAGCGATTCTCGAATCGGCCGTTCTCGAGGATCGCGTTGTCGTGGCGCCTTACACTTTGGTCGCGAATTCCCGCATCGATACCGGCGCGCAGGTGGGTCCGTTTGCCCGGCTTCGCATGGAGGCACACGTGGGTCCGGACGCGCGCGTGGGAAATTTCGTGGAGCTGAAGAAGGCCAAACTCGGCAAAGGCGCCAAAAGCCAGCATCTGACGTATCTCGGAGATGCCGAGATCGGCGCTGGTTCGAATATCGGCGCCGGGACCATCACCTGCAATTACGACGGCGAGAAGAAACACCGGACCACCATCGGCGAGCGCGCGTTTATCGGGAGCAATTCGACTCTGGTGGCTCCGGTCGAAATCGGGCCCGATACCTATGTGGGCGCGGGTAGCGTGATTACCGATGCTGTTCCATCCGGAGCACTGGCGCTGGGACGTGGACGGCAAGTGGTGAAGCCGGGCTGGGTCAAGAGCCGCAAGAACAAAGCCGCAAATAAAAGCGAATGAACGACTGCTACTTTTGCTTTTTCCCGGACGGGCGAATGATTACTAAGATCGCCGTGTCACTATCTTCGCCCGAGATGTAGCGGACGTAGATTCGCTGCCGCAGCCGAAGGCGGCCGCCTTCGATCTTAGTCTCGGCGGTAATCTTGAAAACGTGCCCTTCGGTTTTGCCTTGCACGACGCGGGTCACCTTCAGGTGATCCGGTGCATTTTCGACCAGTGTTCCCGTGAAAGAGTCCTTGTCCTGATCGTCTTGCGCGGCCACACTCCTCGCGATCAACGCAAAGCTGAGGACCACCAGCAGGAGCGAGGCGAGCAGCTTCATCCGCACACTTCAGGATAATCAATCTCGGCACATCCGCAAATGAAAGAAACTTCACAGCACCAGAACAGGATGATACAGGTGCGGCAAACGAGCTTCGCCAATAGCTACCAACTGGCCTTCCGGCGTTACCGCCTTTACGAAGCGGCCACCGGGCCGCACGTGAAAGGGCGAGATGCGGAAATCGCGGCCGTTGCGGATTTGTCCTGCCGTCAAGGCGTCTACCATTTCCGCCGGGAACTGCGGAAGAAGTTCAGCAGCGGGGATCACAACCTCCGCAAAACGACCGGCATCGGCCAAACCCGCGAGTTGTTCAAGCGTCCGCGCCGCCTCGATTTTGAAATCGCCGGAAGCTGTGCGGCGCAAGGATTTGAGAAACGCTCCGCACCCCAGTGCTTGACCGGCTTCGTGGGCGATGCTGCGCAAGTAGGTTCCCGCCGAGCAGTGCACGCGAACCTCGGCTTCGCAGCCTTCCATGCGCAGGACCTCCAGCGAATACACCTCGACATCGACTGCTTTCAAGTCGACCGGTTGTTGCTTGCGAGCCATTTCATATGCAGGTCGGCCCGCGATCTTCTTGGCGGAAACCTGCGGCGGAATCTGCGCGAATGGCCCGCGAAATTTCTGGAGCGCGCCTTCCAGTTGTTCCCGGTCGAGCACAATCTCCTGAGCAGGCGAGGTGGGCTGCCCGTCGCCATCGTAGCTATCGGTGGAATAGCCGAAGTGGATGACGCCTTCATAGACTTTATCGTTTCGCGTATAGAACTGGGCTAAGCGCGTCGCGCGGCCAATTACCAGTGGAAGCACACCGGTCGCCGCAGGATCGAGGGTTCCCAGGTGCCCGACTTTTTTAGTTCCCGCAAAACGCCGGACTTTGTTGACGACGTCATGCGAGGTCCAGCCCGAAGGTTTGTCGACTACGACAGCTCCATCCACCTAGCCAATGTAACAGGCGGATGCGGCGACGCTTAATTAACCACCGGCCTGCGCTGACAGGCCGATAGGTTTGTAGCCGCAAGCCGCGGCTTTCTTCATAGCCTCCAAACCTTCCGACGAGGACAGCAGAGGCGTGGTCCGCACGGCGCGGCACGCCCCTCCAGCCGCTATAGCCATGGAGAATGCCGCGGCGCTAACGCTATCCGGCATTTCAACGACGCCGATAATATCGTAGTCGCCGAAAGACAGCCAGAAGCGTTCGACGCGACCGCCCAAGTTTTCGACTGGAGTTTTGATGGCCGCGGAACGGTCCTGCGGATTGTGGATCATCGCTGACCACGCTTCGGGTGTGTAACCGACTTGCAGTAAATAGGACGCCATAGATCCTCCTTTTAGAGGACTCAAGTCTACACCCGCGGGAAGGCCAGAACAATCCGGCTGTACGAATCCGGATTCGCGGGATCGTACGACCCGTCGGTCGACAACAGTGCTCCTCAAACTTCTGGCGATTTACAGCGGTTCCTTATCTCCGCGATCGTCGAGCGGAAGAATACGCCGCATCGTCGTTATTATGAAGCGATGACGGATCTCCAGTATCCCATTGGCCGGTTTACCTTGCCCGAATCAACCACTGCGGCGCAACGGCAGGCGTGGATACACGAAGTTGCGCGTGCGCCTCGGGATCTTCGCGCAACAGTCGCCGGCTTGACGCCAGGGCAGCTCGACACACCGTATCGCCCGGGCGGGTGGACCGTTCGGCAGGTGGTCCATCATGTGCCCGACAGTCACATGAACGCATTCGTCCGATTCAAGCTCGCGCTCACCGAGGACCAGCCAATGATCAAACCCTACGACGAGGCGCGCTGGGCCGTGCTGGCAGACGCCACCCTGCCCTTGGAACCTTCTCTCGATCTTCTCGAATCCCTACACGTCCGCTGGGTGCGGCTGCTCGAATCGATGAGCGAGCGCGACTATCAGCGCTCGTTTAAGCATCCGGAATCGGGCGTGTGGCGGCTAGATCAATACTTGGCGCAGTATGCCTGGCATGGGCGGCATCACATCGCGCATATAGCGTCGCTGCGGTCATTCCGTCCGCTAAGATAGCTGATGTGCGCGGTCCCGATATACAGACCAGGGCGCCGCGGCGTAAGGCGGCAACTGCGTGACTTGCGATGAAAGACAACGCTTACGGGCCCTCTATAATGCCGCAGCGGAACACTACACTGCCTGCGTTAATGAGGTGAATCGGGTTCGCGGCAAAACCACTAAACAGGAATATGATCGTGCCCGGGCTCTGGTCGACGAGGCCAGAGACGCCCGCAACGCGGCCAGGCTGAGTCTTGAACAGCACAAGGAACAGCACGGCTGCTGACCGCCCTCTGGCACCCCTCGGTATTCTTCTGGAAGAATAGGCCTGTTGTTGGGCCTATAGCAATACTGTCGCCTTGACAGGTAGATCATCTAGTGGAATAATCCAAGCGATATGCCCAGCCGAAAATCGCCTATCCAAAGTGAAATGGTACAAGGCACTTTGGATATGTTGATCCTTCAAACGTTGCTCCTGGGTCCGGCTCATGGCCACACCATCGCGCACGCCATTGAACGCGGCTCCGAGGATGTCCTGCAAATTGAGCATGGCTCGCTTTACCCCGCCCTGCATCGCGTGGAAGAACGGGGTTGGATCGCTTCTTTTTGGGGCACATCGGAGAACAATCGCAAGGCCAAGTACTATCGATTGACCCCGGCCGGCCGGAAGCAATTGATCGCGCAAACCACGCGCTGGGAGCAGGTCGTTCGCGCGATCGGCCGCATCCTGAAACCGGCTGCGGAGTAAACGAAATGAGCTGGAGACGTTTCTTTCAACGGACGAAGTGGGACCGCGAACGGCACGAAGAAATCGAGTCCTACGTTCAGATCGAGACCGACGCCAACATCGCCCGCGGGATGCCTCCCTATGACGCGCGCCAGGCCGCCCGCAGGAAATTCGGGAATCCCACTCTGGTTCGAGAGGAGATTTATCGAATGAATACGGTCGCCTTACTCGATACCCTCCTCCGCAACGCCCGCTACGGGATGCGCGCGTTGCGCCGCAACCCGATGTTCACGGTAATTGCGCTTTTGACGCTGGCGATCAGCATTGGCGCGAATACAGCGGTTTTCAGTGTCGTCAATAGCGTGCTGCTCAAGCCGCTGGCCTACCCGAAGCCCGACGAACTCGTGGGAGTCTGGCATAGTGCTCCCGGCGCTCCTGGACTGGCAAGTGTCTCCG
>JAICXC010000153.1 GCA_025980665.1 Bryobacteraceae bacterium
CCCCCACCCTCCCCCCCCCGGGGGGGGCGCCCGTGGGGTGTCAGCTCAATCATATCTTCCCCCGCCGGGGCCCCGCCACCCCACCAACGGCCAGCCTTCAGGTCTGGTTGCGCAACGGGATATATCGTCGTAAAGCGGGAGGGTACTTCCGAGCCTCTCCTGGACTGGGAGACGGCCTAGCAGCCGATAAGCCCGCGGAAACCCCTTCGAGCACAGGAGGACATCCGGTCCCTACGGTTCTCCTGATGCTGAGTTCCGGATTGCCCGTCATCCGGGAGCAATCCTGGAATTCCGTTCTAAGCTTGGCTTTGCCGGGCGCGACCCGATACAAACGGATAGTAGCGAGTCGTAACTATTCGGACGATTTTTATTCCGGCAGCGCTAGCAAGCTAAAGTGAAAAACTGATCCGCGACCGAGCTGACTGGTCACACCGATGCTGCCGCCATGCGCTTCGATAATCGCTTTCGCTATCGGCAATCCCATTCCCGTGCCCTGAATCCCACGCTGGCCGCGGCCACGGTAGAACTTTTCAAAGATCAGCGACTGCTCGAAGTCATCGATTCCGGGACCGTGATCGGCGACACTGATGCGGACGTTTGTCCCTAGTCGTTCCGCTGTTACATGGATGGGAGTGCCTGCCGGCGAATATTTTGCGGCGTTGTCCAGAAGGTGACGGATGACCTCGATAATGCGCTCCTTGTCCATTCTGATACGAGGAAGACCTGGGGCAATCGCGACCTCAATCTTGCGGTCGCCAAGAGCGGGTCCGACATTCTTGACCCCGGCGTTAACGGCACTCCCGATGTCCAGGACCTCGAATTCGAGGTGCACCTGATGGGCATCAAGTTGCGCCATTTCCGCGGCCTCGCCCACCAACCGGTTCAGCCGGTCCGCTTCTTCCTCGACGACTGCGATCAAGTCGCTTCGCGCTGCCTCATCCAATTGCACGCTTGACCCCAAAGTCGAGGCTGCCGCTTTGATACTGGTGAGCGGAGTGCGAAATTCATGAGTAACTGCGTCTAGCAGCGCTGATCGTAAACGTTCGCTTTCTCGTGCCGCCTCGGCGTGCGAGAGCTTTTCCATGGCGATCGCTCGTTCGGTCGCAATGGCAACCATACCGCCGATAGCCTCCAAGGTTTCGAAGGAAATATTACCGATGACTCCGATGCTGCCGACCGCCCTGACCCCTATGCGGAGCGGACTGAGAGCGACACCTCGCTGCGTATCGACAGTGGGCTCTCCCCGTGCGCTGACCGCCTTTAACGCATCCGCGGAAAGCAAGTTGCGTGCGGCGACATCGGAGTAGTACACCTTTTGACGCGAAGCGACGAAAATGGCCGCGTCAGAAAGCAAAAATTCATCGATAATCTTCGCCGGCAACTCATTGAGCAGTTCGAAGATGTTGTCCTTGATCAGAAGTTGCTGACTGAAAGCGTATAGCCGTTCCACCTCGCGGCGGCGACTCTCAGCTGCCAAGGCCTGCCGCCTCGCTTTATCCGACAGTTTGCTGGCGATCATCGCCGTAATCAGGAACACGCCCAAGGCGACCCAGTTCTGCGGGTCGGCTATTGTCCAAGTTCGCACGGGTGGAAGGAAGAAGAAGTTAAAGCAGGCGGTTGCGATCAATGACGTATAGACCGAAAACTTCAGCCCCCAAACAGCGGCAATTACGAGTACCGCGAGCAGGAAGCTCAAGGCGACCGTTGTGGGATTCACGTGCAAGAGGCGTGTGTAACCGGCGGTAATGCCGGCGACCACCGCGGAGCAAACGCCGAACCGGACCAGCCTGCGCTGAGAAGATCCTGGCACGCTCAGATTCTAGTCGAGGATTGTCAGGCAGGATTCCCTTATAGCGCTCGAAAGTCGTAAAAACTGCATAAACGATGCTGCATTTCGGCGCTGCTCGTTGAACAATAGTGCCGTGGCTACCAAGACGCCAGAGCAGTGGCTGGAGGAAGCGTCTCCAAAGAAAGAGGCGCTGTTAAAGTTGTTTCTCGGCTACGCTCCCGGTGTCGGGAAAACGTATAGCATGCTCAGCGAAGCCATTCGCCGCCACAGCCGCGGCGAAGATGTCATGGTCGGCGTCGTCGAGACGCACGGCCGCAAGCCCATTACCGAGCTCGCGGCAAAGCTCCCCACAGTCCCCAGGCGAAATCTCGAATACAAGGGCGCGCTGTTTGAAGACATGGATGTTGACGCGATCCTGGCTCGCAAGCCGGCAGTCGCGGTCATTGACGAACTCGCCCATACCAATATCGAAGGCAGCAAACACCGCAAGCGATATGAGGATGTGATCGAATTGCTCGACGCGGGTATTGACATTCTGTCGACGATGAACGTCCAGCACATCGAGAGCATGACGCCGATGGTGCGCACCATCACCGGCGTGACAGTGCGCGAAACGGTGCCCGATTGGGTGATGCAGCGGGTCAACGAAATCGTGCTTGCCGACCTCACCCCGGAAGCGCTTCGCCACCGGATGGAGCGTGGCGACATCTATCCAATAGAACGAGCGGAACGAGCTCTAGGCCATTTCTTTCGGCCCGGCAACCTTATCGCCTTGCGTGAACTGGCATTGCGCCAAGTTACCCAGGTGGTTGATCGCAGCCTGGAGTCGTACGTCGAACGGGAGCAAATTGAGCAGCCGGGCGTGCGCGAGCGCATCGCGGTGTGCATAAGTTCGAATCCCGCGGCACAGTACCTGATTGCACGAGGCTGGCGAATGGCAGAGGCGGTCAGAGCCGATTTTGTGGTGTTGTACGTCGACATCGGTGTGGACGACAACCCGCAGGACCAGCGCACGTTACGACACAATATTGAGTTCGCAGAAAATCTGGGGGCAGAGGTCGTTAAGCTCAAGGGAACGAAAGTCGCCGAAACTGTTGCCAGGTACGTGCGCGACAAGCATGTCACCCAGGTTGTCTTTGGGCACTCGGCTACCACCGGTTGGAAGCGATACCTCTACATGTCGGCAGTGCACAAATTCCTGCGGGAGGCGCCCTCCGTGGATGTGCACATCGTTACGCAAAGCAAATGACGGCACCCCATCACATCCTGGCTGTCGATGATGAGCCGCAAATCACGCGCGTCTTGCGAACCGCCCTGACCGCCCACGGGTATGACGTGCGTGTTGCCCATGATGGTGAGAGTGCGCTGGAGATGATGAAGGATTGGCGCGCCGACCTGGTTATAAGCGACCTTGCCATGCCTAATGTTGACGGGGTCGAACTCTGCCGCCGCATACGGCAGACATCGGAAATTCCAATCATCGTGTTATCCGTGCGAGATCAGGAGAAGATAAAGATCGAGGCGCTCGATGCGGGCGCAGACGACTACGTTACGAAGCCGTTTTCGGTTGATGAATTGATGGCGCGCGTCAGGGCCAACTTGCGGCGGCTGAAGGAAGTCTCGCCGGTGAAAACGCTTATTGAAGACGGGGACTTCCGCATCGACCTGGATGCCCACAGCGTCACGTTGTCAGGGGTTGAAGTCCGCCTAACGCCGAAAGAGTTCGACCTCCTGGTCTACCTCGCGCAGCATCCGCGCAAGCTCATTACCACCCGCAAACTGCTTGCGTCTGTGTGGGGAGCCCACAGTATCGAACAGCCTGAATACGTGCGCGTGTGTGTGAATCACCTGCGCAAGAAACTCGAACCCGACCCCGAGACCCCGCGCTACATCCTCAACGAGCCCTGGGTCGGCTACCGGTTTGAGCCCGGCGAGTAGTCCGTTTACGTACTTTTAACGTACTTTCTATCCGCTTTTTAGTCGCTACATTCTCCAATAGGGGCGTGGAAGCGTTCCCGCAATCCTTCCAACCATTGCAATCAGAGTGTGGATCTTCGTCCTGGGAATTATCCGCTCTACGCTCTTCCTCATGCTCACCGCAGCAGATGACGTGCGCGCCTTGTGAAGGGAGACGTCTCAAAAAAAGAGGGGAAAAACGAACTATGCATGACTTGCTTTTTCTCGTGCTCACTATCAGTTTTTTTGCAGTTGCTGTCGGATACGTCCAAGCCTGCGATCGCGTGAGGTGACCATGTCGGTCGAATCGATCATCATTCTCGCGATCAGCACATGTTTGATTCTGTACTTGCTCTACGCACTGCTGCGGCCGGAGAGGTTCTAAATGACCGCAAATGGTTGGTTCCAAATCGTTTTGTTTCTGGGCCTCATCCTCGCCGTCACCAAGCCGCTGGGCGTGTACATGGCACGGGTCTTCAACGGTGACAAAACGTTTGTCGATCCAGTATTTCGCCCCTTGGAGCGCCTGATCTACCGCCTCACGGCCGTGGACGAGAATCACGAGATGCGCTGGAGTGAGTACGCGGTGGCGATGCTTTTCTTCAGCGCTGTTTCGATGACCGTGTTGTACGCGATTCTGCGACTGCAAGGGCATTTGCCACTCAACCCGCAGAAGTTCGCGGGTGTCTCGCCGGAGCACCTGGCATTCAATACGGCGGCCTCTTTCACTACCAATACGAACTGGCAGGCGTACTCGGGTGAGACCACGATGAGCTATTTCACCCAGATGGCTGGCCTGGCATATCACAACTTCGTTTCTGCCGCGGCGGGCATTGCGCTGGCGATTGCATTCATTCGCGGCATCGCCCGTCGACAAATGGAAACGATCGGCAATTTTTGGGTGGACATGGTCCGCGCCTCGCTCTGGGTGTTGTTGCCATTCTGCGTGGTCGGCACGCTGCTCCTGGTCTCGCAGGGCGTAGTACAGAACCTGCGCCCTTACGACACAGTGAAATTGGTCGAACCGCAGCAGGTACAGAAAAACCGAGCCGACGGCAAGCCGATGGTGGATGCGGCGGGTAAGCCCGTCATGGAGACCGTTTCGCGCCAGAGGATTGCGCAGGGGCCGGTCGCGTCGCAGGAGTTCATCAAGGAATGGGGCACCAACGGCGGCGGATACTTCAACGCGAATAGCGCCCATCCATTCGAAAACCCAACGCCCTTGTCAAACCTCATCGAGATGTTCGCCATCTTCGCCGTCTCGTCAGGATTGACGTATACCCTCGGCCGTATGACTGGCTCCCAGAGACATGGCTGGGCAGTGTGGTCGGCAATGGCAATTCTCTTCCTGGCAGGCGTCAGCACCGTGTATTGGGCCGAAGCGCGTGGCAATCCGCTGTACGCACCTAATGTGGACCAGCACGCGAGCGCAGTTCAGTCCGGCGGCAACATGGAAGGCAAAGAAGTACGGTTTGGAATCGCGAACTCGGCGCTCTGGGCGACGATTACCACCGACGCGAGCTGCGGCGCGATTAACAGCTGGCACGACTCCTTTACCCCGCTCGGGGGACTGGTGCCTCTGGTGAACATCATGCTCGGCGAAATCATCTTCGGCGGGGTCGGGGCGGGCATGTACGGCATGCTAATTTTTGTCCTACTGGCAGTTTTCATCGCAGGACTCATGGTAGGCCGCACGCCTGAGTATCTGGGCAAGAAGATCGAAGCGTACGACGTGAAGATGGCGATGCTGGTGGTTCTTATCTTCCCTCTGATCATCCTGGCGTTCTCGGCGGTGTCCGCCGTGAAACCGTATGGCACCGCGGGCATTCTCAATCCCGGGCCGCATGGCCTAAGCGAAATCCTCTATGCGTTTACTTCCGGCGCAGGAAACAACGGCTCGGCCTTTAGCGGTCTGACCGTCAATACCCCCTGGTACGACACCACCCTCGGAGTGGCGATGCTGGCAGGGCGGTTCCTGATGATCATTCCCATGCTGGCAATCGCCGGCAATCTGGCACGCAAGAAACACGTTCCGCCCTCGCTCGGCACATTTCCTGTGACGACGCCACTTTTCACGGCCGTATTGATTGGCGTTGTCTTGATTGTTGGGGCACTGACCTTCTTTCCCGCACTTAGCCTTGGGCCTATTCTCGAGCACTTGCTGATGTACGCGGGCAGAACTTTTTGAGGACACATGGCCAATAAACCGTCACGAAAATCCATTTGGGACTCGAGGATCGTGCGACATGCATTTGGCGACGCGATTCTGAAGCTGAATCCCAGTACCATGATGCGTAACCCGGTCATGTTGGTAGTCGAGGTGGGGAGCGTCGTCACGACTGCCCTGCTGGTGCGCCATCCGCACCAGGCGTTCAGCTTCAATCTGCAGATCACCCTCTGGCTCTGGTTCACAGTTCTGTTCGCCAATTTTGCGGAAGCGATGGCCGAGGGCCGTGGAAAGGCACAGGCCGATGCGTTGCGAAAGACCCGCTCGGAAACCATCGCCAACAGGCTTGAGGCGGACGGGTCAACTCAGAAGCTCCCCAGCTCGCGGCTCCAGGCGGGCGACATCGTGATCATCTCTGCCGGCGAATTTATCCCCGGAGATGGTGAAATCATTGACGGTGTCGCTTCCGTAGATGAATCAGCCATTACCGGCGAGTCCGCTCCTGTCATCCGGGAATCGGGCGGAGACCGTTCT
Organism: Bryobacteraceae bacterium; assembly: GCA_025980665.1. Classification (GTDB taxonomy): domain Bacteria; phylum Acidobacteriota; class Terriglobia; order Bryobacterales; family Bryobacteraceae; genus Palsa-187. The sequence continues at coordinate 6,447 of JAICXC010000153.1, forward strand.
GCAGTCACCGGTGGCACCCGTGTGTTGTCCGACCAAATCAAAGTTAAGATCACATCGAACCCCGGCGAGACATTTCTCGACCGGATGATTGCCCTGGTCGAAGGAGCGGAACGCCAGAAAACACCCAACGAGATCGCCCTTAATATCCTGCTTGCCGGACTGACCATCATCTTCCTACTGGCAGTAATCACTCTGCAGCCGTTCGCGATCTACTCTGGTTCGCCGCAAACGATTTTTGTTCTTGTGTCGCTTCTGGTCTGCCTTATTCCAACCACGATTGGAGGGCTGCTCTCGGCGATTGGTATAGCGGGCATGGATCGACTGGTTCAACACAATGTGCTGGCGATGTCGGGACGTGCGGTCGAAGCCGCGGGCGATGTCAACACGCTGCTACTCGACAAAACCGGAACCATCACCCTCGGCAACCGGCAAGCTTCACGTTTCATTCCTGCGCCGAGTGTCTCCGACACGGAACTGGCCGATGCCGCTCAGCTCTCGTCTCTGGCCGACGAGACTCCCGAGGGACGCTCCATCGTTGTGCTCGCGAAGGAAAAGTACGGGCTGCGTGGCCGTGAACTTGCGTCCCACCAGGCGCACTTCGTCCCTTTCTCCGCCCAAACACGGATGTCGGGCGTGAACATAAACGGATTCGAGATCCGTAAGGGAGCCGTAGACGCCATCGAGCAGTACCTGCGGAACAACGGCAAGTCGTTACCCGGCGAAGTGCGGGCCAGCGTGGATCAGATTGCTCGTGCGGGTGGAACGCCGCTGGTGGTCGCCGAGCGGACACGTGGTGCTCTGGGAGTCGTCGAGCTTAAAGACATCGTGAAGGGTGGCATGCGCGAACGCTTCGACCAGCTACGGGCGATGGGAATCCGCACCGTGATGATCACAGGCGACAATCCGCTCACCGCTGCCGCCATTGCGTGGGAGGCAGGCGTCGATGACTTTCTGGCCCAGGCGACGCCCAAGGACAAAATGGATCTCATACGCCGGGAGCAGACCGAGGGCAAGTTGGTGGCTATGACGGGAGATGGAACCAACGATGCACCAGCTCTGGCACAAGCCGACGTGGGCGTCGCCATGAACACGGGCACCCAAGCGGCGAAAGAGGCCGGCAATATGGTCGATCTGGATTCCAATCCCACCAAGCTCATCGAGGTGGTGGAGATCGGCAAACAACTGCTGATGACGCGGGGAGCCCTGACGACATTCTCCATCGCCAACGACGTTGCCAAGTACTTCGCCATCATACCTGCCATGTTTGCCGGAACATTCCCGGTGCTGAACGCGCTGAATGTCATGCACCTCAGGACGCCACAGTCTGCGGTTTTGTCGGCGGTGATTTTCAACGCCGTCGTTATCATCGCGCTGATTCCGCTGGCACTGCGCGGGATCAAGTACCGCCCCATGAGTGCTGCCGTACTGCTGCGACGGAACCTGCTCATCTACGGTCTCGGCGGTATCGTAGTGCCATTCGTAGGGATCAAGATCATCGATCTGCTGATTACCGCGGCACGTTTTGCGTGAGGTTGCTATGAAGAAGAATCTCGTTATTTCGGTGCTCATGACGGTGGTGACAACGGTTCTGCTAGGCATCGTATTCCCGCTGCTGATGACTGCTGCTTCGCAGCTCCTATTTCCTGATAAAGCGAATGGGCAATTGATTGTTCGCGACGGCAAAGTCATAGGATCGAGAATTATTGGCCAGCCGTTTACCGGGCCTGGGTACTTTCACTCCCGCCCTTCTGCGGCCGGTTTTGGCTACGATGCAGCGAATTCCGGAGGAACCAATCTCGGACCCACAAATCGGAAACTGATCGACAGAGTGAATCAGGACGCTGCGGCGCTTTATGCAGAAAACCGAAACGCACCCGTTCCGGTGGACCTCATTACGACCTCCGCCTCCGGCCTCGATCCCGACATAACGCCCGCCGCCGCGTATTTTCAGGTGCCCCGAGTCGCTGGTGAGCGCCATATTAGCCCCGAAGAAGTTGGGGAGTTGGTCCGCTCTCATATTCAGCCACGGCAGTTCGGGTTTCTCGGCGAACCTCGCGTGAACGTGCTTGAGTTGAACCTCGCGTTGGATCGGACAACCGGCCCGTGAAACGCGGCCGATACACAAAAAATGTTCGTCTCTTCGGCGCTAGCTTGCTACTGCTGTGCACAATCCCGTTGCTGGCGCAGGAAACGATGTTCAACGTTCCGAGTGGCGATGTCCTCAACCGCGATAAGGTTTACTTCGAATTTGATGCCACCTACATGCCTCGAAGCGCAGTCCGCTCTTTCACTCCTCGAATGGTCGCAGGTGTGGGTGATCAGATCGAGATTGGCCTTAATGTGAATGGCCTGTCCGCACCAGGGAACCCGCAAACGACTCTGACACCCACAATCAAATGGAAGGCTTACGATAGCAGAGAAAACGGATGGGCATTTCTCATCGGCGATGATGTGTTCCTGCCCGTTCAGAACAGGACGTATCGAGCAGGCAATTACGCATACGCGGAATGGACGAAGACCTGGCAAACTAGAACGCGGGCAACGTTCGGCGCGTATGACTTCAGTACACACGTGGTCGCGTCGGGCAATCGTGCTGGAGGCCAATTTGCCGTCGAGCAACCGATCACCGGCAGGCTCACAGTTGCTGCCGACTGGTACACCGGCAACCAGACCCTCGGCTACCTCACTCCGGGTATTATCTTCAAAGCAACATCGAAATTGACGCTGTATGGCACATATCAGATTGGCAATCACGGTGTATCGGCCGGCAATCACCAGACGCTCGTCGAGCTCGGATGGAATTTGAACTGATCGTTTCTGAGCAGGAAACCTCCGCACGAACAAAATTGCCGAGAAAAGCACCCGCTTCTCGTCGTGGCACACGTCACTGCTACTACTGATTGAGCAACCGAAATCTAACCACTAGCTAAAGAGAGATCTAGTTTCCCGGATTGTCGGCAAACCGGAAGCTATCCTCCTCATCGCACCCCAGCGGCTTGATGGCACCACTCCTTGTGGCAGCCCCGCGAGACTCTCCAGTACGCTGGCTTACGCTCTCTTGCGTCCGGCTCCGGTCACAATGCGGTCACAAGACTATATCGGAAGGGTGGTCCGAACCAGAGCAACTATAGGAGAGCAACTCCTCCGAAGGCCGCGTCCCGCACGGTTTCTAGGGCTGGTGCCGGGAGGGGGAGTTGAACCCCCAAGGTGCTAAGCACCGGCGGATTTTGAGTCC
>JAICXC010000209.1 GCA_025980665.1 Bryobacteraceae bacterium
ATGGAGATGGTGATGCCGGGCGATAACGTGGCGCTTGAAGTCGAGCTGATCACTCCGGTCGCTATGGACAAAGGGTTGCGCTTCGCGATTCGCGAGGGCGGCCGCACAGTAGGGGCGGGCACGGTTTCGGAGATTGTGGAGTAACTATGGCACGCGAACAGATTACGTTTCAGTGTGGGGATTGCAAACGCAAGAACTACACCAGCATGAAGAACAAGAAGCTGACCACGGAGCGCATCGAACTGAAGAAGTTCTGCCCGTTCTGCCGTAAGCACGTGGCGCACAAGGAGATCAAGTAGGGTCGGCACCGGGGACCCCTACGGAGTACACTGTAAGAGAATGTAGGGGCGTAGGTTTAACGGCAGACCAGCGGTCTCCAAAACCGCGAGTGGGGGTTCGAATCCCTCCGCCCCTGCCACCCCGCCTCCGGCGGATTTAGCGCGCCGCCTCTGGCGGCCTTGACGCGCTCCGTGCGAGAGACTGTAGTTTCCAGGAAAAGGAAAGACGATGAGCGAAGCAACCGGCGGAATCAATAAGTGGCCTACGCAGGTCAAGGACTATTTCGGAGAGCTGCAGCACGAAATGAAGCTGGTAACCTGGCCGTCGTGGAAACAGGTGCGCGGTACTACGGGCGTCGTGCTGGCGGCCGTATTTGCGTTCGGCGCCTATTTCTTTCTGATCGACAATATTATCAACAAACTGGTCCAGCGGGTGTACGATTACTTTACCAAGTAGGTTCACCTCCCAAATGAACGAAGAGATGCTCCCCGACGAGAACCCGATAGTTCCTGAACTGCCGGTCGAACCTATGTCCGACACTCCCGAAGCGGAGGCCGCGCACGACATGATTGCCGAAGGCGGTCCGGCTCCCGCCGAGCCGTCGAATAAGAATTGGTTTATCGTCCACACCTATTCGGGCTTCGAGCAGAAGGTGGCTGACTCCCTCAAAAGCCGCGCGGACGCTTTCGGATTCGCCGACAAGATCGGGCAGATCCTGATCCCCACCGAAGAAGTGGTGGAGCTGCGCAACGGGAAGAAGATCACCAGCAAGCGGATGCTGTATCCCGGCTACGTCCTTGTGGAAATGGAAATGAACGACGAGCTGTGGCATGCAGTGAAGGCGACCCCGCGCGTTACCGGGTTTGTGGGCGGCGGGAATGCTCCCGTGCCGCTAACTGCCGACGAAGTGAACTCGATCCTGTATCGCCAGTCCACGTCGGCCGAACGGCCCCGGCCCAAGCTCAGCTTCGAAAAGAACGAGAATGTGCGTATCGTCGATGGGCCGTTTACCAACTTTTCCGGCAAGGTGGACGAAGTTAATCCCGAGCGCAACACGCTGCGCGTGATGGTCACGATTTTCGGCCGCTCGACGCCCGTGGAATTGGATTTCCTGCAGGTGGAGAAAATTTAGGAGCCGCGAAAGCGGCTAGGAGCAAGCATGGCTAAGAAAGTAACAGGATCGGTAAAGCTGCAGATTCCGGCTGGCAAAGCCACGCCCGCACCACCCGTGGGCACGGCCCTCGGACCCCAGGGCGTCAATATTATGGAGTTCTGCAAGGCGTTCAACGCCAAGACCTCCGCCAAGGATCAGGAAGGTCTCATCATCCCGGTGGTGATCACCATCTACTCGGACCGGTCTTTCACGTTCATCACCAAGACGCCTCCGGTGCCGGTGCTGATCAAGCGCGCCTGCGGCCTCGCTAAGGGATCGCCCGAACCCAACAAGAATCGCGTCGGCAAGATTACACAGGCCCAGGTGGAAGAAATCGCCAAGATCAAGCTGCCGGATCTCAATAGCTTCGACCTGAAGTCGGCCATGGAGCAGGTGCGGGGCACCGCGAAGTCCATGGGCGTCGACGTCGTATAACAGCCCACCCGGCTGTGCTAAAACAATCGTGTGGTCTTCCGATCCACGCGCATCCTGCTCAAGCACTGGAAGCTCACAGCGATCGCTGTTTTCTCGCTGTCCATCGCCATGGCTCTGGGCGTAGTGGCCCTGAGCGTTTCAAATACCTTCCTCTTGCTGCCTCCCGCGGCGCCTGAGCCGGACCGTTTGGTCAAGATTTACACGCGGACCCCGACGGAGCCGATGGCCAACGTCTCCTACCCGGATTACAAGTACTATCGCGAGAACAACCACGTATTCACCGATATCGCCGCGGCCCCGAACTCGATACAAGTTAGCGAGAATTTCGACGACGACCGCGAGATCAAGGTCGTTGCCCGGCCGGTTTCCGACAATTACTTCGCGGTGATGGGGCTGCGGCCGTACCTGGGCCGCCTGTTTGCCCCGGGTGACGATTCCGTGGCGAAACCGGTTGCCGTCATGACGTATTCGTGCTGGAAGCGCCTGGGCAGTGACCCGAACATTTCCGGCAAAGAGATCGCGGGGTACACAATCGTGGGCGTCGCGCCGCGGGAATTTACCGGATCCTTCTACGGCTTTAACGGGGATCTTCTGACGTCGCTGCCGCGGTCGGATCCTTCCTATACGAAGCGGGAAAATCGGGGTATAGTCCTCGTGGCCCGGCTCAAGCCGGGAGTCAGCCGGCAGCAGGCGCAGGCGGACATGGCAGCCCTTTCCGGGCAGCTTGCCTCCGCGTTTCCGAAAGAGGACAAGGATGTTACGGCGGTGGTCACTCGCGCCACGCTGCTGCCGCCTTCCGACCCCAGCGTGGAGATAGGCTTCGCCATTCTGATCGGGTTCGTTCTGCTCGTACTTCTCGTCGCGTGTGCCAATGTCGCGAATCTGCTGCTGGCCGTCGCCGTAGGCAAAAGGCAGGAAGCGGCGATCAAGCTCGCGATCGGCGCACCGCGGGGCCGCCTGATTCGCGAGTTCCTCAGTGAGAGCGTGCTCATCTGCGGCGCCAGTGCCGCGCTGGGCTACGCCGCTGCTGCGGCATTGATCGCGCGGTTTTCCAATTTCACGTTCGATCTCCCCATGGTGGGAAGCTACTCCGTGGAACTCACTCTGCGGATGGATGCTACCGTCGTGGCCTTGACGCTCGCCTTGATGCTGGTGGCGATTTTGGCGACCGGG
>JAICXC010000013.1 GCA_025980665.1 Bryobacteraceae bacterium
AGCCGGCATAGCTCCTGCCTGGGGAGCAGGGGATTTGCCGAAGCCTCCGACACGGGCCGGCGCCGTGGGAGAAGGAAGATCCGCCACCGTGATCTTGCGAAACGTTCCGGGAACCACGTCATTCGAGCTGACGAACACGTTGGGTCCCGTGATCAGGCCGGTGATTTTCGCGCCGTCCCCGAATAACGCGCAGCCGAACGCTACGAACGCCAGCGCTCCAGTGATCATGTAAGGATACTTTTTCATTTGGTCTTCTCCACGAGGAGTCTTAAGCTCTATTGTATGCTGCTATAAGCTATGAAACTTCCATTCAACACGCATAATCTCGGCATTGCTGCGCTGGCCGTATTCGTGGCGAGTGCTTACGCCGCGCAGCCCATCACCGAAATCGTGCTCCCAGGAAAGGGCATTTTCCCGGAAAGCATCACCTCGACCTCGGACGGCACTTTGATCGTGGGGAGTTTGGGGCATGGAAATGTAAGCCGGATCGCGCCGGGGAAGACAGCAGCCGAGGAGTGGATCAAGCCTGGCACTGGCGGTCTTAACGGCGTGCTCGGAGTCTTCGCCGATGAGAAGGGCAAAAATCTGTGGGTCTGTTCGAACAACCTGGAGAACAAGGGTGAGGCAACCTCGGTGAAGGCTTTCGATCTGAAGACCGGTGCGCCTAAGGGCACCTATCCTCTGCCTGGAGATGGAGCCTTGTGTAACGACATCGCAACGGCTGCTAACGGCACAACCTATATCACTGACACACGCCAAGGCACGGTTTTGATGCTCAAGCCCGGTAGCAAGAGTCTGGAACTCGTCGCGAAGGACCCGCTGCTGGCCGGCGCCGATGGCCTCGCATTTGGCGATACGACCATCCTCTATGTGAACAGCGTCAGCGCGAATAAACTTCTACGCCTGGATCTTGGACCGGACGGCAAAGCGAAAGGCGTGATCGAGCTCAAGCTTCCGCGCGCGATTGATCGTCCCGACGGCATGCGGGCAATCGGTAAGAATCGTCTGCTGTTGGCTGAGAACTCGGGCAAGATGAGCATCGTTACGTTCGAAGGTCCGGGTATGCAGACCGCGGTGATCAAGACCATCAAAGAGGGACTGGAAAGCACGCCCGGGGTGACGGCCACGCGTGGCATGGCCTGGATCGTCGAAGGGAAGCTGAATTACCGGAATGATCCGGCCTTGAAGGACAAAGATCCGGGCACGTTTAAAATGTTCGCCGTCCCGCTGCCCAAAAACTAGGCAATACTACTTTTTGTGCGCCTGGATGTAATCGAGCGCGAAAGTCTTCATCACCGGGCTGATCGAGCCGAGCTGCCCGGCTTCCTCCAGCGCGCGATCGTTGTCCCACTTGTCGATGAGGACGCGTTTGATCAGCCACATGGCCGCGGCGCGGTTTCCGCTGGCGCAATGAATCATCGCCGGCTGATTGCCGGGTTCGGTGATGATCTTGAGAAAGCGATCGGCCACCGCGGGGTCAGGTGCAGTTCCACTCAAGGGAAGATGCACAAAATTGATGCCCGCCGCTTTGGCCGCAGCCGCTTCAGCCGCGATGTTGGCGCCTTGTTCGGTCTCAAGCCGCAGGTTGATGATGGATGCGAATCCCATCTTCTTGATCCCGGCTACCGCTTCCGGTGTTACAGCGCCGGCACAGGCGACGGTGGTCTCCACCTGTGCGAAGTTCGTGATGCCAGGGACCGTGGATTTCTTGACTTGGGCCGCGGCAATAGAAACTCCCATGGCAGCGACGGCAATGATGACAACGACTCGTTTCATACTTGGCTCCTCATCAGACGGTTCAAGAACTCACGAGCGAATATCCCCGCTCCTGGGCGCGATTAACGGCGACGATTCCCGCCGGCACCATGCGGGCATTCGGCACCAGATTGGCGATCAACTCGCTGTTGATGGCGTCGCTGTTGCCGCCGACCTTCCCGGCCAGTATGTCCGCAATTCCGCGAGTTGCCATCGAGCATACGGCTATCTGGACGCCCTGTTTCGTGAGGGAATCGAGGGTCGTGCCACGACTGCGCATTAAGCCGGCGTATTCCCCGGAATTGTAAAGGTTGATCTTCGGGGCTTGCTTGGTTTTTGGATCTTCAATGGGAGTTATGGGCGCAAGCGCCGTTCCGTACTTCGCCCAGATCGCATCGTTATAACCAAACGGGGTGGAACGGTGGCGTACGACCACGATCACGGCCAAATCCTTGCTCTCCACACCATAGTCGGATTTGTTCACAAGAATAAAATTGGTGGCGAAGGCGAGCGCGTCCCCCAAGCCGTCGGCAGTAATCGTGTCAAACACCAAGCGATGTTTTGCCGACACGTGATCCAGCCAGTCATCTTTTTCATGGCGCGTCGGCTCCCAGCGTGCCGCGGACTTTGGCTTGGCCATGGCAACGCCTCCGACGGCTAGCGCTGCCAGCGATGTGACTCCGGCGTGGAAAGTGGTGAAAAACGAACGCCGTTCCGGCCCATAGGGGGATAGTCTACTCATGTGCGATCCTTTTCTGTTCGCATCGTTTGTCGATCCGAAAACTGCGAACATGTTACCACCATTTGCACTCTTCAACTGCGAGAAACGCGTTACCATTGCCAAAAAGCCGCAATGAAGCCCATTGACTGGATCGTGATGTTCGCCTGGCTCGTGGCTATCGTTGGCTATGGGCTCTATCGCGGCCGAGGCAGCAATACCGTCGACCGCTACTTACTGGCTGGCAAATCGATGCCCTGGTATGCCATGGGCCTATCGATCATGGCCACCCAAGCGAGCGCCGTCACGTTCATCTCGACTACAGGACAGAGCTATACAGATGGGATGCGATTCGTGCAATTCTACTTCGGGCTGCCGTTGGCCATGGTGATTCTTTCCGCTACAGCCGTCCCGATTTTTCACCGGGCAAATGTTTACACCGCGTATGAATATCTCGAGCAGCGTTTCGATGTGAAGACGCGCGCTCTGGTGAGCGCAATTTTTTTGATCCCGCGAGGCCTGGCCGCTGGCTTATCCCTATACGCTCCGTCAGTTGTTCTTTCGGTGATTCTGGGCTGGCCGGACCGTTGGACGACCATCCTGATGGGACTCCTGATCGTCATCTATACCTCGATCGGCGGTAACAAGGCAGTCATCTGGGCCGACGTGCAACAGATGATGCTGATCTCCTGCGCACTGGTGCTGGCTCTGTTTATGGCGATCCATCTCATGCCGCCGGACGTTTCTTGGGCCAAGGCCGTTTCGCTGGCCGGCGCCGCCGGAAGACTGAATGCCGTGACCACGCATTTCGATTGGGACGATCGTTACAACCTCTGGAGCGGCCTGATCGGCGGAATGTTCCTGGCCCTGGCTTACTTCGGTTGCGATCAATCTCAGGTGCAGCGCTATCTTACCGGAAAGTCGATTGCACAGAGCCGCCTAGGATTGCTGTTCAACGCGCTGGCAAAGATCCCGATGCAGTTCTTCATCCTTTTCATCGGTGCGATGGTGTTCGTGTTCTTCACCTTTGAGAAGCCTCCGCTGCTGTTCCAGCCCGTGGAACTGGCGCGGCTGGCGAAAGATCCTCGTTTCCCCGCAGTCGAGCGGCGCTACGACCAAGCCTTTGCACAGCGCAAGCAGGCCGCGGAAGACTATCTTCAGGCGCGCAATCCAGGTGCGCAGCAGGATACTCGCACACGTTATCAGAATGCCCAGCGTGAAGTGGACAATGCGCATGCAGCAGGCGAGAAGTTAGTGGGCAAGGATTTTCACGACACCAATTACATCTTTCTATCGTTCGTGACGGGGTACCTTCCAATCGGCGTCGTCGGATTGATTGTCGCCGTGATTTTTACCGCCGCGATGTCGTCTACCTCGGGTGAAATCAATTCGCTCGCCGCCGTGACCGTAATCGACATCTATCAGAGACACTTTCGCAAGCATGCATCCGACGGCCACTACCTGGCGGCATCGCGCGTGGCCACTGTATTTTGGGGTGCATACGCGGTAGTCTTCGCACAGTACGGAAGCAGCTTCGGAGCGCTTATCGAAGCGGTGAATATCATTGGGTCGCTCTTTTATGGAGGCTTGTTGGGCGTGTTTGTGCTGGCGTTCTTCTTTAAGAGCGTCGGAGCGAATGGGGCGTTTGTCGGCGTCCTCGCGGGGGAAGCGGCAATCTTTGCCGCCTTTGTATTTACGAAGATCTCTTTCCTTTGGTACAACGTGATCGGTTGCCTGGTGGTGATCGCGGTTGGCGTGCTGGTATCCCAACTCTCGCCTGGCGAGCGGAAGACTCTCACATGATCGACCTCAAACGAATTCTATACCCCGTCGATTTGTCGGCCCATAGCAGAGCCACCGCGCCGTCCGTGGCCGCAATGGCGAAGCGCTTCGGCTCACGAGTCATTCTCTTGCACGTGACCGGCGAGCCAACGCCGTTAGCTGAATTCGAGCACTTCGCCGCCGATGCATTGTCCGGCATTCCGGTGGTTCGAGAACTGCGGGAAGGGGATCCTGCGACCCAGATCGTAAGCTATGCCGGAGAGCACCAGATCGACTTGATCATGATGCCGACTCACGGCCATGGTCCTTTTCGTTCGCTGCTACTTGGTTCGGTGACCGCGAAAGTGCTGCACGATACTCATTGTCCGGTTTGGACCGGCGTCCACGCAGAGGAGATTACGGCTCATTCGCCGGACCGGTGGAAGCGCGTTTTATGCGCCGTGAACACCGACGAGCATGGGGAAATTGTGCTCAAGTGGGCCTCGGAATTTGCGCGGCGGCAAAACCTGGATCTTCAGTTGGTCCATGCGGTCGCCGGAGCGGATGGCATGTGGACGGAGGCGAGCGACCCCAGCATGTATGAATTTCTGTTTCATGCTGCTCGTGAACAGCTTGCTAAATTGCAGGCTGGAGCGGGCACCCATCTCGAAATCCGCGTGGTCGGAGGGAGTGTGGGCGGCGCCGTCCACCAAGCCGCTGTGGATTACGATGCGGATCTGATCGTCATTGGCCGGGGAGCAATTCAAAACACCTTCGGACGACTCAAAAACAGCGCGTATTCCGTCATCCGTGCGGCGCCTTGTCCGGTAATTAGTGTCTAGCGTGCAGGGTTTCGGCGAGACTCTGGCTGCCCAAGGCGTCCGGCATCGAATCTGGCAAAACACACTCCGGCAGGTCGAGCGCAAATCGAACGGTGGTGCCCAGCCCTATCACGGAATCTATTTCCAGGGTTCCCCCCATGGATTCGACCAGCCGTCGCGAGATTCCGAGTCCGATTCCGCGACCTCGCGTGCGATGCCACGGAGTACCATCCGCCCGAACGAAAGGCGCTAGCAGCCGCCGCTGCAGGTGAATTGGAATACCAGCTCCGCTATCTCTCACTGCGAATCCGACCCGGTCCGCAAGGACATGCCATGCTCGAAGTTCGACGAAGCCGCCATCGGTAAAACGGACCGCATTGTGGGCCAAGCTCAATAGTGCCTCTCGGATCTTGCCGCTGTCACCCCTAACCCACAACGACTCTGCCTGAGTCACATCGATGCGAAGATCCAGACCCTTGGCCTCCGCAAGCGGCTTCACCAGCGACGCCACGTCCGTGAGCACATCCAAAGGAGTGAAACGCTCTTGCTCAATCTCCGACGGACGTGCCTGGCTTTCAGAACCGTTCAAAACGTTGGCGAGGTTAGACAGACTCCGATTGAAATCGGTCAACGTTCGTACATAATCCTGCTGTTTAGAATCCAGTTGCGTCTTTCGAAGAGATTCGAGAATAGCCCCAACCGACGCTGCCCGCGTTCCAATCGTGTGGCTAACGGTTCCGACTAATTCATATCTATCCCGTTTGACTAGAGTGGACCTGCGGAACTTGCGGCGCAACAGATCGACAGTTCGCGCGGTTAGAGCATAATACCAAATGAAGGCATAAAGGATTACCAATTTTGCGCCTTCGATTTCCCATTTCACGACGACATGTGAAGCCGCCACAATCACAACATATAGCGCGTATGAACCTACCAGGAGATGACCGAACCAGATTACCCGCCGGATTCCAAAAAATATCTGGTCGGTACATCGCGCCGCCAAAAGCAGAAACAGCCAGCTTCTCGTTCCACCCGTAAGATGAATCGCAAACAGCAGCATCGCCACGTCCAGCACCATGAAAAGCGTGCCCCAATGCAGTCGGTTTTCCCAGAAAAAGAAATTCAGGGTTAGCCACGAACCCAGCCCGTAGAACGTCGCGACGTACGCGAAAGCCCCGATGGACGGCCAATTCACCTGGCCGAGAAACGCGAGGTTGTGAATCGCTATGAGAGCAATGATCGTCGCCAGGCCGGCAACGCGCGTAAACGGAATCACAGAGGCGTGAAGCCGGAAGGCTCTGCGACCCGGATTGAATGATGGCTGCGGCGATCCGCTGTGAGGCGGTGGGTATGGCATGGGTGGGGTTTGTAAATCGACAGCCGAATGAGACGCCCATTTCAGTCTAAAGCCCTGGAGACACCTGGACCATGGGACGAACGTCTCAAATCGCTTCCGGGGATTCACCCTAGCGGTTGACAAGAGACACTGCGCGAAGCGCGGCACAGCTAAGTGACATTCTGTCACCTTCGGTATAACGTTGACGCCACCTTGGCCGATCATCTTACAGTGAATCGACTAAGTCATTGCTCCGACACACGCAAACATTTGGCTGCGTGAATGCTTCGATCAGCCAACGAGGCATTTGCTCACGTGTTTACTTTCGACTCCACTTCACCTCTAGGCAGTACGGCAGCCGCGCCCGTACTGCGCGTCTCCCAGATCATTTCGGCGCTGTCGTATGCGCTGGATCTCACGGAAGGCCAGCCGATGGGACATTCGGTGCGCGCCTGCATCATCGGGATGCGCATCGCTGGGCAAATCAGATTGCCGATTCAAGATCAAGCGGATCTGTATTATTCTCTTCTGCTGAAAGACGCCGGTTGCAGTAGCAATGCGTCCAGGTTGTTTCACATCCTGAGTGCCGATGAGATTCGGGCCAAGGGGGACGTAAAGACGACGGATTGGACGCGGGTGGGCTGGGAGAGCTTGCAATATGCCATCAGCCACGTAGCCACCGGCGCCCCATTCCTGAAACGAATTCGTACGCTGCTCAGTGTGGCTGCCACGCAACAGCGGGACTCCTGTGAGCTGGTGAAAATCCGCTGTGAACGTGGCTCCTCTGTGGCACGTCGCATGGGATTCGCGGAGAATGTCGCTCTCGGTATTTTCAGCCTGGACGAGCACTGGAACGGCGGTGGGTATCCCGACGGACTCCGAGGCAAACAGATTCCTCTATTCTCCCGCATCATGAACCTGTCCCAAACTCTGGAAGTCTTTTGGGCGAATCGTGGGCCGCAAGCCGCTATCGACGTGGCCTGCCGGCGTAGCGGCCGCTGGTTCGATCCGGACCTGGTCAAGGCCGTAGAGTCACTCCATCAGGCCGGGACGCTTTTCGCGGATCTGGGAACGGAAAAAGTTCTACATGATGTAGTCGGTCTGGAACCCGAGGACAGGCAGATGTTGCTTACCGAAGGAATGCTCGATGGCATCTGTATGGCATTCGCCGAGGTGATCGATGCGAAGTCGCCCTTCACCTATCGGCATTCCACGGGCGTGGCGAACGCGGCGATCGCCATTGGACAGGAACTGGACCTGAATCCTCAAACCATCACGTTCCTGCGCCGTGCAGCTCTGCTTCACGACATCGGCAAACTCAGTGTCTCAAACTCAATTCTCGAAAAGCCCGGGAAGCTCACGGAGGGCGAGTTCTCTGTAGTCAAAAAGCACCCCTATTTCACCTTCGAAATCCTGCGGCGAATCCCGGGATTCGAGGAGCTCAGCGAAATCGCCGCTTCGCACCACGAAAAACTCGACGGCTCCGGATATTTTCGAGGTTACGGAGCGGAACAGCTTTCATTGCCGGCCCGCATTCTTGTCGTGGCGGACATTTATGACGCCCTGGCTGCCAGGCGGCCATATCGCGACGCCATGCCTATCGAAAAAGTTTTCGGCATCATGCAGAGCGAAGGCGCTCACAAACTGGACGCGCGATGCCTTGAAGCGCTCATTAGTGCACACCGGCAGGAAGATTCTTCAGGCCTGACCGCACTGGCGAGCGCCGTGAGTAACCCAGTTATCAGCAAACCCAAGGAGATTCTTGTATGAAATTACCAACTAATCAAATGTTTAAACTTCTGGCGCTGGGCGCGATCGCAAGCAGTCTGTACGCGCAGGATTTTTATTGGAACACGACCAGCGCCCGGTCCCAGGCAGTCGGAGGGGTCTATATCCCCTCTACGTCGGGCGTGCTCGATGCACTCGCCTCCAACCCGGCGGGGTTGTCGACGCTGACCGCGCGCACTGTGGATCTCAGTGTGACCGGCATTTTCTCGCGAGGAAGTTTTAGCAACTCCGTCAACCAGAATGCGCCACTGCAAAATTCCCCCGGAGTGTTGCCCTACGGCGGATTTGGCATGCCGGTCGCACACTCGCGATTCACCATAGGCGTAGGCTTGGTCCCGGAACTCATGTCGGTATCGAACTGGAACTATGTGGATGCTCCTGGCGTGGCCGGCGCCACATATGGCCTACAAACCCAGAAGTCGGCGATTACGGCCGTACGGTCAGTGGCTGCAGTCAGCTACTCCTTTAGCCGCGCCCTTTCGGTGGGCGCTTCGTTTGGAGTTGACTACAACTCGAACACCTTGGACGCACCCTACATCTTCCAGCAACATCCAGCTTTGGCCGGTCTGAAGACCCTTCTGGATCTCCACACCAATGGAGTTGGACGAAACTACAGCCTCGGAATTCTGGCCAGCCCCACCAAGAAAATCCAGTTCGGCGTCGCCTGGAAATCCCGCACAGTTGTCGACAGCACCGGCACGGCAACCGGCAATATCGGTGCGCAACTGGACGCTGTGGGATTGGCCGCTAGGCCGGACTTTGCCTATTCGGCTGCCGTGCGCAACGTATTTCCGCAGTCCTTGATCGGCCATATCGTGTGGCAGGTCGATCGCCGCTGGAATCTCGCGTTCCAAACCAATTGGGTAAACTGGAAAGACGCGTTTGTCACTCTGCCTGTGGCCCTGACGCAGGGTACCAATGCGGACATTAATGGCCTGCTGGGCACCAACACGCTGAATGACGGCGTGCCTCTGAATTGGAAAGACCAGATTTCGTTCCATGGAGGCGTCGAGCGCTCGGTTACCGAAAACATTACCATTCGCGGCGGCTACGCCCACGGAAATAGCCCGGTGCCGAGTTCCACGCTGTCCCCGCTTACCGCGGCTATCATGAAGGATCAGTTGACCACCGGGCTGGGATTCCGCCATGGACGCGCGCGTTACGATCTGGGATACGGATTCGGCTTCCAGGCCCACCAAAGTGTCGGCCAGAGCGCTTTACTTTCAGGCGAGTACAGCAATAGCCTGGTAGGAATTGGAACGCAGGCATTGACGTTCAACACGTCCTTCCAATTCTGAAATAGGCGCGATGGCTATTTGTGTGGAATGTAGCGTAATTGCCGGTTAATTCCTCGAAGTTTCCGTCTCCTGCGAAGCCACATATCCTATAATGGAAGGATCGTGGGAGACGGATTCATTCCACCGACGTCCCTGCTGTTAGGCGCGGCCGTCGGGCTCGCTTTGCTGGCGGGGGGATGGTGGATTCGAGAGCGGCGGCTGGGCGCCCAACGGCGGGCTATGCGGGCCCTGCACGCTTTGAGTGAGGACATCATTGCCGCCTCCTCGCCGGCCGAGATCGCCGAGATCCTCGCGGCCAGGCTGCCCGAGGCCACCCGCGCGACGTCCAGCAATCTTTATCTAGTTAATTTGCGTAGGAAGGTGCTGGAGCGCGTACCTACTGCAGCCGATCCCGAGCCGATGGCCGCGCCCGTCGATTCACCGCCGGAAGGTCTCGCCAGCGCGGCGGTGGTGTGTTTCCGCAACCGGACCCAGCTCAACATTCCCGACGTGCGGCGCAGTCCCTTGGTTAAGGTAGGCCCGAAAATGAGTCTGCCACGTGCTGCTCTGTTCATGCCTCTTATGGCGCAAAAGGAAGTGCTCGGCGTCCTGGAGGTCCATAACGATCACAAGCTGGGCTACTTCAAGCCTGAAGAACAAGCCGCGGTACATCACTTGGCCAACCAGGCAGCGGCATCGCTGAAACTCCAGGATCAGCACGCGATGCGCGAGCAACTGTTTCGCAGCGAAAAAATGGCCGCTACCGGACAGCTCATATCCGGGGTCGCCAGCGATCTCCGCGCTCCCTTGGACAGCATCGTTCGGTTGGCGGAGTCTCTATCTGCCTTGGCCGGCAGACCCGTTCCGGAGGCAGATTTGCAACGGCTATCCGCCCAAGCCAATCGCGCATCCGAAATCGTGTGGCGCTTGGTATCCTTCGCGCGCCACGATCAGTCGACGCCACAGCGAGTGGATTTGAACGGGTTGGTGGCCAGTCTCACTCGATTTCGCGAACCCGAGTGGCGCGTGCTCGGCCTCCGCCATCAGTCTCAGGTGAGTCCCGAGCCGGCCGAGATCGCGGGATTCCCAAGTCAGATCGAACAAGTGTGCCTGAACGTCCTGGTTTACGCGGAGCAGCGCGCGGCCGAGTCCCCGGTTAAGACCATTGCGGTCAAAACGAGCGTGCTCGCCGGCAGGGCGCTGGTGGAAATCGATTACTCGCCGCCGTACGGCACTGATGCTGAGCCCGACCCGTTCGTCGAAGCTGCGTCGCCGGGAGCAGCCGGCGGTCCTACGCTCGAAGTGTGCCTGGGGATACTGAGAAACCACGGAGGCGACGCCCGGTTGCGGCGCCGGCCGGGATTGGCGGGAATCGAAATTGAACTGCCTTTGGCACCGAAGCCCAATGACCCTGAACTCACTCGAGAGCGTTCGGCCAGCCAGCCCCTATCGCGGACCTTGACGCTGATGTTGGTGGATCCCGAAATGTCCGCGCAGCGCGGGCTGGTAAGCGCGCTTGGATCGAAGGGTCATCGCGTGGTGCCGTCATCAGCCGAAGGCGCCGGGGATATCGTCCAGCGCCTGCGATTCGACGCGGTCCTCTGGGCGGTGCGCGCGGGCAGGGGCGGGTGGACCGAGTTTCACGATCGGCACCGAGCTTTTATTCCCGCGTTTGTGCTGATTGCCGATAGTTACGATCCTCAGCTCGCACAAAGTCTAGGACCTCGTGGAGGGTTCCTGCTGTCGCGCCCCCTAGAGGACACTAAGCTTGCGGAAATTCTTCAGGAAATCGCCGCTCGCGCCCCCCAGGCTTAAGATCGTGACGCGAGTTGCTTCAGAACGAACGGCAGAATTCCGCCGTTGCGGTAATACTCCGATTCGACGGGCGTATCCACCCGCGCGATCGCCTCGAATGTTTTGCCGTCAGCCGTCACTTTGACGCGCGATTTTCCGCACGAATCGACCGCCGCCGGAACTCCCTCGATCGAGAACGTCTCGAAACCAGTCAAGCGCAGTGATTCGCGGTTCTGACCTTCCAGAAACTCGAGCGGCAAAACGCCCATGCCGACGAGGTTCGAACGATGAATGCGCTCGAAGCTTTCGGCGATCACTGCCTTCACGCCGAGCAGCAGAACACCCTTCGCCGCCCAATCGCGCGATGAACCCGATCCGTATTCCTTCCCGGCGATGATCAGCAGAGGCACACCATCCTTCTGGTATTTTACGGAAGCGTCATAGATGAACATCTGCTCCTTGGAAGGGACGTGCGTGGTCCAGCCGCCCTCGGTTCCCGGCGCCATCAGGTTCCGCAGTCGGATGTTGGCCAGCGTCCCGCGGACCATCACCTCGTGGTTGCCGCGGCGCGCGCCGTAAGAATTGAAATCGCCTGGTTTTACGCCCAGCGAAATCAGGTAGTGCCCGGCCGGACTGTCTTTGGCGATGTTCCCTGCGGGCGAAATGTGATCCGTAGTGATGGAATCGCCCAGAACGGCTAACGCGCGCACGCCGCTAAAGTCTTTCACATGCGTCACTGGATTGACCAGATCGTCGAAGTACGGAGCGCGCTTGATGTACGTGGACGATTCATCCCATTGATAGCGATCGCCCGCTGGAACTTTGATGGACTTCCACTGCGCATCGCCTTCGAAGACCTGCGAGTACTGCTTGGCGAACATTTCGCGCTTGACCGACTTCTTCACAGCAGCTTGAACTTCCTGGTCCGTCGGCCAAATATCGCGCAGGAAGACAGGCTTGCCATCCTTACCTTCGCCGAGAGATTCATTCGCAATGTCCATGTCGACGCGCCCGGCCAGAGCGTACGCCACCACCAGCGGCGGCGATGCGAGATAGTTGGCGCGCACCAGCGGATTTACGCGTCCTTCAAAGTTGCGATTCCCGGAGAGAACTGCCGCCACAGTCAGCTTTTCCTTGGTCACGACCGACCCGACTTCCTCGGGCAGAGGACCGCTATTCCCGATGCAGGTGGTGCAGCCGTAGCCTACAAGATGGAACTTCAGTTCCTCGAGATAGTGTAATAAACCAGCATCGGTTAGATAGTCAATGACTACTTTAGATCCGGGCGCTAGGCTGGTCTTGACCCAAGGCTTAGACTTCAGGCCTCGCTCGACCGCTTTCTTCGCCAGAAGTCCCGCGGCCACCAGCACCGAAGGGTTCGACGTGTTGGTGCAACTGGTGATCGCGGCAATCACCACGCTGCCATCCTGAACGATCCCGTTGGTTTTCGGTGCCGCACCCAGCGAGTCGAGGAAATTCTTCTTCACATCCGGAAGATCGATGCGATCCTGCGGACGCTTCGGTCCCGCCATTGACGGCACCACGGTCTTGAGATCCAGCGACAGCGTGTCGGAGTAGACCGGGTCCGGCGCACCGTCGACGCGGAACAGCCCCTGCTCGCGTGCGTATGCTTCAACAAGTTCGATTTGCTCCGGAGGCCGATTGGTCATCCGGAGATAATCCAGCGAAGCATCATCGATAGGAAATACTCCGATGGTTGCGCCGTACTCCGGCGCCATGTTGGAAATCGTCGCCCGGTCCGCAAGACTCAGCGCGCCCACGCCATCGCCGTAGAACTCGACGAATTTCCCGACCACACCCTTCTTGCGCAGCATCTGCGTGACGGTAAGAACCAGGTCGGTTGCGGTGGCGCCCTCGGGCATCTTTCCATGGAGCTTGAAACCGACCACTGCCGGCAGCAGCATCGTCGCTGGCTGGCCGAGCATGCACGCCTCGGCTTCAATCCCCCCGACACCCCAGCCGACCACCCCCAATCCATTGATCATGGTGGTGTGCGAGTCCGTGCCGACCACGGTATCCGGATAGGCGCTGCCGTTGTTGTTGAAGATCACAGGCGCCAGATATTCGAGATTCACTTGGTGAACAATTCCCGTATCCGGCGGCACCGCGCGGAAATTTCGAAACGCGGATTGTCCCCAGCGCAGGAATGCATAGCGCTCGCCGTTGCGCTGGTATTCGAGCAGGGCATTGGCCGCGAACGCTCCGCTGTTGCCGAACTCGTCCACCTGTACGGAATGGTCGATCACCAGATCCACGGGGATCAGCGGATTGGCTTTCTTGGGATCGGCACCCATCTTGGTCAGTGCATCGCGCATCGCGGCCAGGTCGACCACGCAGGGAACTCCGGTGAAATCCTGAAGCAGCACGCGGGCGGGGCGGAAATTGATCTCGGTGGCCGGCGCCTTAGGATCCCACTTCGCGACATATTCGATGTCGGATTTCTTGACGGTGGTCCCATCTTCGAAGCGCAACAGATTCTCGAGAAGAATCTTGATCGAGTAGGGGATGCGCGAGAGCTGGGCGATTCCCGCCTTCTCCAGCGCCGCAAGGCGAAATATCTCGTACTCCCGGCCGCCGGCTGTTAGTTTGCCCGCGGCGCCAAAGGAATTCTGACTTGTCATGGATAACTTTATTTTATCGTGCCGGGATCATTACATGTATTCCGGCACGTCGATTCCCAGCACACCCAGCGTGTGTTCCAGTTGCGCGCGGAAGTAGGTGGTCAGCCACAGGAGGAACGTTTTCTTCTCTTTATCAGTTTCCGTGACTACCGGGAAATCCTGATAAAACGTGCTGAACGCCTGTGCGAGCTGGAAGGCATAGCGAGCCACGTGCGACGGTTCGCCGCTAGTCACGGCTTGTTCGATGGCCGCATCCGCTTTCGAAGCTGTCAGCAAAGCCTGCCAGAGTCTTTCGTCCGCAAGCTGCCGCGTAATCGCATCCTGAGTTAACTCCGCCCGAAAATCCGGCAGCGCTTCGCCGCGCTCGGTGAGCTTGCCCAGGATCTTGCTCGCGCGCACCGCGGCGTACTGAACATAGACGCCCGTCTCGCCGGTGAAGCTCAATGCCTCCGCAAAATCGAACGCAATCACGGAATTGCGCGTGTACTTGAGCATGAAGTAGCGCAGGGCGCCTATCGCTATCTGGGTCGCGACGCGCCGGCGTTGCGGCTCCGGATCTTCCGTGTGCCGTGACGTTACCTCATCCAGCGCCTTTTCGATCAGCTTGTCAATGAGATCGTCGGCTTTAACACCCAGCCCCTTGCGGCCAGAGACTTCGACGTACGGCTTTTTCTTGTCCTCTTCGGACAATTCAATCCCCATCTCAATGCAAGTGCGCGGCGAGAGCGCGACCATCTCATAAGAAAAATGCACGCTGGCTTCAGCTTGTGTTTCGAATCCGAGCGCCCGCAGACCGGCCACGACTACATCCTGCAGATACGACTGGCGCGAGTCGATCACGTTATAGACGCGCGCCCCGCGGCCAAAGGGAGGCGATCCCGTTTGCGGCTCTGAAGTCGATGCCCACACCTCGCGACCGTCAGGATAAGTGTGCCACTTGCGGTAGTAGAAATCCTTGCCCAGCAGTCCGAATTTCCAAAGCTGATACGCGATGTCTTTGCCGACGTAGGTAACCGTGCCGTTGGACCGGACAATGACTTTGCTGTCTTCGACATTCTCCTGATCGTCTGAACTCTCCTTGAACGCCGACGCGGGCATCACCCAGCAGCCCTTATTCTTGCCTTCAGTTTCGAAATAGATCGCCTTGCGTTCCTTCAGTAGCTCGAATGCCTGAGCCCAGAACTTCAGATGCAGGATCTCGCTTTCCCGCGGCAGTACGTCATATTCGATATTCAGGCGATACATGGTTGCCAGATGCGCGCGGACGATGGCGTCGGAAACCAGATGGGCCAACTCCGAGGTTGCTCCTTCGCCCGATTCGATCGCGTGCAATGTGGCTTTGCGCCATTCGAGCGCTTCCGGATGGTCCGCGTAATAGCCGGACATCCGCGCGTACAGATCCCAGCAAAGATAATCGAACCGCGTGGTCTCGATCAAACCCTTGACGTCGGTGGGCGACTTCTTTTCCAAATGCTCGAACGCAACCACTACATCGGCAACTTGGACGCCAGTGTTGTCGATATAGTTCTGTACTTCGACTCTGCGTCCGATGGCGCGCAGCATGCGAACAAAGGTATCGCCCAGGATGGCATTGCGCAGGTGCCCGATGTGCGCGGCTTTGTTCGGATTGATATTGGTGTGCTCGACTATTATCTTTTCCGCCTCGATGCACGTCTCGCGCATCTCGCGTTCCGAAAGAAGGGCCGCACCGTAAAAACCGCGGTCGAGGCGAACGTTCATATACCCATTGCCGGCGATTTCGATTCCAGCAACCCCTTCGATCGCGCCTACCCCGTTCGATAGCTCCGTGGCGATCGCCTTCGGAGCTTTTTTCAGCTGCCGGGCGAGCTGAAACGCCGCCGGCACAGCGATCTCGCCAAAAGCCGCCTGTTTGGGCTGCTCAGTTTGAACCGGAGCATTCACGCCGTATAGGGCGCCGATCTTCGCGGCAAACGCGTCCGCGATCCGTTTTTCTAGGAGATGAAACATGAAGAACCAGTATGGCAAGGAGGTTGTCCCCGCCGCATGCCGCTAGAATGGAGGTAGTGCCCAAGGTTACGTTCGCAAATATCGGCAAGACGGTGGAGTTCGAATCGGGAAAGCTGCCCTATGACGAGCACGGCAAACCCGAATCGATCCTTGACGTAGCTCTGAATTTCGGCATCCAGTTGGAGCACGCCTGTGGCGGGGTCTGCGCCTGTACCACCTGCCATGTGCACGTCAAGGCGGGGCAGGAAAATTTATCGCCGCCCGATGACGACGAATTGGATCGCCTGGATATGGCTGCCGATCTTCAGCTCAATTCGCGTCTCGGTTGTCAGGCTATCGTGAAGGGCGATGTCACCGTGGACATGCCGGGCTGGAATCGGAACTACGTGAGCGAAGGCGGCGGTTCCTTGAACCTGGGCGATGCCATCCCGCCGCCCAAGACCGCCGCTACTTCAGTAACTGAATAAGCCTGGCTCGATCCTGTATCGACATGCCCGAGTTCTTCATAATGTCCGCGCGGTCGCGCAGCTTGCGCCGGTAACGGCCAAAATACTCGCGTACATCGCCTTTGTCGTATCCGAAGAAATACATGATGTCGGCGAAGTCTGCGGTGTGCGATAGCCCTAGCGCATGGCCTGCTTCGTGAAGGCAGGTGAGATAGACAATGGTGTCTCGAAACAGCGGATCCTGCAACCCGGCGGCAAGAATGTCCGGCCCCATCGCGCGCAAGTCCGGCCGGACGTATACCTCCGCTCCGCGCATCGAATCCGTAACGAATGCACGAGTCTCACCGTACTGGCCCTGCTCGGAATCGGCCCAGTGGATGCGGATGTTCGCTTGCGTCAGCCGCTCGGTTTTTGCCAGGTGCAGTTTCCCATCGGACGATGCTTGCCATGCCAGCATGGCCCACTCCGCGAGTTGGACGTCGGACTTCTGGCATGTTGTTTCGACACGCGTGCAGGGTTCGATCCAATAGCGCAGATCGGTGCCATAGGCGGAGCACGTAGATAGCAAAAGAATTGTAAGCCCCAGCTTCATCGGCATAAGCTCATTCTCCTTCATCTTGTTCACCCAAAATAAGCTTAGTACTAGCGCAATCTTGATAATCCAGAGATATAATCGCCTGAGACGCGGAATCCGCGTACTCCCCATAGGAGAAATTTTAATGAAGAGATTCGCTAGAGCTGTTGTCGCACTCGCGGCTATCGGAGCAGTTAGCCCCGCCCTCAGGGCGCAGGCGCACACTGCCCCCAGTAATTGCTCGGGTTTGCCCACCGCGGCGGACCTGAAAACATTTTTGGTTGCTGCGCCTTCCACTGGTGGAGATGCGGGCGGCCTGTTCCACGGAACGCGGATGTGGGTAGCAGTGGTCAATCGCGACGGGAAGCTGTGCGCCGTCGCGAACTCCCAGGACGATCCGAGCCAGGTGTGGCCCGGTAGCCAGTCGATTGCTAAAGCGAAGGCGTACACGGCCAATGCATTCAGCCTTGACTCCCTCGCGCTCTCCACAGCACGTCTGTACACCTTCAGCCAGCCGGGCCATTCCCTGTGGAGCCTGGGGCAGGCGAATCCATTCGATCCGCAAGCTCTGGCGCCCATCGGGACGCAAGGCGGCGGCGATAACCAGATCGCCGGCGGAATGATCTTCTTCGGTGGCGGCGTGCCGATCTACAAGAGCGGCAAGATCATCGGGGGCTTGGGAATCAGCGGCGATACGTCGTGCACCGATCACGAGATCGCGAAACGCGTTCGCACCCTGGCCGGACTGAATCCTCCCGGCGGGGCTTTGGTCGATGACATCACCTATTCGGCTGCGGACGGCGCCACTGTATTCACGCATCCTTTGTGTCTGAACACGTGGCGAAATGGCGTATCGCTCGGTAATGAAGCTGTCGCGGTGGGATACTAGCAGCCTCCCAAGGGCGGGTGATTAGTTCGCCCGCCCCAACCACAAATTCAGCAAGGGATCCACCAATTCCTCGGGCTCCTCGATGTGGATATTGACCTTGTGGGAGTCCTGCGTCACGCGTAGACCATCCAGGAGGCGGCCTTCTTCCGGTTTGTCCTTGGGAACCGCGAGGCGCGCCAAACCCGTTAACCCGCGGAGCGCATCATACAGGCTCTTAGCATCCTGATCGCTGCCACAATTTCCCGTAGCTAAGCCGTTCACTCCCGCACGCAAATCCAGGTAGATAGACCCCGATTGGATCGACGCGATGATTTTGTTGACGTTGGCCATGTCTCCGGGTGCGTTAAACGGAAGCTTCGTTACGCCGCCCCCGTAGACCGCCCAGAAAATCGCCTCGGCGGGCATGTCCTTGAGCTGCGCGGTAAGATTGGAAGGCGGGCCGTTGCTTTTTCCCTTGTTATCGATCAGCGACCGCAGCGCGGGCGTGGGACCTACGCCGATTACGGAAGGACTCACCAACAGCACTGCTTCGCGCTCATCGCCCACTAGGTTGAAGCCCTTATAGCCGAATCGCTGCGCACCGGGTCGCTCAATACGCGGCTCGGCTTCGTCGGAGAACTTGCCGCGTCCCAGGACCACGCTCTGTTTACCATCGGAGATCAGCAGCAGTTCCCACAAGTCTTGCCGGCGGACGTTCAGGCCGATCTGTTTGGGAAAATCGTCGATCACAGGAACGGGGCGGTTGGCTAGACTCCTTTTATAAATCGGAGTTTCCTCGAGTTTGTCCAAGCGCGCGCCGGCCAGCAGTATGGTGTCGGGCGGAATCAGCGACGCCAGTGCCGGATCGATCTTGGGACCCGGCAGAGTTCTCACGCACCCCGTGAGCGTCAGAACAACGATCAGCAGGCAGGTTGTTTTCATTTTGGCCATTCTTATCTGACAGCCGCCGCCTCTACGGCCCGCATCACTCGCAGAAAATTTCCGCCGTAGATCTTGCGAATGTCTTCCGCTGAGTATCCCTTTTCGAGCAGCGCACGCGTCAGATTGGGATACTTCGACACGTCGTCCAGGCCGATGGGCGTGCAGCTCACGCCGTCGAAATCGCCACCAATGCCGATCGCGTCAATCCCGGCGATCTTCCTGATATGGTCGATGTGATCCACTACGTCAGCAAGTGTCGCTCTCGACAACCCCATCTCTTTGCGCAGCTTCTCCGACAATATCTGCCGATCCGGCTCGCTCAAGTTCTTGCCCGCCGTCTCTTTGGCTGTTCGTGCATCCAGCGCCCTGGTGTCGGCAGCATCGTTATCGCGGAATTTCTGCGAAATGAAGCCGCAGTAGAAGTTCACCTGCACAACGCCACCTTTCTTGGCCAGGGCCACGATCATATCGTCCGTCATGTTGCGCGCGTGGTTGGTCAGTGCCCGGCATGACGAATGCGACGCAAAGATCGGCGCCTTGCTGGTCTCCAGCGCATCCCAAAACGTCTTATCGGCGACATGCGAAATGTCCACCATCATGCCTAGGCGATTCATCTCTCGAACCACTTGCTTGCCGAAATCCGTCAGCCCGTTGTGATGTTTCACCTTGGCGTCATCGATGTCGCCGGAGGAATCCGCCCAGTTGTTGGTGTTGGAATGCGTCAGCGTCATATAGCGCACGCCGAGGTCGTAGTAATCGCGCAGCAGCCGAAGACTATCCTCGATCGCGTGCCCGCCCTCGATTCCCATGAGCGCGGCGATCTTTCCATGCCGGTGAGCCTCTTCAATCTCCTTGGCGCTGGTCGCCAGTACGAAATCGTCGGGATAACGTCCTATGATGTCGTGGCGCACCGTGTCGATCATCTGCAAGGTCCGGTTGGCCGACCGGTTGCCATTCACGTATGAAGCCGCGACGTAGACGGCGAAGAATTGCGCCCCGACGCCGCCTTCCTTGAGTCGGGCTATATCGGTGTGCCCGGTGCCGGAATGGGAGCCGATGTCGAATCCCTCAACGGTTCGGCTGGGAACATCGTTGTGAGTATCGATGAGCAGCGTTGATCGATGCACACGCATGACTTCGGCATCGGTGATGGTCCTGGTCTGGGTCTTGCTCTGGTCGGCCGCCAACATTACCGTAACCAGGGCCAGGAGGAGGCGCGTCCTCATAAGTATCTACTGTAACAACTTGATAGAATATGCCCATCGGAAGTTTGCCGGTCGGAACGTTCCTGGAGGTTTCGCAATGAAGCGCCTGATCATTCTTAGTGGTTTGTGTCTCGCCGTTCCGTTCTTAAAAGCCCAGGACGAGCCCGCTCCAGCTCCGCCAGCGGATGTACCGGCGGTGACGCCAACCGCTCCCGCAGCGCCCGGGGGACGCGGTGGCGCGAACAATGAACCACGCGCTTATGACCGTGTAATCACCAAGGACGCCAAAACCTCCGAAGGCATCTTCAAGGTTCATAAGATTCGAGAGCGTGGAACAGACACGTACTACTACGAGATCCCCACATCTGAGCTCGGCAAGGATTTTCTTTTCGTCGGCCAGATTGCGCAAAATACGATCGGCGCGGGCTATGGCGGCCAGACCGTGAACGAGTTTGTCGGCCGCTGGGAGCGGCGCGAGAACCGCGTATTCCTGCGCGAGGTGACCTACGATATCACGGCCGATTCTGGTGAGCCGATCGCGAAAGCCGTGCACGCCGCGAATAATCCCTCCATCATTATGTCGTTTCCGATTGCTGCATTCGGTCCAGGTGAAGCGCCGGTGATCGATGTTACGCGGCTGTTCTTGAACGACATCCCGGAAATGAGCGCACGCGCTCGTGTGCGGGGGCGCGGGATGGATGCCAGCCGCAGTTACATCGAGAAAGTCACCGCGTTTCCGACCAATATTGAGGCCGAGTCCACACAGACGTTCACGTCGCCTGTCGATCAACAGGGGGCGGGGGGTGGGCGCGGTGGTCCTCAACCCGGCATGCGGGCGGGGTCCGGAACGGTAGTCGTTCACTTCAGCATGGTTAAGCTTCCCGAAAAGCCGATGATGCCCAGGCTTGCCGACGCGCGGGTGGGCTATTTCACGACTTCTACGATGGATTACAGCCGTCCCGAGCATCGCGCCGAGCAACGCGAGTTCGTGGCTCGCTGGCGGCTGGAGAAGAAAGATCCGAGCGCCGCCCTATCGGAACCGCTGAAGCCTATCGTTTATTACATCGATCCGGCTACGCCAAAACGCTGGGTGCCGTACCTGAAGAAGGGTATCGAGAGTTGGCAATCCGCCTTCGAAGCCGCCGGATTCAAGCACGCCATCATCGCCAAGGAAGCGCCGACCGCTGAAGAAGATCCCACCTGGAGTCCTGACGATGTGCGCAATTCGGTGGTTCGATGGCTGCCTTCTACCACGGAAAACGCGAGCGGTCCGCATATTTCCGATCCGCGCACGGGTGAGATCCTGAATGCAGATATTCAGTTCTATCACAACGTCCAACAGCTGGTGGAAGATTGGTATTTCGTGCAGGTGGGTCCCTTGGATCCGCGTGCGAGCAAGCTGCCTTTGCCTGACGATTTAATGGGCGATCTGCTCAGCTTCGTTGTAGCGCATGAGATCGGCCACACTCTGGGCTTACAGCACAACATGAAGGCCAGCTCCATGTATCCGGCGGAGAAGTTGCGGGATCCCGAATGGCTCAAAACCATGAGCCACACACCGTCCATTATGGATTACTCGCGTTTCAATTACGTCGCGCAGCCCGAGGACAAAATCGATCCGAAGCTCCTGATTCCGGGAATCGGGCCGTATGACAAGTGGGCGATCCACTGGGCGTACGCGCCGATCAACGCCAAGACTTCAGACGACGAGAACAAAACGCTGAACGCGTGGGCGCGCGAGCAGGAGAAGACGCCCTGGCTGCGTTTTAGTACCGATCGTGCACAAGGCGCCGATTCCGGGGAGAACACGGAAGCCGTGGGCGATGCCGATGCGGTGTACTCTACGGGCCTGGGCTTGAAGAACCTCCAGCGCGTAATGGACAATCTGCTGGCCGCCACCACTCACGAAGGCCAGGATTGGGACGATCTACGCACGGTCTACGGCCGGGTGGTCGGACAGTGGGCCAATGAAATGGGTCACGTGACGCAGATCGTCGGAGCCTTCGATTCCTTCGAGAAACACGGCGGCCAGGACGGCGTTCGGTTCAGCTTGGTCACTAAAGCGCGCCAGGTGGCCGCGATGAAATTCCTGAATGAGAATGCGTTTGCGACTCCCACCATGCTGTTGCGCCCGGAGGTCCTGCGACGGATCGAACCGGCAGGCGCGCTCACCCGGATCCGCACTGCGCAGTTACAAGTCTTGAATTCCTTGCTGTCCACGCCTCGTTTCGACCGCCTGGTGGAAGAAGAAGCCATCGACGGCGGCGCGGCATACCGACCGTCAGAGTTTCTGAGCGATCTGCGCAAGGGAATCTTCGGCGAGATCTATGCTCCTTCGGTGAAAATTGACGCCTATCGCCGCAATCTCCAGCGCGCCTATCTCGACCTGATGTCGACGCGTCTCAACGGGGCCCAGCGCGTGAATGACGATCAGCGTCCCATGTTCCGCGGGGAGCTGAAGACCATCGCCGCAGACGCTGGGGCGGCACTCGCGCGAACCACCGATCGCGATACCCGGCTGCATCTGGATGATTTACGCGATCAAATCGCCAAGATTCTGGATCCGAAATACCAGCTTGCCAATCCAGCGCCCGTGCCGCCCATTATCGTGCCCCTCAGCGAGAGCGGCGACATCTTCTGCTGGACGGATTACGCGATTCAATAATGACGCGAGCGCTCGTGTGCTCTAATCTCAAGCTGGGTCGCTTTGGGGCAGGGCATTTCGACCAAGCAGGCTTATCTCCTGGACGTAACTCGATTTCGGGACCCATTCATCAGCGTTCATTTGATCTTCCGATTTGACGGCAGCGAATACAAACTATTCGATTGCGATGAGGTCGATGAGACAATTGGCGGACCCCCGGGTCCGAAGAGCCACAAGTGCAGCTTCAATGTGAGGGCTATTACGAGCGATGACCGCGTTTCTTCGCTTCACCTGCGAGCGCGGGTGTAGCAATTGCTGCGACCAGGAAGAATTGTCGCGCCTCGGAATCGTTCGGTCTTACCAGGTCAAGCTTAGCCCGACCATACCCTGGAAATCGTTCAGCACCCCGCCCATGCTTGCCCCCGGTGCGGGAGCGATCACTTTGTTGGGTGCGGGGCTGATATAGTCGCGCATCTCCACGCGTAATCGCAAATTCTTGTGGAGGTCGATTTTGACCCCGCCACCTACGTCGCCAACCGGCAGCGTCTCATGAGTAGCCGTGAGCGCAGCGAAACTGCCGAGCGGCTGTCCGGCCGATTCGATTCCGCTCCCCACCATGACCTTGGCGCCGCCGCCGAAGGCTATAAACGGCCGGAACGTCGATCCCTTGGGCCGAAAGTGGCCCAGGAAATCGGCAGTAACGATATGTGTGTGAGCGCCGAAATTCGGCGTCGTCACGTTTCCCGAAGAGAGCTTCAGGTCGTCGAAGCGGTACAGGTAGCGCACCTCTCCACTCCAGAACTTGTACATGTCTTCTCCGGCGAATACGCCCACCACCCCGCCGGAACCGATTCCAGTCTCCGCGCTCGCGCTGCCCTTGTTCACTGTCAGATGGGGAGCGTACCCGTAACCCCCAATGGCGCCCACCTCCCACTCCTGCGCGCAAGCCACGCCTGCCGCCAGTAAGCCGGTCAAAGCAAGTTTTTTCAGCATGTTTTGTCCTTTGTCCTCTTCGCGTTGTTACGGGTTGACGACTCGAACCTGGAGCGTGGTGGAAAACCCACCTTGTTTGACTGTGAGAGGGGTCTGTACCGCACCGGGCACCCCATGAGGCACAGAAACATTGATGATGTAAACGCCCACCTCGCCGGGCACCAGGCCCGAAAACAGCACATTCAGGCCGATATTTCCCAGCGTAACCGTGGGCGGAGTCGTCGTAACCGCCAGGGGATCCGCTGGTGCGGCGTCGCCGAACGGAGCCGCCGGCGAGGTTTGGGCGAGGCCAGTGAGATAAATCGAAAGAACATCGTCCGGGTGAATGGGATTGGTGAAGTTCACGAAATCGTCGTTCTTCTGCCGGATGACAGTGGCCAGTCCGGTCTGATCGCCGGCTTGCCCGGTGCGGAAGATGGCCGGTGCGAAAGTCTGGATGTGGGCGTTGAAGGGATCGCTGATGCCGCCCGGCGAGCGCACCACCAGCGGCACATCGCCGCTAAGACCGAAGGGCAGCTGCGCCAGAATTTCGGTGGGGGAAACGCGGAATAGCGGCAGAGCGATATTTCCCACGGTGACGCAAGCGTCCCCTAAAGTGGAGGGCAGAGGCAAAAAGCTAGCTATTTCCGAACGCGGCGCGAGTCCGTTGCCTTGCACCAGAGCGAGACCACCGGGAGCCACATCCGCGCTGCCATCGGCGGCATTTACCAGTCCGGTAACCATGGGCAACGGCGTGGGGGCATCGAAATTCGGGGCGATCACAGTCAACCCGGATTGCGTCAGCATCAGGAACGATCCGCCATCCTGCGGAACCGCCAGCGTGCGAGTAAACGGGAGGATGGTCTGCCCGATCTGTCCGATGGGCGTCGTAGTAAGCGTCGAGACCAGTACTGGGGCCTCGGCGGTCAATCTGGCGCTGTACGTTTCCAAGGTGTCCAGATTCACTCGCTCGATGGTGCCGGGAACTGAATCGCCAGCGTTGGTAGTCCGAAGCCCGGTGTTGGCGTCGATCAATACTCCTACGCCGGAGGAGCCTCCCGATGTGGACTCCAGCGTTGCGACAGGGAACAACCCGGGATCAAGCACCTTGTTATCCACCACGAACTGCTGGTCATCAAATGCGCCAAACGCGCCGCCGGCCGCCGTGCCGTTGTTGCGGGAAATCAGCCATGTATCGGCCCCGCCGTCCCACATCGCCGCGGTCCCGTCGGACATCGCCAGCAGCATGTAGTTTCTAGAGGGAGTCGCCGCCAAAACCGAGTCGGCCGGGACCTGATTGCAGTACACCCCCAGAGTTAAAGGAGCGCTGGCGGTGCGGCTGTCGAAATCGATCCGGTAGAGTGGGTTGCTAATCGACGTTCCTGAACAGGTGACGCCTTCCGGCGGCGATACCACCCGGACGACGGCCCAAATCCCTCCGTGAGAAACCGCAATCGAGCGAGGATACCCGTCTTGGAAAATGATCGGGCTCTCAGTTTCGAAGTTATTATCCAGGTCAAACACACTGGCCAGATGGGAATGATCGTTTCCGACAATCAGATAGTGTTGGTCGTCGGTGATCGCCATCGAAACCGGTGTGTTGCCGGTACGGAGCTGGCATGGGTTGTCGCCGCACATCACCGGCTTCAGCGTCGTCCGGTCGTACACCAGCACCAGGTTGGTGTCCTGGCGCAACAGGTAGACAAAATTCCGGGCGGGATCCGCCAAAATATCCACAATCTTGCCCGGCACATTCACCAGCTTGCCGGTCTGGTTCACATCGCGGGTGTTGATCACCAGGCGCACAGGAAACGGAATATTGATGGCCTTGGCCGATGTGATCGTCAGCGGAATCGTCGTACTTCCCTTCGCGTTCTGAAACAAGGTGGGATCCACATCGATGCGCACGTGAGCGGGGGTGACCCCGCTGGTCTGGCTAAGCTGCACGCCTTTGGTGCCATTTGGAAGGGACAGCTTGAAATCGACGTGGTCGCCCTGATCGACGATATCCACAAAATGCGAAATGATCTGACGGTTGCACGAGTCGCCCAGGAAAACTACATCTTCCTGCACAGCCGCAACGCGCGGAGCGTTCTCGTACAGTGTATTGATCGGCAGAACCAGCACGCCACCCACGGAGGCGGCATAAGCCGTGCTTCCGTCGCCCGACATAACGGCGCGGCCCGACATCGTCTGGGGAAGTTGAATGCGCTGCCTCACCGTCAGATTGTCGGTATCCATCACGTGCAGGACAGGTGCTTCGCCCGCGCTCACCGGCGCATCCGCGAAGATCAGGTTGCGAGTGTTATCCCACAGGTGACCGCCGAGCCGGAAATCACCCGTCGCGTAAGGGATGTCGGCCAGCCCGATCGCGTTTTGGCTCATCAGCGTCCAGCCGACCATGAATCTGGAACCATCCTGGTTCACGCTGACGGAACGAGGGCCTAGCGGGGGCGTCGAAGTGATTTCGATCACTCCTACTTGGAGCTCACCCACGCGGTAGAGCAACACCGCGGCTTCTTGTTTATTACCTCCGGCGATCTGCGCCAGAATGACGATCTTCTGGCCGTCGCCCGAAACGCCGGTCGACGCCTCCACAATTTCGGGAGGGAAGGTCGAGAAGGGAACCGGCAGCGGTTTCCCATCGAGAGCGACCGGAGCCGGAAGCGGTGTGGTGTTTCCGCTGCCGGGATCCAGCAACAGGAAATCTTTAGTGGTAATCACCAGCGCTTGTGAACCCGCCCCAAACGCTACGGACAGAACCGGATTGTCGAGCGCCACATCCTGCTTGCTCCCGGCGTTCAGGTTGAAAATAGTCAACCCGCCTTTCGACGCGGCGCTATCGAAATTGTTGTACTCTCCGGCTACCAGGTAACCGCCGCCCGGAGACAGGGCTACAGCGCTAGGGGCAGAAGGCACCAGCAGAGGACTCTGCAACGCGCGGCTCGAAGTATCCATAACTTCGATGCGGCCCGCGCTGAAATTCGCGATGTAAAGTCTGCCTCTACCCTCGTCCAAGGCCAGGTCGGAGACGGTTCCGCGGATTGGAACGCTATTGCCGAAGGTGGCGCAAAAAGCGGCTCCACTTATAAAAAAGAGCGCCAAAAGCGCGAACACTGCGCGCTCCCTAACGTGCATATTTCCTCCGAGTTTCTTACTCCAACACCTGCAGGGTTGTACTATCATAGCCCAGGTTTTGTCTTCTAATGTCGGACTTCTCAGGGGTTCGTACCAGAAACTAGTACCTGACCTGGAAATCCAGTACTAGTTATCTCGGGAAAGAAAGTATGATAATTAGCTTGGACTCCCTCCGATTTACGTGCCAGCGCGGGTGTATCAATTGCTGCGATCAGGAAGGCTTCGTTTACTTAACGGAATCCGACCTCAAGCGTGCGGCGAAATTCGTTGGCGTGTCGGCGCGGACGTTTGAGAAGAAGTATGTTTACCGGACGCGTCACCAGATGCGGTTTCGCAAGCCGACTGACAAGCAGTGCCCGTTCCTTGAAGGACAAGGCTGCTCGATTCATCCCGCTAAGCCGACGCAGTGCCGCACGTTTCCGTTCTGGCCCGAGTTAGTCGAAAGCAAGCGTGAATGGAATCGTACGGGTAAATACTGTCCAGGTATTGGAAAAGGTCCGCTAATCCAGATCGGAACGGCGATGGAGATCGCCCAAGAGCAGCGCATCGCGTATCCGGATATGTATAAGTAGTTATTTCTGGCTCAGTCCGCCGTCGACCGCGAGCACCTGACCGGTCATGAAGTCCGACGCCGTCAGAAAAAACACTACCGCATCGGCAATTTCATCTGCCGTCCCCGCGCGTCCCGCGGGCGTCTTGGCGATCAGGCGCTTCACTCGTTCATCGGGTTCTCCGAACGGGATGACTCCCGGCGCTACCGAATTGACGGTGATCTTCGGAGCCCAGGCCTGCGCCAGCGCCCGCGTCATGTGAATCACGCCGGCCTTCGACGCACAGTAGTGTGCATGATCCGGCCAGGCCCTTATTCCGCCCAGCGAACTGATGTTCACGATTCGCCCACCTTCGCCGGCAAGCATTCGTTTCGCGCCCTGCTGACAGCAGAAGAACGCGGCTTTCAGGTTCACCGAATGGACGAAGTCCCAATCGGCCTCAGTGATCTCCAGCGGATCTTTGCGCGTAAAACGCGCGGCATTGTTCACCAGCCCGTCCAGCTTTCCGAAATGCTGCTGCACTTCTGAGAATAGCCGCTCGATCTCGGCAACCTTTTCCAGGTCGGCGCGAAACAGCGGAGCGTTGCCGCACTCCGCCGCAGTCGCTCGCGCCTCGGCTTCGGAAGACCAGTAATGAATCGCGACGTGAGCGCCCTCATGAGCTAGGCGTAGCGCGATTCCGCGGCCGATGCGTTTTGCCGCGCCCGTCACAAGTACCACCCGGCCCTGAAGGGACTGCATCATATGGATCTCAAACCGTAGGATCTCCGTGCACTTCTACCTCTTCCGGTTCTACGCCGGCCAGAGTCGGCTCCGGCAACTTGCCGCTTAGGTTGCCCCAACCCCAAAAGATTGCAGTCGTCGAACTTAGCACGCCCGCCCACAGTCCGATGGTCCGCGGACTGACGTGATCCGACAGCAGACCCGCAATCGCCATGGAAACCATCATAGTGGCCCACGTCCACGTCTCGATGGTGGAAAATACGCGCCCCCGAAAATCGTTCGCGACGTGCCGCAGAAGCTGAGACGTGTTCAGAACCGAGCTGACGGCCACGGCCGCCCGCGAAAGCGCGATGAAGAATAGCGCGCCCAGAAACGTCGGCGCCTGGCTGAACAGAACGTAGGATGCGCCATGAACCACGTAGCACGCTGAAATTACGCGCTTGTACGATTCGAACCGGATGCGTTTGCCAATGTAGTTCGCAAAGAGCGCCCCGCATACCAACCCGATCCCCGCGCATCCCCAGATGATCCCGATTCCCGTGGGTCCGCGCTGGAAAACGACTTCCCCGAAAATGCTGAATAGGATCTGCGCCGCCCCGCCGCCGGTGGCCCATCCGACCCCAACAAGGCCGATCCCCAGGATCAGCGGGGTCGCGCGCATGTAGCGCAAGCCCTCGGTGTATTCGTGCCAGGGACGGACTACTCGACTTTCCGTGAGCGCGCTGCGGTCGGACCGGAAGCCGCGGGGGCCGCGCAGCTGCGAAATGCACAGCGCCGAAAACAGAAAGGAGAACGCGTTGAAGGCGAATGCCAGCTTATAGCCGAAGCCCGCGACCGAAGTCCCGCCCAGGAAAGCCCCAATGACGAGTGTGCTCCATTGGGTCAGTTGCGTTAGGGAATTGGCTGCGTGTAACTCGTCTTTGTTAGCGATCGTCGGGAGAATCGCCGCTCGTCCGCTGGTGAAAAACGGCGAGGCAAACATCAGGCATCCGCTGAGCAAGTACAACAGCCAGGTGCGTCCCGCCGGGATTCCTAAAATGAATAGCAGCGCGAACGCCGCGCGGATCAGATCGCTGGTGATCATCAGCCTCTTGCGGTCCATGCGATCGAGTAGCACGCCAGCAATCGGGCCACCGAGCATAACGGCGCATCCTCGGGCCAACAGGATTCCGGCGACCACCAGTCCGGATCCCGTATTCGCCAGCACCAGACTGAACACGGCGATGTTGTTATAGTGATCGCCGACTTCGCTGACGACTTGCCCGAACCACGTGTACCGATAATTCCGATTGGAGCGCAGTAGCTCCGTGAAGCCGCTCACGTGAGCGTTTCCTCCCGCACGGTTACGTGGCGGAGATAATCGTGATCGAGGTTGTATCCAAAGCCGGGTGCGTTCGAAACCATAATCGTACCGTGCGGCGAAACTTCCACAGCCGGCGAAATAATATCGCGCTCCCAATATCGCTTGCTCGCCGACACGTCTCCCGGAAGCACAAA
Source organism: Bryobacteraceae bacterium (assembly GCA_025980665.1). Classification (GTDB taxonomy): domain Bacteria; phylum Acidobacteriota; class Terriglobia; order Bryobacterales; family Bryobacteraceae; genus Palsa-187. The sequence goes on from JAICXC010000013.1 coordinate 29,442, forward strand.
GTTCGGCAGTGTGGAAAGAGCGATGTTATGCGCGCGTCCGATGCCCGATTCAAGCATGCCGCCGCACCACACTGGAATGCTGTTGGCCATGGCCAGGTCATGGATGCGCAAGGCTTCACGAAACCCGCCGACTCGTCCGAGCTTGATGTTAAGAATGCCGCACGCTTGGAGACGAATCGCCTGTTCGGCGTGATGCACGGTACGAATACACTCGTCGAGACAAATGGGCGTATCGAGCTGGGCTTGCAGGGCGGCGTGATCGACAATTTCGTCGTGCGCCAAAGGCTGCTCGATCATCATCAGGTGGAACTCGTCCAAGCGCTTCAGATGATTGGCGTCCGCGAGCGTGTAGGCCGAGTTGGCGTCCGCCATCAGGCGAATCGCGGGAAATTCCTTGCGGACCTCACGGACCACGTCCACATCCCAGCCCGGCTTGATCTTGATCTTGATGCGCTGATAACCGGCGGCGACTTCTTTCTCAATGGTCTTTAAGAGGTCGGCTTGCGAGTTTTGAATTCCAATGGACACGCCGCACGCGATTTCCTTAAACCAGCCCCCGCCGATGTGTTCCCACAAAGGCAAACCCTTCAGGCGAGCTTCCAGATCCCACACCGCGGCTTCCACTCCGCCACGAGCCATGTAGTGTCCGCGAATATGCTCACTGCGCGCAGCCACGTCTACGGCGCTTTCGAAAGGAACGTTGAGCACCCGTGGCGCCACATAATCGCGCACGATTATCCAGGCTGCATCGGTCCACTCCTCGTTGTAGAACGGATTCTCGCCGCAGGTGACTTCGCCCCATCCGGAAACGCCCTGGCTGGCGACTTCCACCAGGATGATCCTGCGGTGTGTGGTCCGGCCAAAGCTCGTCTCGAAGAAATGCACCAGCGGCATGGCGATTTCCCGCAAAGTAATTTTGTCTATTTGGATGGCCATGGCGATAACAGATAGGTTCCGGTGTTTCCTGAGCGCTCGAAACCGGTTACAGCCAGTCCATCGGCAAAATGGCGCTGCAGCTCGCGAGCCAGCGATTCCTGGGATTCGCGGGTTTTTTGCGGGGGCAGAGAAACACGCGCGACGACGTCAGTCTTGGCACGAGTAGTCTCCGCTATCCACCATTCGGCGATACATCGGTCGGTCGGTAAGCCGGCGTGCAGCGGGCTGGGGGAAATCCCGTACATGTTGGGAACGTAGGTGCGTACGATCGCACCGAGCAGCTCCAAGTTGAAATAGGCGTTCTTCGCTTCAAACGGATCGAAGCTCCATTCGATCAATGGAATCCCACGAGCCAGAGCATCGTCGCGCTGGGCCAGCTTGAGCATGCGGCCGACCCCGGCATCGCGATAATCGCTCAACACGCCCAGCATGTGGCTATGCAGATACGCGACACCGCTATCTCTCTTAATGCCGGGAATCGCCAGGAGGAATCCGGCCATGCGCGCGCCGTCGAACGCTCCCAGATTCTGGCCTCCGATGCGCGAGGCGACGACGAAGAATCGCACCGGCAACAGTTCCAGGTCAGGGAAGCCCCAGATGACCTTTTGCAGGCGGACGGCTTCGGCAAATTCCGCGTGACCCGAAAGCGCGCGGACATTCATACGCCCTCGCGGTCGGTCTCCTGTCCCTTCGCTTCTTGCCAGAGCCTTTCCATTTCTTCGATGGTCGCCTGACGCGGTGCCTTGCCCTGGGCCTCAAGACCTTGTTCCACGTGTCCGAATCGGCGGCGAAACTTGGAGTTGGTCCCGCGCAGAGCTTGTTCAGGATCCACTTTCAGAAACCGCGCGATGTTTACGATTACAAACAATAGATCGCCTATTTCGTCTTGAAGGGCCTTGGGGGATCCGCTCTGGCGGGCGCCTTCGAGCTCGGTCAGCTCCTCACGTAGCTTGTGAAGCACTTCATCGACGTTGTTCCAATCGAATCCAGCTCCCGCCGCGCGACTGGCGATTTGGCGCGCCTCCATCAGGGCAGGGAGGCTCCTCGGAACGCCTGCCAGAAGCCCTTTCGGCTTGGGGCGCGATACTTTCTCGCCCGCTTTTATCTCGTCCCACTTGCGCTTCACGTCGTCCGCGGTTTTCGCCTCGCCATCGGCGAACACGTGCGGGTGACGGCGGACTAATTTACTGTTTATGGCCTCGATCGCGTCGGTGACGTCGAAATATCCGGCTTCTTTCGCCATTTGCGAAAAGAACACCACTTGCAGCAGCAGGTCGCCGAGTTCGTCCGCCAAACCGTCCCAGTCGCGGGCATCAATCGAATCCATGACCTCATACGTTTCCTCGAGCAAATACGGTTTGATGGTGTCGAAGGTTTGTTCGCGATCCCAAGGACAGCCACCCGGAGAGCGCAGGCGATCCATGATTTCGATCAGCCGTGCGAAGCCGGCGGCGGCGGGCCCCAGGGGCTCATTGGGCTGCTTTTTTGGCTGACCAGGCTCGGTGGGAGGCACGAGAATTCTCAGCGTAGCACGGTGCGTCGTTCAGACATTCATCTTCATATGACCTGAATAGAAGTACCAGTACACAGCCCCGCGATTTTGAAGCTAACGGGCTAAAGGCTCCGGCTTAGTTCAAGTGCATTCTGAAGCTGGAGAAACAACTAATTATGAAACACAGCCTGCTTCTATTAGCGACCATTACAGCAGCGGGAATCGTTCCGAGTGCGAACGCTTCATCGTGCGCCAGCACCACCGACTGCACCTATACATTCGATGAACATAACTCGGGCTCAACTGGATTTACGACTTCGGGTCCGTTTGGGACAGTGGAATTGACGCTCAGTGGCGGCAACATCAACGTCACCCTGGATGTGTTGAGCACCTTCAAGTTAATCGATACAGGATTCGCGGGGACGTTCGGTTTCAACGACAACATCAAGGCGGGCGATATCACTGCGGGCTCCTTTAGCTCGGGGTTGTACAGCGGTTCGGCAAACAACGTTGGTGTGGATTCGCATCCGGGCGGGGACCTTAATTACGATGGTTTCGGGTTCTTTGATGACGCCGCCGCGACCACGGGCCCGAGCGCGGGCAACGCCAACGCCGTCAGTCACCTTACGTTCACTATCAGCCGACCCGGCGGATTCAGCTCCATCCAGCAGTTAGTGGAACTGAACTCGGGTGGCGACGGAAACGCCTATTTCGTGGCTGATGTTTTCGATACGAATTGCGGGAGCAGCACGAATACGGCATGCACCGGTTTGATCGGAGTTAGCAGTCTGAACTCTCCTGTGCCGGAGCCTATATCATCCGGGCTGGTGGGTATTGGCCTGATCGCGCTCTCGCTACTGCGTCGGCGGACCAGTTCTTCTTGCAAATAACCGATCCCTTGATGAACTAAATCCTGGCCTCGGGCCCTTCTGCGAAGACACGAAGGGCCTTAGCCTACTACTTATCGGAATCGGGCCAGTGGCTATTTCTTGTCGGTCGTCTTGTCCGCAACCTTGTCCGCGGTATTACTGACTGCATCGGCGGACTTATGTACTACCTTCTTGGTGGTCTTCTTGGTAGTTTTTGCGGTCTTTTTGGCGACCTTGGCGGTGGCTTTGCCGGTGGACTCTCCAGCCTTCTTCACATCCTTGCCGGCGTCTTTAATATCATCCTTCGCGCCCTGCTGTTGGGCCGAAAGCACCATCGCGAACGAAGCCGTCAAAATGGCGAGGAACATCGAAATGCGTTTCATGAGAACAGTTTATCATGTGACGTCGTAAGCAATCTTCGTCACCAGCCGCGCGAAGCTATCTCAAACTAGGAGAAGCGGTTCCAAGTTGTAGAAAGTTGCATAGTACTAGTACAAATTAGAGGTACATGCCTTAGAAAAGTCGTTCCAAAACGGTTCGCTTCGCAGTATACTGACAGGGAGTCTAAGGGGAATACCTGGGCTCCCGGCATCGTACTTTGAGAACGTGCGAGTCGTGTAAGAGGAGGAATGATGTTTCGTACAGTATTAGCAGTTCTAACTTTTTCGGTGCTGGCCAGTGCTAGCACCATCACCTACACCACACCAACCGGTTCCGTTAATGGGAACTTACAACCGGTGAGTGCGACGGCCACTATTACGACAAACCAGGGAAGTATCGGCGTTACGCTAACAGACCTCACGGCGTCTACGCTTGACGCTGGGCAGCTTCTGAGCGACCTGTTTTTTACCCTCAGCACAGCTCCCACGACCGTTTTGAGCGGTACTACCACTCCGACGTCGGCTCCCCTGATTGATATCGCCGCCAATGGTTCGGTGACGACCAATACCGGTGCAATCGCGAGCTGGGGATTAACCAGCAGCGGCGCGACCATACAACTCGAATCGCTTACTGGCGGCGCTACTCAGACGATCATCGGGCCTGGACCGTACACCGCCTCGAATGGCTCAATTGACGGAAACAACGGGCACAACCCGTTTATCAACCAAACGGCTACGTTCTCCTTCGCCGTGGCCGGAGTGACCACAACCACCACTGTAACGGCAGCTAGTTTCAGCTGGGGAACAGCTGGGAGCACCGACACTGTCACGGGTGTTTGCACGGCTGGCGTCGGACCCAGCTGCAACAGCTCTACGGTTCCGGAACCGATTACTTCAGGCTTGGTCGGTACCGGGTTGATGGCGTTGTTCTTCCTGCGCCGCCGCGTTCGCGGTTAAGCGTACCGATTTAGGCGTTTCCTCCAAAACCTGCCGGGGTTGCGCAAGCGACCCCGGCTTTGTTATTATCGGGATTACCACTTTGGGAGGCTGGGGCGGATGTCTCGCGCTTAGCCGTTTGGACCAATCATATTATGAGCCGCAAAACAGGCAAAAAGTACACCGCTGCCTTCCAGCAAGTCGAACTCAAGCCCTATTCCGTAGAAGACGCTGTTCCGCTGGTCAAGAAGGTCAAATTCGCGAAATTTGACGAGACCGTGGAGCTGCATCTTCGCTTGGGCGTCGATGGCAAGCACGCCGACCAGATGGTCCGCGGGACCATCGTCCTTCCCAACGGATTGGGGAAATCGAAAAAAGTGTTGGTGATCGCCTCGGGCGACAAGCAGCGCGAAGCCACGGAAGCCGGTGCCGATTACGTCGGCGGCGACGACATGGTCAACAAGATCCAGAACGAAAACTGGACCGACTTCGATGCCGTGATCGCCACCCCAGACATGATGCGGGGCGTCGGACGTTTGGGTAAGGTGCTCGGGCCGCGCGGCCTGATGCCGAATCCCAAGACCGGCACGGTGACCAATGACATCGCGCAGGCGGTGAAGGAAGTGAAGGCTGGTAAGGTCGAGTTTCGACTGGATAAGACCAATTGCATTCACTGTCCTGTCGGCAAAGTGAGTTTTGAAGCCAATGCGCTAGTGGAAAACACCAACATGCTGCTCCAGGCGGTGGTCAAGGCCAAGCCGGCGGCGGCCAAGGGCAAATACGTTCGCAGCGCGACGATTTGTTCCACCATGGGACCCGGCGTTCACCTTGACGTAACGCCTTACAATTTGAAGGCGGTCTAGCTCCAATGAAAAAGAAACCGGAAAAGAAAAAAGACATGGAAGTGTTGCGGACTGAGCTGGAGAAGGCTCAAAACGTCTTCCTCACCGGCTATGAAAAACTGACCGTCCAGCAGGATTTCGAGTTGCGGAAGACCGTCCGCGGCGCGGGCGCCAATTACAAGGTCGTCAAGAACAACATCGCCGAAAAGGCTTCCGAGGGTACAAAATCCGCGGAGCTGTTGAAGGAATTGAAGGGCATGTGTTCGATCGCCTACACTTCGGGCGATCCGGTGGCGCTGGCCAAGGCTCTGACGGTATACGCCAAGGCCAATCCGACCTTCACGTTCAAAGCGGGAATGGTCGAGGGCCGGGTGATCGACATCTCCGGGATCACTGCTCTGGCGACGCTACCGTCGAAAGAAGAGATTTACGCGAAGTTGCTGTGGCTGATCAACGCGCCGGCGCAGCGGTTGGCGACGGTGGTGAACGCGGTCGGCCGGAACTTGGCCGTGGTAGTGGATCAAGGCGTTAAAGAGAACAAGTTTTCCGCGTAGTTAAGTGGACGTGACGCGGGCGAAAAGAGCGAAGGAAAAACATGGCTGACATTAATGCGATTGCGGAACAGATTCAAGGGCTGACGCTACTCGAGGCGTCCCAGCTCGTCAAGATGCTGGAGGAAAAGCTGGGTGTCTCTGCTGCGGCTGCTACTGTCGCGGCTGCGCCCGCAGGTGGCGGCGCAGCGGCTGCTGCGCCGGCCGAGGAGAAGACCGAGTTCACGGTCGTTCTTACGGCTGCCGGCGCTAACAAGATTAACGTGATCAAAGCTGTCCGCGAAGTCACCAGCCTGGGTTTGAAAGAAGCCAAGGACCTGGTGGACGGAGCTCCTAAGCCCATTAAAGAGGGCGTCAACAAGGAAGAAGCGGAGACCATCAAAAAGAAATTCACTGACGCGGGCGCAACCGTAGAAGTAAAATAGTTGTAAGTTATAGATAGGGCAGGCGATTTTGGCCTAGATTGGCCCGCCTGCCGGTGGACGAAGGTGTGGATTGTCTGTCCGCCTGGCATCGCCGTTTGACGAGTGGCACGGCATTTGCTACGATTAAGACAACCGGAAAGAGCGCCCGGACCTGGTCACAGTGAATTTGGCATCCCGCGATCTGCTTGGCGGTTCGTCTGCCCTGCGAATAAATAGCCGGCCCGAGGTGTGTCCACACCATCGGGCTTTTGCATTTTGATTGTCGGCGGACCGGTGTCTGCCGGCGTCGCTCTGAATAGAGGATTTAAGCATGCCTACCCCCGAAAACGGTGCTGCCCGCGAGCGAGTTGATTTTTCGAAAATTAAGACTACGATTCCCATTCCGAACCTGATCGAGGTTCAGAAGAAGTCGTATGAGCGCTTCTTGCAGATGGAGTTGCTGCCGAGCGAGCGCGACGACACGGGTCTCGAAAGCGTCTTCAAAAGCGTCTTCCCGATCTCGGACTTCCGCGGCCTGAGCCAGCTGGAGTTCGTCGACTACGCGATCGGTAATTGGGAGTGCAAGTGCGGCAACCTCAAAGGGCTGCACCATCTGCGCTCGACTTGCCGTAACCCGGCCTGCGGCGCCACCATTCAGACGGATCCGTTCCATTCCGGTGAAGTTCTGTGCCAGCGCTGCGGCACCTTCAACAAGAACATCGTCACGTTTTGCAACCGCTGCGGTGATCCCGTGGGTTTGCAACTGAAATACGACGTTCCTGAGTGCGAAGAGCGCGGCATGACATACGCCGCGCCGCTGAAGGTCACCATCCGGCTTACGGTGTTCGACAAAGACCCGGAGAGCGGCAACAAGACCATTCGCGACATCAAGGAGCAGGAAGTTTTCTTCGGTGAGATTCCGCTGATGACGGAGAACGGTACTTTCATCATCAACGGAACCGAGCGCGTAATCGTATCGCAGTTACACCGATCCCCGGGTGTGTTCTTCGAGCGGCAGCCTGCGCAGGGATATTTTCTCGGCAAGATCATTCCCTACCGCGGAAGCTGGGTGGAGTTCGAATACGACAACAAGAACCTCCTGCACGTCCGCATCGACCGTAAGCGCAAGTTCTATGGCACTGTGTTTCTCCGCGCGTTGGGCCTCAAGACCGACGCCGATATCCTGCGCGCGTTCTACAAGTGCAGTGAGGTTGTCATCAGCGGCAAGAAGCTGCAATGGAAAGTAACCGACGCGCTCATCGGCCACAAGCTTTCGCACGCCATCGCCAAGGGCGGGGAAACCATCGCCACCCAGGGTCGCAAGATCACCGCCAGCGTCTTCAAGGAAATCCAGAAGGCCAAGGTGGACCATGTCGAAATCGCGTCGAATGACCTTGAGGGCGCCTACGTCGCCGCCGACGTCATCGACACGGACACGGGTGAAGTACTGATTGAAGCCAACCACGAGCTGACGACGACCATCGTCGGCAAGCTCATGGAAGCCAAGATCCCCAGCTTCGAAGTTTTCTTCCCCGAGCTGGACGATGTGGGCAATGTCATCTCCATGACGCTCCGCAAGGACGGCGTGAAGCAGCAGAACGACGCGCTGCTCGAAATCTACCGCAAGCTTCGTCCCGGCGATCCGCCGACCGTCGACACTGCCACGCAGTTGTTCCAGGGAATGTTCTTCGACGCCCGCAAGTACGATTTCTCACGCGTCGGGCGCATGAAGTTCAACATCAAGCTGCACGACAAGGCCGACGCGACGCCGCTCGATAAGCGGACGCTCGATCAGCGCGATTTCATCGACACCATTCAGTACCTGCTGAAGCTCCGCAAAGGCATCGGATCGGTGGATGATATCGACCATCTGGGCAACCGCCGCGTCCGCGCGGTGGGCGAGCTCCTTGAAAATCAATTCAGGATTGGGTTGGTCCGCATGGAGCGCGCCATCAAGGAAAAGATGAGCGTGTACCAGGAAATGTCGACGGCTATGCCGCACGACCTGGTCAACGCCAAGCCGGTGATGGCCGCGATCCGCGAATTCTTTGGATCGTCACAGCTATCGCAATTCATGGATCAGACCAATCCATTGTCGGAGATCACGCACAAGCGGCGTCTCTCGGCTCTTGGACCAGGGGGCCTATCACGTGAGCGGGCGGGCTTCGAAGTCCGCGACGTGCATCCTACGCACTACGGCCGTATCTGCCCGATTGAAACACCGGAAGGTCCGAACATCGGACTCATCAGCTCATTGTCTTGTTTCGCGAGGATCAACGACTACGGGTTCATCGAAAGCCCCTACCGTCGCGTCAAGGACGGCCACGTAGTGGATGAAGTTCGGGTTCTGAACCCCGGCGAAGCCGACTTGAAGGTCGGCCAAATTCTCCTGCGCGGCGAGATCGACAAAGTCAACAAGGCCGCCAAGAAGCAGCCTGTTGAGTTTGAAGCGCACTGCGATTATCTCTCGGCCTGGGAAGAAGACAAGTACATCATCGCGCAGGCCAATGTTGGTCTGGACGAAAAGGGCAAGATTACCGCCGAGTTGGTGAACGCCCGTCAGGCCGGCAACTTCGTCCTGAAGCATGTGGGCGAGATCGAATACATGGACGTCAGTCCCAAGCAGTTGGTGTCTGTCGCCGCGAGCTTGATTCCGTTCCTTGAGAATGATGACGCTAACCGCGCACTCATGGGATCGAACATGCAACGGCAGGCCGTTCCGCTGCTGCGCGCCGAGGCTCCTTATGTCGGAACCGGCATGGAGCACGTCACGGCTCGCGATTCGGGCGCGGTTGTTTTGTGCAAGCGCTCGGGCGTGGTCGATTCCGTCGACAGCGAACGCATCATCGTGCGCGTCGAAGGCAATAGCCAGGAAGGGCAGCTTTCCCGCGAGGTGGGCGCTGACATTTACCAGCTCACCAAGTTCAAACGCTCGAATCAGAACACTTGCATTAACCAGAAGCCGATCGTTTTCCAGGGCCAGAAGGTCAAGAAGGGTCATGTGCTGGCCGACGGTCCCTGCACCGAAAGCGGCGAGCTCGCACTTGGCCGGAACGTTCTAGTCGCGTTCATGCCCTGGCGCGGCTATAACTTCGAGGACGCGATTGTGGTGTCCGAGAAGCTGGTCAAGGACGATTACTACACCTCTATCCACATCGAGGAATTCGAAGTGGACGCTCGCGACACCAAACTGGGTCCTGAGGAAATCACCCGCGACATTCCGAACATCGCGGAAGGCTTCCTGACCAACCTCGATGAGAGCGGCATCATCCGCATCGGCGCCACGGTGAAACCGGGCGACATCCTGGTCGGCAAGGTGACTCCGAAAGGCGAAACGCAGCTGACGCCGGAAGAGAAGCTGTTGCGCGCTATCTTCGGCGAGAAAGCCGGCGACGTCAAGGACGCATCGCTCTACTGCCCCCCCGGTATCGAAGGAACCGTTGTCGATTGCAAAGTATTCTCGCGCAAGGGCGCGGAGCTCGACGAGCGGTCCAAGCTGATTCTCGAAGGCTCGGAAGAGCGCATGCGCCGGAATCTCGAGGACGAGAAGCGCATCCTGAACGACGAGCGCGCCAAGCGCCTTGCCAACCTGCTTGAAGGCAAGGAACTCCTGGCCGACTTACACGACGAGAAGACTAACAAGAAGCTGCTCGCTAAGGGGACCGACATGAGCCGGGACCTGATCGAGAAGCTGCGTGCCCGCGACCTGAAGCGCATGAAGCTGAAGGACAAGGATCCGCGCATTAACGAGCAGATCGACGAGATTGAGGAAATGACCTCGCGCCAGATCTCGGTGCTCGAAAAAATCACCGAGGAGCGCGTCGGGAAGCTTAAGAAGGGCGACGAGCTGCCCCCGGGCGTCATCAAGCAGGTCAAGTGCTACATCGCGATGAAGCGCAAGCTGTCGGTCGGCGACAAGATGGCCGGACGGCACGGCAACAAGGGCGTAATCGCGCGCATCGTTCCGGATGAGGACATGCCCTATCTGCCGGATGGAACTCCGGTAGAGATCGTGCTCAATCCTCTGGGCGTTCCCAGCCGTATGAACGTCGGCCAGATCCTCGAGACCCACTTGGGCTGGGCTGCACAGGCGTTGGGCGTACGCTTCGCGACTCCCGTATTCGACGGAGCGACCGAGAAAGACATCAAGTCGCAACTGAAATCGGCGAATCTGCCGACTTCCGGCAAAATCCAGCTGCACGACGGTTTGAGCGGTATGCCGTTTGAGCAGCCGGTGACGGTCGGATACATCTACATGCTGAAGCTGTCGCACTTGGTCGACGACAAGATTCACGCCCGTTCCATCGGGCCATACTCGCTGATCACGCAGCAGCCGTTGGGTGGAAAAGCCCAGTTCGGCGGCCAGCGCTTCGGCGAAATGGAAGTTTGGGCGCTCGAAGCTTACGGTGCGGCTTACGTCCTGCAAGAACTGCTCACCGCCAAGTCGGATGACGTGTACGGTCGCGCCAAGATTTACGAAGCCATCGTCAAGGGCGAGGCGGCCGCGGAACCGGGCGTTCCGGAAAGCTTTAACGTCCTGATTCGCGAGCTGCAATCGCTATGTCTGGATGTGGAATTGATGAAGAAGCCGCGCGAGGCCCTGGAAACGGCTCTCGCCGCTGATTAATCAGAATAGGAGATTTTATGTATCGTTCTTCTCCATATGATCGAGCAAATTTAATCGCGGATTTCGATTCCATCCGCATCTCGCTGGCATCTCCGGAAAAGATCCGAAGCTGGTCGCACGGCGAGGTCACGAAACCCGAAACCATTAACTACCGGACCTTCAAGCCGGAACGCGACGGGCTGTTCTGCGCGCGCATTTTCGGACCCATCGCGGATTGGGAGTGCTTGTGCGGCAAGTATAAGCGCATGAAGCACCGCGGCGTGATCTGCGATAAGTGCGGTGTCGAAGTAACACTCTCCCGTGTTCGTCGCGAACGTCTGGGCCATATCGAGCTAGCGAGCCCCTGCTCGCACGTGTGGTTCTTCAAGGGACTGCCCTCGCGTATCGGGTATCTGCTCGATATCACGCTGCGTGAACTCGAACGCGTACTGTATTTTGAAGCCTTCGTGATCGTCGATCCGGGTGAAGTTACCGACCTGCGAAAAGGTGAGGTCATCACAGACGAACGCAAGCGCGCGCTCGACCAGGAACATCCCGGTAAGTTCGTCGCCATGATGGGCGCGGAGGGCATCAAAGAGCTCCTCAAGAAGATCGACGTCGACTTCCTCAGCGAAGACATTCGCAAGCGGATGCAGACGGAAGCATCGCAGCAGAAGAAGCTGAAGTTCGCCAAACGCCTGCGCGTGACGGAAAGCTTCCGCAAGTCCGGTAACAAACCGGAGTGGATGATTCTGGACGTGCTGCCGGTGATTCCACCCGAGCTGCGTCCGCTGGTCCCACTGGATGGCGGCCGCTTTGCCACCTCCGATCTGAACGACCTGTATCGCCGCGTGATCAACCGCAACAACCGGTTGAAGAAACTCATTGAACTCCACGCTCCCGACGTTATCGTACGCAACGAAAAGCGCATGCTGCAGGAAGCTGTGGACGCGTTGTTCGACAACGGTCGCCGTGGCCGTGTGCTGCGCGGAGCCAACAATCGCCCGCTCAAGTCGCTGTCCGATACGCTCAAGGGCAAGCAGGGCCGCTTCCGTCAGAACCTGCTCGGCAAGCGCGTCGATTATTCCGGCCGTTCCGTGATTGTGGTCGGTCCCGAGCTGAAATTGCACCAGTGCGGTCTTCCCAAGAAAATGGCACTCGAGCTGTTCAAGCCGTTTATTTATCATCGCCTGGAACAGCGCGGCCATTGCACGACGATTAAGCAAGCCAAAGAATTGGTCGAGCAGCAGGATCCGGTGGTTTGGGACATCCTCGAAGAAGTCATCAAGGATCATCCGATTCTGTTGAATCGCGCTCCAACGCTTCACCGCCTGGGCATTCAGGCTTTCGAGCCGGTCCTGGTCGAAGGCAAGGCCATCAAGATTCATCCGCTGGTTTGCACGGCGTTCAACGCCGATTTCGACGGCGACCAGATGGCGGTCCACATTCCGCTGTCTCCGGAAGCTCAGATCGAGGCGTCCACGCTGATGCTGTCGGCGAACAACATCCTGTCGCCGGCGCATGGAGCTCCCATCGCGGTCCCGACCCAGGACATGGTGCTCGGTCTGTACTATCTGACCAAAGCGCGTCCTGGTTCCAAGGGCGAAGGACGAACCTTCGCATCGAACGACGATGTCCTGATCGCGCTCGAAATGGGCGAAGTCGAAACGCTCACCCCCATCAAGCTGCGTTACACCGGCAAGGTGATCGACCTGGTCAAGGCATTCGACAACCAGAACCTGATCCACACCGAGCCGATCGAGTTCAGCAAGCAGTACATGGATACGACCGTCGGCCGCGTCATTCTCAATGACGTGCTGCCGGACGACATGCCGTTCATCAACGGCTTGCTCAAGAAGAAGGGTCTGACGCAGATGGTGCAGTATTGCTATCTGAAGTTCGGCCTTTCGACCACCGTTACGATGCTCGACAAGGTCAAGTCGCTGGGTTTCCTCTATGCGACCCGCGCGGGAATCTCCATCGGCATCGACGACATGGTCGTCCCCGGCGAAAAGGCCGGCTTGGTGGCCAAAGCGCAGAAGGCCGTGATCGAGGTGCAGGAACAGTATCAGGAAGGTTCCATCACCCGCGGCGAGCAGTACAACAAAGTCATCGAAATCTGGTCCAAGGTCACCGAACGCGTTTCGGAAGAAATGTTCAAGACCATGGAAGAGGATGACCGTACCGGCCGTTACCTCAACCCGATTTACATCATGGCCGACTCCGGCGCGCGCGGTTCGAAACAGCAGATCCGCCAGCTTTCCGGTATGCGTGGATTGATGGCCCGGCCGTCCGGCGAAATTATCGAAACGCCGATCACGGCGAACTTCCGCGAAGGTCTGAACGTGCTGGAGTACTTCATCTCCACGCACGGTGCGCGCAAAGGATTAGCCGATACTGCGCTCAAGACCGCCGACTCCGGCTACCTGACCCGCCGCCTGTGCGACGTGGCGCAGGACGTGATCGTCACTGAAACCGATTGTGGCACCAGCGATGGCATTTACGTCGAGCCCATCGTCGAATCCGGCGAGATCATCGAGCCTCTGCGCGACCGCATCGTTGGACGCGTGGCTCTCGAAGATCAGGTCGACTACGAAGGCGCGGTGATCATCAAGGTCAACCACGAGATCACCGAAGATCTGGCCAACCAGATTCAAGCGGCCGGTATCGAGCGGGTGAAGATCCGTTCGGTGTTGACCTGCGAATCCAAGCGCGGTGTTTGCCAGCTCTGCTACGGCCGCAACCTGGCCACGGGCCGGTTGGTCGAGCGTGGCGAGGCGGTGGGTATCATCTCGGCTCAGTCTATCGGCGAGCCCGGCACCCAGCTGACGATGCGTACGTTTCACATCGGCGGCGCGGCTACCGGCTCGGCGGAACAATCGAAGCAGGACGCCAAGTCTAACGGCTTCGTGAAGTTCCACAACATTCAGACGGTCAAGAACGCCAAGGGCGAATTGATCGCGATGAACCGTAATAGCATCATCGCCGTGCTCGACGACAAGGGCCGTGAAAAAGAACGCTATCAGGTGGTGTATGGCGCGAAGATCTACTTCGCGGATGGCGCCAAGGTCAAAACCAACGACGTCCTGCTCGAGTGGGATCCGTACACGTTCTCGATTCTCACCGAAGTCAGCGGCACGGTCCACTTCAAGGACCTGGTCGATGGCATCACCATGACGGAGCAGGTGGACGAAATCACCGGCCGATCGCAATGGGTGGTGTCGGACTCGCCCGACGAAAAACGTATTCCGGCGATTATCGTCCGGGCTGGTTCTTCCAAGCACGACGAGAAGCGCTACCTGATGCCGATGCATGCCCACTTGACGGTGGCGGACGGCGACGAAGTCCACGCGGGCGATGTAGTGGCCAAGATCCCGCGCGCGACTACCAAGACCAAGGACATCACGGGCGGCCTGCCGCGCGTCGTGGAACTGTTCGAGGCCCGCAAGCCGCGTGAAACCGCGGTGATTACGGAGATCGACGGTATTGTGAAGTACGGCGAGATCTCCAAGGGTACTCGCAAGATCAACATCATTGGCGACGATGGCGAGCAGAAGGAATATGCCATCCCGCGCGGTGTGCACATCAACGTCCAGGAAGGCGAGCGCGTCAAACACGGCGATCCGCTCATGGATGGGCCGCGCAATCCGCACGACATTATGGCCGTGCTCGGCGAAAAGGAACTGCAGAAGTACCTGGTGAATGAAATCCAGGAAGTCTACCGTCTGCAGGGCGTCAATATCAACGACAAGCACCTGGAAGTGATTGCGCGTCAGATGATGCGCTGGGTGAAGGTCGAGGATATCGGCGACAGCGAATTCCTTCCGGAAGAAGTTGTCGACAAGTTCAAGTTCCGGGAAGAGAACATGCGCGTGGTGGAGGCTGGCGGGCAACCGGCTTCGGGTAAGACAGTGTTGCTGGGTATCACCAAGGCGTCGCTGTCCACCGACTCGTTCATCTCCGCGGCTAGCTTCCAGGAGACAACGCGTGTACTCACCGAAGCCGCCATCAACGGCAAGGTCGATCACCTGCGGGGCCTCAAGGAGAACGTCATCATGGGCCGCCTGATTCCGGCGGGCACCGGCATGGCGTACTACCGGACCGTAAAGATCGCCGGCGAGGACATCGAAGAGGAATTGGCTGCCGAGGCCGAAGCAGTGCCTCTGGATGCCATTCCCGGTTACGACGAAGAGACTCGCGCGCTCTATGCGGGTGGGTTGTCGGAAGCAGAGACTCCTACGGGTCCTGAAGAAACGCTGGCCGAGTAGGCAGGCGATTGTTCAGGCAGCGGTAAACAAACATTGCTGCTCGGCGTACTGGGGCCCGAAATGCTCCAGTTCGACCGGGTAGCGACGCCGTAAGTCTTTCGGGGCATGCGCATGTACGCCCCGAACCAGAGCTCGCATCTGTAGCGCGTTCACAAAGCTCTTTCCCGCGGCATCATTGTTGAAGACTACAAACGTGCGCTCGGCGAAACGGCTGGTCTGCTCGATGCGATGCGACCATTCCTGCAGTTCCGCCGGCGAGTACAGGTAATCGTGCTGCCGCTTCCGCAACGCTGTGGGTTCGAACGCAGCTCTTTCGAATAACCCCATGGAATTTTGCGGATTCCTCCCATGCAGCCGCACGTAACCGACATCAGAAGTCAGGATCGCCGTAGGCGGCATCGCCCGGGTGTATTGGGGCTGGTCTATATTGCAGAACCCCACCCGGTAGTCAAGGAAGGTGCCGATGGCCTCCTCCGCCATCCAGCTGCTGTGGCGCATCTCTGCTACCAGCGGAAACTCGTGGAAGGCCCTGCGGAGGTCGATGAAGAACTCCCGATTCTCTGCCGTGAAACGGAACGACCAGGGAAATTGCATCAGCAGGGCGCCAAGTTTCTTGGCTCGTAACAGTGGCCACAACCCTTCCTTGAAAAGCGCGATGCTGGACGGGTCCAGCACTCGTTTGTGCGTGAAATCCTGATGCAGCTTAGCCGTGAAGGTGAACTCCGGATAGGCTTCTACTTTCTTGATCCATAGCTTAACGACTTCTGGCTTGAGTGGTTGATAAAACGAGCTGTTAATCTCCACGCAGTCGAGCTGTTTTGCGAGTAGCTCTAACGGATGGAATCCGGGCGCATGCGCCTTGGGGTAGACCAGCCCATTCCAGTGTGGATACGACCAGCCTGCGGTTCCGACTTTGACGGAGGGGGTCATTTTTGCCTCCTGTTTCTCCTGATATTCGCCTGTCACAATGTTAGCGAAGAAGAGGCGAAGAGTCAAGGATAATTACCAGGGAAACTTACTCTCGTTTTTGGGACCTTGAGTTAAGATTTGCGGCCAAATTTCCAAGATCCAGGACATCGAACCCAATCAAGATGTGACAATCCGATCAAGAAGCCCCCCTCGCCAGCAAAAGATACAACGACTCGAAGCGTTGTCACCAGTCCATCCCCGTCACCAGCCCGGATAGTCGCGCCTTCCGTAATTGTCGTCGGCGTCGACTGGCGATTCGCGGATCCTTTCGCGGACGCGCTGAGCGGGTTGAACATTAGCCGGATCTCCGCATCGCCCATTGCCCATGGACTGATCGCTCTGTTAGGCACCAGGCAGGGCCTGACTGAAGTCGACCTGCAGAAGATGTTTGACGGCCTGTCGGGCGTAGATCAAGTTGCGCTTTCCGTCCGCGACAACCGGGTGGTGGCGATGATTACCGGCAGCGTGGCGGATTCCAAGCTTCCCTCTTCCGAACCAGCTCCAAACATGGGCGTGAAGCGATTTTCGTTGACGGTCTGGATTGGGGATCGCGTGACGAGCGATGTCACTCTCGAGCTTAATGGAGCACCGAATGCGAACGCGCTGCGGGCGTGGCAGACCCAGTTCGGCAGCACTACGGGGGTCGAAGGAAACGCGATCCATGCGAGAGCCTCCATGGACGCGGTCGAAGTTCAGCAGAAGATCCGCCAGATTGCCGATGGTCCCCTAAGGCCGAGCCTGGCGGCCCTGGTTGAGGGGGCGCGCTATCTTCCCGTGCGTGATAACACCGTGCCCAAGCAAACCAAGCCGATTATTTATGGTCTGGATGGCGGGCCCAGAGAAGTCAACCAGTAGAACGTCTGGTACCAGGGAATCGGCGAGCAAGCCGCGCCGAGATCAGAAGCGCGGCAAAGATCCACCCCAACATCATCGGCACCACCCACGCGGCTTGCGACCAGCTGCTCAACGAGATTGCCCCCAAGTCAGCGACCGTTATCAGCATTGCCGAGATGAAGAAAGCGAGGAGCAGATTGGCCCAGGCAAACGTTCTCCAGCGACTAAACAAGACGGCGAAGAACGGCAGAATCGTCATCGCCGTCGTGATCTCGATGGCGCCGTACCATAGAAAGCGTGCGCTCCAATTCATGGATGGGGCGGTCATTGCGTCGATTGGGAAGATCCGCCCCCAGGGAACACACCAGATCAAAGCCGTGCCTGCTGCAGCGAAGCAGATCTCCGCAGAGGGCAGTCTCCATTGGCGTGCAGAACCCACCAGGATCGCGACCAGAGCTTGACGCCAGAACCAGCCGCGGGAGCGCCCCTCGCGGAATCTCTCAAGCAGGTCCCCGGTAATGGCGTCCCTATTCCATTCCGGGTACAGTCGCTGCAAGAACCATATTGCCAACGCTGGTGGGTTCGAGCGTTCGGTGCTCATGCCTGTTCTCCTTTCATCGTAAATATTTCCTCAAGTATAGCGAAGAAATAAAAGGGTCAAAAGGGCCGGGCTGCTACTGGATCTTAGTGAGGAGGCGTTGCCGGGTTTCCGCTACCGTTGTTAGGCGTACCTTGAAGAAAGTCGTCGAAACTGACGCCGGGTGGAGGAGGCGGCGCCGCTGCGGCTCGAGTGGTTGTGAAGCCGATCAAACGGCCCACGCAAATAATTCCAATCCACATGGCGAGTGACAGGGCCGCCACGGCTTTGCCCGCACGGGGGGCCGAGGGAGCCTGATCCCACTTATGGATCGTCCGTCCGGCCGTCAGCTCAAAGAAGAGCATGTTGATTCCCGTGAGCGCGAGCAGCAGCATTTTTGTCCGGAAATAAAAGTTGTGATAGTAGACGGACGCGTTGGTGATGAACATCAGCGACCCGGTCAGGGCCGTCAACGCGAAGGCCCCCCAGGTCCACTTCAGGATGTCGGACGCCATTCGCTGGAATGATCGCTGGGTTGAGGCGATGCCCAACAAGCGGAGGTCGATGATCGCAATGGTGCCGAAGACCAGGGCCAGTCCAATGACGTGAGTCGATTCGATCATGGGAAACAAAAAGACCGAATCGCGAATTTTGGTGGCCAGTCCGGAAGCTTCGAGCGATTTTAGAAGAGCGTTAATATCGACTGGCATCAGGCCTTCGTTGCTGGCGACCAGGAACCCCAGATATGGTCGTAGGCGATCAGGCGTCCTAGGATAATGATGCCCACCCAGATCAAAAACGTCAGTATTGCCATTCCCTGAATGGATCGGCGTTTGACAAGTACTTCCTCCCACCGCCGCTCGTTTTTACGAAGTGAAATCTGGAAGATAGTGGCGACCACGGTGCTGACGGCCACGAGAAGCATTTTCAACCAAAACGAGAATGTGACCAGCTCGCGTACAGGCTCGCCGATGACCATCAAGAGTCCGGTTACGAGCATCAACCACAGTCCGCCGGTCAGCCAAGGTCCGAATCGGCTGGTGGTTTGCCGCAGGGTTTGATCCAGACCGGCCCAGCCCAGCATGCGGAGATAGATCATGAACACGGATCCAAAGACCGCGGCGATACCAATAATGTGAATGGACTGAATGGTTGGAATCACCCAACCGTTATGGTTCTGTATGAAGATGCTCGGAGATGTCGTCGAGAGCCACTCGGCAAATTGCTTTACCATCTACGTGCCACGTCTTTGAGACATACCTAGAACGTGTTCCCGCCGAGAAGCTCGCTGCCTTTCACGGTGTCGCAGGTCTTGCCGGGCTCGGGTGGCGTTTTCCAGGGGCATTTGGCGATGGCGCCGACGCGCGATCCAAAATTACTGCCATCCCGCAGAGGATTCAGCTTGACGCTGAAGATGGTACCCACCTTGAACGAATCCGCTGTAATACCCTGCGCCGCCACGGCCGCGGCGCCCGCCATCTCTACACCCCAATCGGCGTTTTTCCCGTCTTTGTCCTTGACTAGTTTGCCGTCGGCCCCGACCACATAGAAATGGATCTCGGCATGGTTGGCCTGCGCCACGAACTGGTAAGCGACCCCGGTTAATACGGTGGTTTTAGTTTGATCGTACATGGCGAACGAATGGTGCGCCAACGCGGGCGTGACGCACACCGTAGCAAATGCGAGGAGTCCCGCAATCATCCAGTTAGTAAAGTGTTTTTTCATGATTCCCTTTTTACTCTATTTGAAAAGGTCGAGAATATCTTGAGGTAATGTTTCCTGGGGCTTATCCCAGCCGACTTCGAAATACTTTTCCCAGTTCTGGGCCCACGGACGACCGTAGTAGTCAATATATCGGGGGTCGGCCTTGGTCAGTTGTGTCGGTCTGCCATCGGTGTTCCGGAGATTGCTTAAACACTCGATGTAGGTGTATCGCTGGGTGGGGTTATCGGGAGTCGCGCGCCGCGCATAACGATAGGTGGCACGCAGCGGCTGCACGAAAGCCAGGGGATCGTAAAATACCGTTTCGTGATCCAGTCCCGTGAACTTGCCGCTCGCGTCGACCACCGGCTTGAAGGTTTCTACGGTCTCCATCTTGTCGCTAAATTCGAACATCGAGTGCGACAGAGTCCAGCCCTGAACATTAGCGGTCCAGGTGATCAAAGTGGCCCCATCCCAGAATCCAATCGTCTCGCCATACCACTGTGGGACCTTCTGAACATGCTCTTTTCCGATCAAGACCTGGCGCAGGAAGTTGGCCGCGATGCCCGACAGGAATTGGACGTTCCACGGGGTCATCGTCAGTTGGAAATTTCCGCCTTGCGAGGCCTGAGCCCACCAGCGCATGAAGCCTTCCGGATAACAGAAGGAGGCTTCCCATTGCGGCGCATTGTCGACGGCCTCGTGATAATTTATCTGGACCATGCGCTTTTGATATTCCGGAGTGAGCAATGAAAGTATGGTGGGAACCTGGTTGACGGTCCCCCAAATCCACTCGGCTCCGTGATCCGCTTGCTGATCCCGGGTATAGTATCCATCCCAGTCGGGCGTGGTTGCCTTGGTATAAACCGTCGGGCCGCCCTTAGCCTTGGCGGCCGCCAACAAGGCAGCGTAATGTTCCTTGGCGGTTTTATAGGGATAAGGACTGACAATCTTGTCCCGCGGATAATCGATGCTACAGTCGCTCCACGCGGCAGATGTTGGAGGCTTATCGCCAATACGGCGCGAGGTCCAGATATCGGTGAGCTGGCGTGGGGTGTTGCACCGGAAATAGCGCTGGTCCGACCACAGTTTCTGATCTTTATAGAAATTCTTGGACGAAAACAAATCCAGGGGAAGCGCCTGCATTCCCGCGGGTGGTCCGGGGAATGTTGGCGTGGCTCCTCGTCCAAAGGCGGCTCCGCCCTGCTTTCCTTGCGCCTGTCCCCGCCCGGCGGGTTGCGCGGGAGGTTGCTGCGCGAAGACGCCGATGAGCGCGATCGGGAGCAGTAAGGTGAACAGAACGAATAGCCTAGCTCTCATTAGTCTAAGAATAATACCGCGCGTGATCAGCCGGAGCAAGGGTTGGGAGGAACGCTAGCCGGACTGGTGCAACATAGTCTCGATGGCTTGGCGAAGGTCAGGCGGGGCTTGGGCGGCCAAATCCTCCAACGCGCTGCGGTACCCGGCGGGCGAGTCTTCGACATTCTTAACCTGACTGCCCGCCAGATCGCGATACAGCTCGAACGCCTTGCGCAGTTTCGTCGCGCCGGCTTCCGTTTCCCCGTTGATGGCCAGGACTGTTCCGACCCAAAAATTGGAGGATGCCATGTTGCTCCGGTTTCCCTGAGCTTCGGCGATTTGCAGCGCCCTGCTGAAACTGGCCAAAGCTCCCAACAGGTCGTGACCTGCGAACTGGGCGCGGCCTAGCCCGGCTAGCGCAGCAAAGTAGTCGTTTGGATTTGCTTCCGCGACGGGCTCCAATCGGGACTGCGCCTCCGTGAAGCGATCGAAAGCTTCTTCGGGGGCAAGGTCTCCGACGCGGATCGCAGCCCGGGCCACACTGTGTGAGGCCACCGGAAGACCAGGATGATTCCGTTCGAAATCCCGGGCCGAAGCCAGTGCGGTCCGATATGTCTCGAGCGCGGCAGGTGGGCTTTGCGATTCAGCCAGGCGGAAATACGCATCCATGAGGTCACGCTGCTGCTGGAGGGATTCGGCTTCGACGACGTTAAGACGTGCTTCGGCGATACTGTCTCTTTGCGCGGCGCGGGCGGCCGACCGCTGTTCGAAGATCGTCGCACCGAACAGAGTCAAGGCAGCGATTGAGGCCGCAACCACAGACACCGCGTTGCGGCGGACAAATCGGGCGGCCCGGTAACCGAAGGTATCGCTGCGCGCGATGACGGGCCGGCCCGCGAGGTAGCGGCGGATATCCTCGGAAAACTGCTCGACGGAAGCGTAGCGGCGCGACGGCTCCTTGCGCAGTGCCATTAGAACGATCATGTCGAGATCGCCGGCGAGCTTTTTCTGCAATCGGCGGCGGGCTTTTTCGCGTGTTTCTTCCTGGGTGAGGTCGATTTTTTGAGTCGCGTCCGGAATCACCGCCTTCTCGTCGGTTAGCACCACTGCACTCGGCTTGAGCGGCTCCTGTTCGCAGATGGCTTTACGCAGGGAACTGTCAGATCGCGCGGCGAGTCCATAGGGCGATTTTTCGGTCAACAGCTTGTACAGCAGCACGCCTAGCGAATAGACGTCGGTGGCGGTGGTGATCGCCTCACCGCGAACCTGCTCGGGACTGGCGTAATCGAGCGTCATAGGACGGAGCTCCGGGCGAGTCTCGGCCGCCGCCAGTGTGTCGAACTCGGTGCGGATTAGCTTGGCGATTCCGAAATCGAGCAATTTGGGGATGCCTTCCGCGGTGACGAGAATATTTCCGGCCTTGAGGTCGCGGTGGACCACTAGATTTCCGTGCGCGTATTGCACTGCGGCGCAAACATCGGCGAATAATTTAAGACGCTCCGTGATGGTGCTCTTATGCTGTTCGCAGTAACGGTCGATGCGAATGCCCTCGACGTATTCCATCACCAGGTACGGAAGGGCGTCGGGCGTGGAGCCGCCATCGATCAGCGCCGCGATGTTGGGATGTGTCAGACCCGCGAGAACCTGCCGTTCCAGGCGAAAGCGGCGGAGGATTTCCTGAGTGTCCATCCCTCTTTTGACTAGCTTTATCGCTACTTGCTTCTTGAATTCGTTATCGGAGCGCGTGGCGAGCCACACCGATCCCATGCCTCCGCGGCCGATGCATTGCTGCAGTGCATAGGCTCCCACGCGATGGCCTGGTGGGTATTCCTGAAGGTCGATGCCGGAGCTGATCAGGGTTTGCGTTGTCCCGGCGAGGCTGGCGGCGGGCTTGTTAAGGAAGTCGCCCGCGGAGTCATGGCTCGCAAGCAGGCTTTCAACTTCGCGGCGAAGTTCGTCATCGCGGGCGCAGACGACGCGTAAGTACGCCGCACGGTCTACTTCGGATCGTTCCAGCGCGCCGTCAAAGATCTGACGAATCTGCGCCCATCGCTCGGGCGTCAAGAGAGCCTCCCGTAATCTCGCGATGCAGGTACGCGCGCGCGGAGCTCCATGCGCGCTTGACCGTGGCGGGCGAAGTTCCCATCACCTCCGCGGTTTCCTCCACCGACAATCCTCCGAAGAACCGAAGCTCCACGACTTGGGACTGATCGGAATCGAGCGCCTGGAGCTTCTGCAAGGCGGAATCGAGCGCGATGATATCCACGGGCTTCTGGTGCGAGATCGCCATGGTGTCTTCGAGCAGTACTTTCTGCCCCGCGGCACCGCGCCGAGCCGCGTGATGTTTGCGGGCGTAATCGAGCAGGATGCGTCGCATCTGGGTGGCCGCTACCGCGAGAAAGTGTCCACGGCTTTCAAGCGGCGCACGCTGGTCAACCAGGCGGATGTAGGCTTCGTGAACCAGGGCCGTGGGCTGGAGCGTGTGTTCCCCGCGCTCGCGGCGGAAGTAGGAACGGGCTAGCTTATGCAGCTCGTCATACACCAGGGGGAGCAGCTGGTTGACGACCTCTTTATCGCCGCGACCTAACTCGCCTAACAGACGTGTGACTTCGCCCTGGTCGCCTGTGTGCCCGGCCATATAGGAAACTCTAGCATCAGAGAGAATCAAGAATACGGGCAGGTACTCTTTATGGCACAAACTAATAAGTTTCGGCATATCACAATTGGCCCCGCGGCTGTCGGTGCGAATGCATTGGGCGCGCTCGCGGTGGGGTGCATTGGCGAGCCGGCTTACGAGTGGGTAAGCCTGCGGTTACGGATTCATTTACCGTAACGCCGCTCCGATGAGTGATCCAATGTATACTGCCCGAGATGGGCACCTCTCAATTCACCTTTCTCAGCCTGTTCGCGCTGGCAGCGACCGGTTACTGCGCCGACCTGCACCCATTCAACACCTGGAACCAATATCTGGGCGGAGCAGGCTCGTCGCAATACTCGTCGCTCAACCAGATCAATAAATCGAACGTGAAGCAGCTCACTGTGGCGTGGTCCTATGCGACCGGCGATAACGCTCAATACTTGTTCAATCCGCTGGTGGTCGACGGCGTCATCTATGTGCAGGCGAAGAACAACTCACTCGTCGCGCTCGACGCTGTGACGGGACGGGAGCTGTGGGTCCATCCATTTCAGGGACCCGTTACCAGCCGGGGGGTGAACTACTGGGAGAGCAAAGACCGCTCCGACCGGCGCCTGTTCACCACCAATGGTGGATTCCTGACGGCCATCGACGCGCGCACCGGCCAGACTGTGATGTCGTTCGGCGATAACGGCCGTGCCGATCTGAGAACCGGGCTCGACCGCGATCTGACTAATGTGCTGCCGATTCAGACTAACAACCCGGGACGGATCTTCGAAGACATTCTCATCATGCCGCTGATGCGGTCGGGGGCGGATTATTCGTATGTTCCGGGCGATATCCACGCCTACAACGTACGAACCGGGAGGCTGCTCTGGCAGTTTCACACGGTGCCGCGGCCGGGCGAGTTCGGATACGAAACGTGGCCCAAGGATTTTTGGACGCGTTCGGGCGGCGGCATCAACTGGAATGAGCTGACCATCGATGAGAAGCGCGGCATCGCTTACATCCCTACTGGAACCGGCAAATGGGATCATTATGGCGCGGATCGCGTGGGCCAGAATCTATTCGCCAATTCGATCATTGCGCTGGATGCTCGCACCGGAAAGCGGCTGTGGCATTTCCAGACGGTGCATCACGACTTGTGGGATTACGATCTGCCGGCGGGGCCGAAGCTGCTCACCGTGAAGCACGATGGCAAGAACGTGGATGTAGTGATTCAGCCTACCAAGCACGGATTTTTGTTTGTGCTGGATCGCGTGACAGGGCAGCCGCTGTGGCCGATCGAGGAGCGGCCTGTGCCGAAATCGGACGTGCCGGGGGAGCAGGCATGGCCCACGCAACCCTTTCCTACAAAGCCTCCTCCGTTCGCTCGGCAGGCGCTGGCCGAGAAGGACGTCAGCCCATACATGCCAGAGGCGGAACAAGCGATCTGGCGTGATCGGATTCGCAATTCCCGCAACGAGGGTTTGTTCACGCCGCCCAGCATGAGAGGGACGTTGGCGATTCCCGGCGTAGGCGGCGGAGCGAGCTGGGGCACGGCGGCGGTCGATCCGGCTAAAGGCTTCCTATATATCGTGTCGAAGGACGCGCCGACGATCATAACCATCACGCCGCCTGGAAATTCGGCTGCCGATCAAAAGGGAAAGGCCGTGCCGCACGCGCCGCCAGTGACTCCGGTGGATGGTGCCTTCACGCACTACACAGCTCCGTATACGCAGTTTGTGGCGCAGTCGAAATTGCCGTCGCTGTCACCTCCGTGGTTCCAGCTCACGGCGTACGATCTGAATGCCGGAACGATCAGGTGGCAGACTCCTTACGGCACGGTTCCAACGCTCGCGGCGGACGGACATTCGGATACCGGCGTCGTGCAGCAGCAGCGCGGGGGACCGGTGGTAACGGCCTCGGGCCTGATCATTGCTGCGACCAACGACAAAAAGCTGCGCGCCTACGACGCTGACAACGGGAAAGTGATCTGGGAGACGGATCTACCAGCGTCGGCGGAGGGCGTTCCGGCAGTGTATGAAATCGGCGGGCGTGAGTATATCGCCCTGTGCGTCGCGGCGGGGAATGGTCCGGGAGCCTACATGGCGTTTGCTTTGCCCAGCCGCAAATGAACGCAATGAACGCAAATTCTAATTATTCTTTATTCGTGTTTATTTGCGTTTATTTGCGGCTAAGACCTTGCGCGCGGTGACTTCGATTTCGATCTTCATGCGAGGGTCGGCGAGACCCGCGGCGATCATGGTCGCGGCCGGACGTACCTCGCCGAAGTACTTGCGCAGCACTGGCCAGCAAAGCTGGAAATCCTCGACACGCGGAAGAATGTAGTGCACGCGAACCACTTCGGCGAACGTACTGCCGGCTTCCTGCAAAGCTCGCTCAATGTTGCGGAAGCACTGCTCGGCTTGCTCGACGACATCGCTTGAGATGGTCATCGTCTGGTAATCGAAGCCGGTTGTGCCGGATACGAAGACCCACTCGTGGTCTACCAGAGCGCGGGAGTAACCGATGTCCCGTTCCAGCGGCGAGCCGGATGATATGAGGTGTCGCACGCGGTTACGAGCGGAGATATTGGTCCGCCGCCTCAGCCGCCTTACGTCCCTCAGCGATCGCCCATACCACCAGCGACTGCCCGCGACGAGCGTCACCCGCAGCGAAGACGCCGGGAATCGACGTCTGGTAATTCTCCGCCGCGATGTTGCCGCGCTGGTCGAGCTTGAGGCCGGCTTTCTCGATCAAGCCAGGCTTAACCGGTCCCGTGAATCCCATGGCGAGGAGCACCAGTTCGGCATCGAGCGTGAACTCGGAGCCATGCAGCGGAGCGAACTTCGGCGCGGAGCCCACGCGTATTCCGTGAAGCTTCTTCACGTTGCCCTGCGCGTCACCTTCGAACTTCACGGTTGCGACGGCCCATTCGCGCAGGCCGCCCTCTTCGTGCGAGCTTTCCGTCCGAAGTTGCAAAGGCCACATCGGCCACGGAGTCGCCGGCGCGCGTTCTTCGGGAGGTTTGGGAAGAATCTCGAACTGATGAACACTCGCGGCGTTTTGACGATGCGAGGTACCTAAACAATCGGCGCCCGTATCGCCACCGCCGATGATGATGACGGGTTTGCCGGTCGCCAGGATGGCTTTTGCCGTGTCTTCGGCATCGCCTTCATTGCGCTTGTTCTGCTGCGTGAGGAAGTCCATCGCGAAGTGAATGCCCTTTAGCTCGCGGCCAGGAACCGGAAGATCGCGCGGCTGCTCGGCTCCCATCGCCAGGACAATCGCCTGATACTCGCGCTGAAGATCGTCGAGCGAGCTGATGTTCACCCGCGTGATGAACTCGACGCCTTCGGCTTCCATCTGCTTAATCCGGCGGTCGATCCCTTGCTTCTCCATCTTGAAGTTCGGGATGCCGTAGCGCAGCAGGCCACCGATGCGATCGCTCTTTTCGAATACCGTGACCCAATGACCTGCTCGCGCCAATTGCTGCGCGGCGGCCAGGCCCGCGGGACCCGATCCAGCTACTGCCGCGCGCTTGCCGGTGCGAACTGCAGGAGGCTCGGGCACGATCCAGCCCTCCGCAAAGGCGTGATCGATGATGGTGCGCTCAATCACCTTAATCGTTACCGGGGGTTCATTGATGCCGAGCACGCACGCCGCCTCGCAGGGAGCAGGGCAGATGCGGCCGGTGAATTCCGGGAAGTTATTAGTCGAATGCAGCACGCGCACGGCCGCCTGCCAGCGGTCGCGATATACCAGATCATTCCAGTCGGGAATAATGTTGTTCAGCGGACAGCCGGTGTGACAGAACGGAACGCCGCAATCCATGCAGCGAGCTCCCTGTGTGCGGACTTTGTCGAGCGGAAACTCCTTGTAGATTTCGAACCAGTCCTTGACGCGCTCTTCTACCGGGCGGCGCTCCGGAAGCTCGCGCGTGTACTCCATAAAGCCGGTAAGTTTACCCATGGGCGGCCGCCTTCTGACGCTCGATTCCCAGCACGCGTTTGTATTCGTGTGGGAAAACTTTCACGAACTTGACCACAAGCTGGTCGAAGTTATCCAGGATCCAGTTGGCGCGCGGACTGCCGGTCTCCTCGGCATGGCGCGCGATCCAGTAGCGCAGTGATTCGACGTCCTCAGGGAGGTCGACCTTTTCGAGGTCGACACTGGCGCGATTGCAGCGCGTCTTTCTGAATTCGCCGGTTTCATCCAGCACGTAGGCGATGCCGCCCGACATACCAGCAGCGAAATTCTTGCCGGTATCGGCCAGGCAGATCACCATGCCGCGAGTCATATACTCGCAACCGTGATCGCCCAGACCCTCGACCACCGCGGTAGCGCCCGAATTGCGGACCGCAAAGCGCTCACCGGCGCGGCCGTTGAAGAACGCCTCGCCCGAGGTTGCTCCGTAGAGGACCACGTTGCCCACCAGAATGTTCTGCTCGGGTTTGAAGGTCGAACCCTTGGGCGGGTAGACCACGATCTTGCCGCCGGAGAGTCCCTTACCGACGTAGTCATTGGCATCGCCCTCGAGCTCGAGCGTGACTCCGCGCGCGAGGAAAGCTCCCAGGCTTTGCCCCGCGGTGCCGGAAAACTTGCAATGAATCGTGCCAGGCTCGAGGCCCGCCGAACCGTACTTGCGGGCGATTTCGCCCGAAAGCATCGCGCCCACGGTGCGGTGGACGTTGCGGATGGGCAGCGAAATCTCGACCGGCGTACCGTGATCGATGGCCGGCCGCGCGTGGTCGATCAGCTTTGAATCGAGCGCCTGGTCCAGACCGTGATCCTGCGCGATCATGCAGCGCCGGCCCACACGCGAAGGAGCCTCGGGATGATACAGCAACTGCGAATAATCCAGACCCTTGGCTTTCCAGTGGTCGATACCGGGACGCATGTCGAGCATGTCGGAGCGGCCGATCATCTCGTCCATGCGGCGGAAACCCATCTTAGCCATCAGCTCGCGAACCTGCTCGGCCACAAAGAAGAAGTAGTTGATGACGTGTTCCGGTTTACCGGCGAACTTCTTGCGCAACTCCGGATCCTGCGTGGCGATGCCCACGGGACAAGTGTTCAAGTGGCACTTGCGCATCATGATGCATCCCATGGCGACCAACGGGGCGGTGGAGAATCCGAACTCTTCGGCGCCCAGCAGAGCGGCGATGGCCACGTCGCGGCCCGTCTTGAGCTTACCGTCGGTTTGCACGGTGATGCGGCTGCGCAGATCGTTGAGCACCAATACCTGCTGCGTTTCGGCGAGCCCCAGTTCCCAGGGCGTGCCGGCATGTTTCAGAGAAGTGAGCGGAGAAGCGCCCGTACCACCGTCGTGCCCGGCGATCAGAACCACATCGGCATGGGCTTTCGCGACACCCGCAGCGACCGTGCCGACGCCCGACTCAGACACGAGCTTTACCGAAATTCTCGCTTTGGGATTGACGTTCTTCAGGTCGTAAATCAACTGCGCCAAATCTTCGATAGAGTAGATATCGTGATGCGGCGGCGGCGAAATCAGTCCGACGCCCGGAACCGAGAAGCGAACCTTCGCAATCACCTCATCGACCTTATGGCCGGGAAGCTGGCCCCCCTCGCCGGGTTTAGCGCCCTGTGAGATTTTGATCTGCAAGTCGTCGGCGTTCACTAAGTAGTTCGTGGTCACGCCGAAGCGGCCTGAGGCGACCTGCTTGATGGAACTGCGGCGCCAGTCGCCGTTGGCATCGCGCTTGAAACGCTCTTCGTCCTCGCCACCCTCACCGGTATTGGAGCGCCCGCCGATCCGGTTCATGGCGATGGCCAGCGTCTCGTGCGCTTCCTTGCTGATCGATCCGAACGACATTGCGCCGGTGGCGAAGCGCTTGACGATTTCAGTGGCCGGCTCGACTTCATCGAGCTTGACCGGACGTTCGGGCTCGCGGATCACCATCAGCCCGCGCAGGGTACACAGATCCTTATTCTGTTGGTCGATAAGCGCGGCGTATTCCTGGAAAGTGGAATAGCCTTCCTCGCGGCCGGCATTCACCGAGTGCTGGAGCTTCGAAACCGTCAGTGGATTCAACAGGTGGTATTCGCCATTGACTCGGAACTGATAGGAGCCGCCGACCTCCAGCTCAGTCTCCGATTCGGTGGTGGGGCGGAACGCGTGCGCGTGCTTGCTTTGAGCTTCGCGCGCGAGAACGTCCAGACCGACGCCTTCAATGCGCGAAGCGGTTCCCGTAAAGTACCGGTCGATCAACTCGTGGTTCAGGCCGATGGCTTCGAAGATCTGCGCGCCGCGATAGCTCTGCAGAGTCGAGATGCCCATCTTCGAGAAGACCTTGAGCAGCCCCTTGTTGATGGCCTTTTTGTAATTCTTGAGCGCTGCTGGGAAGTCTACCGCCAGCAGGCCCTTTTGCGACATGTCCTCCAGCGTTTCAATCGCCAGATAGGGGTTGATCGCGCTCGCGCCGTAGCCGGTGAGAAGGGCGAAGTGCATCACCTCGCGAGGCTCGCCCGATTCGATGATCAGAGCGACCTGGGTGCGTTTTCGCTCCCGCACCAGATGGTTATGAACCGCGGTCAGTGCCAGCAGACTCGGAATCGGCGCCTTGTCCTGGTCGATGCCGCGGTCGGACAAAATCAGCAACCGGTAGCCGTCGCGAATCGCTAGACTTGCACGCATGCACAGGTCATCTAGCGCATCCTCGAGCGCCTGCGCTCCACCGGCGGGATCGTACAGCGTGCCCAGAGTGGTGGCCAGGAAGTCTCCCCAGTTGACGCGGCGCAGGCGTTCCAAGTCGAAGTTGGTCAGGATGGGATGCTCCAGCTTCAGCGTGTGGCAGTGCAGCGCGGTCTCTTCGAGTATGTTGCGCTCGGTTCCGATGTAGCTGGTGAGCGACATCACCAGTTCCTCGCGGATCGGGTCGATGGCCGGATTAGTAACCTGCGCAAACATCTGCTTGAAGTAGTTGAACAGAGGCTGCGGCCGGTCGGAGAGGCATGCCAGCGGTGTGTCGGTGCCCATGGAGCCGATTGGCTCCTCACCCTTCTCGGCCATGGGAGCGATCAGAATCCGCAAGTCTTCTTCGGTGTATCCGAAAGCGCGCTGCCGCTGCAGGATGGTCTTAGGCTCGAATCCGTGCACCCGTAAAGGATCGGGCAGGGCATCGATGGTGATCTGGTTCCTCCGGAGCCATTGACCATAGGGCTGTTGGGTTGCAAGGGTATGTTTGATCTCTTCATCCGGCACAATACGATGCTCTTCGAGATTCACCAGCAGCATCTTGCCGGGTTGCAGTCGGCCCTTGTAGGAGACGTTTTCCGGCTTGATAGGCAGAACGCCGGTTTCCGACGCGATGATCAACTGCCCGTCCTTAGTCACCAGGTAACGCGCCGGACGCAGGCCGTTGCGATCGAGCGTCGCGCCGATCCACTTGCCGTCGGTGAACGCAACGGCGGCTGGACCGTCCCAGGGCTCCATCAGGGAAGCGTGGTATTCATAGAAATCGCGCTTTTCCTGAGGCATGGTGGAATCGGCGTCCCAGGCTTCCGGGATCAGCATCGCCATCACGTGCGGCAGGCTGCGCCCGCCCAGTGTCAGGAACTCGACCGCGCTATCCAGCGAGCCGGTGTCGCTCAAATCCGGCAGGATGACCGGTAGAACTTTGGAAATATCGTTTCCGAATAGGTCTGACTGGAGCGTCGACTCGCGCGCGTTCATCCAGTTGACATTCCCACGCACGGTATTGATCTCGCCGTTATGGCAAATGTAACGATACGGATGCGCCAACTGCCAGGTGGGA
>JAICXC010000114.1 GCA_025980665.1 Bryobacteraceae bacterium
GCGACCAGATTCTGCTGGCTACATCCCTGGCTGGGATGGACCGAATTCCAGGACGCGTTCCCGCCGCCCATCCGGTCGAAGTGGCCGAGCTGCGCCGTCCCCATCCCGCTACTGGTCCAGTTGCTGCACGTATGATCCGCGGCATCCGTGTACGCGCGCCCATCGGGCTGCGAACCGGTGAGAATATCGTGCTCATTCGGCGTGTCACCGACGCCGTTCATAACTTCACCTTTTTCGTTAAGGGCCGACGTCTTGGTAATCCGGTTGCCCAAGCGTGCGATTTCAAGCGTATCTCCGTGAAGTTCGGCAACGTTGGCCGCGATCACCTGGCCCTTGGCATTGGCCCAGGGTCCTGTCCCGATGCGATCGCGGGCATTGACCGCGCCCGCACCCTGTGTGCTGAGGTAGGCATGCCACGTGCTGCTGCCGCGTCCGACTGCGGCCGCGCGCATCTGGCAAAGCTGGTCGGCGCCAGCCAGGCCGCCCAAGTCCGCGCCTCTTCCGGCGCCAGCGCTAGTGACGAAGAAACTCATCGGTGCGGGTGCCGCCGGGGCTTTGCCTTTCCCGTCCTTTGCCTGTCCAAACGCGGACACTCCTAGCAACAGAGCTGCCGCGCTAAAAACCAATTGAGTGTTACGCATAGTGTTCTCCTTATTCCAACGAGAATGCCAATAAGACGTTGCCGAAATTGCCTCCGCTGACTGCGTAACCCGATCCTATGAATAACATCCCATTCACGATTGTGGGACCAATGGAATTAATAGCGCCACCCTTAGCGGGAACCTTATTGACTGTATCGAAATCCCGCGCCGTGTTGTATTCCCAAATAATCTTCCCGTCGGCGGTGGAAAGAGCATGCAGCACGCCGTCCGATCCCCCCACGAATGCGACTCCGGGGATCGCGCTGACGGCCGCCGCGTTATTCACGCGCGTGTTTCCTTTCGCCAGCGGCGTGTACCAGACTTTTTCGCCAGTTGTGAGCTTCAGAGCCGACATCCCGCCCGAGCTGAGCCCGTAATAGACATTGCGATCGTCCGCTGCGCCACCCCATACGATGCCGCCTAAACGCGCAAATCCCGTCGCTCCTGGAGGTGGCGGAGGAGCCGCATTCGTCATCCATAGAAGCGCGCCCTTCTTGTCCGGATCGAGCGCGAACACGCGTCCGTCTTTGGCCGCCGTGAGCAGGATTCGCTTGCCATCCGGCATGGTCTTCAGGATCGGCGAATTGCCGATGTCCAAATCCGGGCCAGGATTTACGGGGCAGTTGTCGGACTTGTTCGCGCCGCCGCCGCAGCCGCCCATGAATGCGTCGTTTTCCTGGATCTGATAGTGCCACAGCTCCTTACCGGTTTTCAGATCGAGAGCCATGACGGAATCGCTGGTTTTCGCCGCCGGCTCGGTTTCTGCGTCACCCGTGCCGAAATAAATCGCGTTCAGCTTGGTATCGATGGTCGGGGAATTCCACACCGATCCGCCCGCGGGCGCATAGAGCTGGACTCCTTTGGAATTCTTGCGAACCGGCTTGGGCTCGTCTATGACATATGTCTTCCAGAGGCGCTCGCCATTGCTGGCATCGAACGCGACCACGCTGCCGCGCGACGTGCAACAGGCATAATCCGGATTCCCGGCTTGAAATTCTTCCGACGATGACACCGGCACGTACACCTTCCCGTCGTGGAAGATGGGAGCAGCCGTGATGCGCGCGATGAAGTGGTCGTCCGCCCTGGTCGACCAGATTTGCTGGCCGGTTTGCGCATCCAGGCCGTAGACGTAGGTGCGGAAATCACCGAAGAACACGCCATACTTCGTGGCGCCCTTGCCCTTCACCGGTCCCACACTGAGCGCGCCGCGAACCGCCGCCTTGGTCTGGAACGACCAGTAGACGCAGCCGGTCTTTGCGTCCAGCGAATAGACGTAGCCGGTATCGGTGCCGAGAAACACGCGCCCCGAAACGATGGTCGGCTGGTTGTATTGCGATAAGCCGGTGGGAACACCGAAGGCCCACTTGAGTTTCAGGTTAGGAACCTGCGCTGCTGTCAGTCCGGCGCCTTTCGCGGACTGGAACCGGGCGTTGCTCGCGTCCACGCCCCACCCGTTCCATGCGGGTCCTGCGGACGGATCGGTCATCGCCGGATTCGCCGCGCAATGATTCGGCATGCTCTGGGCCGAGCCCTCTGTCAGGCTGCCGAGCGGGCGCGCTGACATAAATGTCGCGAGCATACGGCGCTGATCCTCGCTCAACGCGTCGCCCTGCGTCTTCATGGAGCCAGTAGTCAGAGATGCGTAAATGCGTTCCGGCGTCATCTGGCGGATCTGCTCGGGCGAAGGTGCTGCAGGGACAGCGGCATTGCCATGGCACCCCATGCAGCGAGTCTGGAACGCGGCCCATCCAGATTCGGTTCCGGCTGATCCGGCTTGCTTGCCTTTAGCCTGCGGCGCTTGTGCCCGAACTTCCGCGGTCCAGGCGAAATATGCGGCGCTTGCCGCCGTCAGGAGAACTGCAACGTGAAGAATGCGTTTCATATGTACTCAGATCTCTCTTACTTATTTAACGGCGGCCAAGCCTTCACTTATCTCTATAGACGTGCCCCAGGGATCGGCGATCACGCACACCGCCAGGTCCATGCCCTTCGCTCTAGCGAAACCCTTACCGTCCAGCTTAATACCCGCACCGTCGAGTTTCTTGCAGACGTCTTCCACATTCTTGACCTCAAGTCCGATGCGATCGAATGCCCGCCCCTTAGTAGGCGCCACCGGCCCTTTCGCTTCGACAAAGAGGATGCGATGGCCGGGGATATCGGCGACCGTCTCTTTTCCGTCTTTGACCAGCTTGGCTCCGAACCATTTCTCATACCACGCCTGGGCTTCCTTGACGTTCGAGACATCCATCTGGATCATGTCGGAGGCGACCGGCGTGGCGATCCCCTTATCTTCGACCAGGCGAACCTTGATCGCGTCCGGAGTGAGAAGGAATGCTTGTTTCGCCGTTGCTCCGGGCATCGGTTTGAAACCTGCCGCATCCATTTTTGCGAGGGTGTCCTTGAGGTTCTTCACCTTGTATCCGACGTACTCGACCGACGAGCCCTCGGTGCCACCCTTGTTATCGCCCATACGCATTAAATAGAGGACGCCCGGGAGCTTTGTCAGTTTTAACTGGGCGAGTTGCGCCGGCTCGCCACCAAGAGCGCCCCAAAATTTATTGGCGCCGTCCAGGTCCTTGACGATCATGATGTCGTGTCCAGCCGATACACCGGCGGCGTTGGGAGGTGGGAGTTGAGCAAGTATCGGAATCGCGAGAAAGCACAGAGCGGGGAGCAGGTGTATTTTCATACTCCGCAAGCATATCACTCCCACTAGAGCCATGATGGAGCAATGAATGTCCTGTTCTTCGGCCCAACTGGCACGATATGTTTTGACTACGCGCCGGGTCGGCCCGGCCACGTTAGGGCGGCTGTTTCAAGTTCACGCAACTACTGATATTCTAGAACGCGGAGTTACTCCTTTTATGAAAATGACCACGTTGTCTGCGATTCTGCTGGGCGCGCTCGGCTCGACTATTGCTCTTTGCCAGACGCCGCCTGGCGCCGCGCCGCGGACGGGGCCGGGAGTGCAGGCTCCTCAAGACGCCAAATATCAGGACCTGATCAAGACCTGCAAGGTTCCCCCTCCGGCGACTCCGGGGAGAGGCGGCGGTGCCGCTAAAGGCGGGCCAGCCAAGGGACCAGCGAAGGGGCCAGGTGCGGCCGCTGCGGCCGGTCCCAAGGACGTGACAATTGCGGCGATTCCCGGCGTCATCGCCGCGGGCCAGCAATGGAAAGAGGTCTGGAAGGTGGAAGGCAACAACGCCGATGGCATTGTCGCCACCAAAGATGGCGGCATTCTGCTGGCGCAGAACGATAACAGCAATGTGGTGAAGCTCGACAAGAATGGCAAAGTTTCCACCGCCTATACGGGCTTGAATACCGCGGGTTCCGTGGCGATGAACGGCAAGTACCTGTTCGTGTTGAACCGGGGGCTTAATCAATCAATCGAGCAACTCGAGCCGCAGCGAAAAACCCTGGTCAATAAAAATAATGGCGATCCTCTGGATTGTCTCGGCGGCACGCTCAACGATATGACTGCCGACAGCAAGGGTGGAGTGTACTTCACCATGGGCGGCGTCTTTCACGCGGATGCGAAAGGCACGATTACGAAGTACGGTGAGAATATCAACCCGAACGGCATCGTTCTTAGTCCCGATGAAAAGCATCTTTACGTCACCAACGGCGCGACGATCGCGGTGTTCGACGTCCAGAAGGATGGCTCGCTCACTAACCAGCACGAATTCGCCAAGCTGGAAGCGGGCGGAGGCGGTGATGGCAGTACGTTTGATTCGGCCGGACGTCTTTATGTGACCTCTCAAGCCAACGGCATTCAGGTATTCGCACCGGACGGCAAGTATCTGGGGGTCATTCCAACGCCGAGGCCGGTCATCACCACGACCTTCAGCGGTCCCGATCGAAAGACGCTTTATGCAGTGTCCAGAACCGGCGATACGGACTGGATCATCGCGATCCCGATGATCGCGCAAGGCCCCAAGGGCCGCGGAAAGTAAGCCCAGTTTTCAGCCCTGCGCGGCGTCCAACCATTTGGCGCCGCCGGTCTTGAGGGCTTCGGCGAACTGAACTCCCTTGAGCGTGATGGTGTGGTGTGCACTGTCGGTGCGGGTCAGGTATCCGCACTCCTTCAAGTACCAGAGACTAAATTCGAGATCGCCCCTCGGCGTGCTTAAGAGCGCTTCCAGTTCGCGCAGGTTGAGACTCGGCTGCTGCGGATGCGAGAACCTCCGGCTATACAAAAAGCTCAGGATTTTCTCCCTCCGCTGCATTTCGTCCATCACCGGAGGACCGGCCGGCAGAGGATCTACGCCCATAGCCGTCCGCCGTCGCGCTTCACGATGATCGCGATCGTAGGCCTCACGCCGTCCAGGATCGTTTAAGACTTCGTAGGCGGCCGAGATTTTGCGGAAGGCTTCAGCATTTCCGCTGTCCAAGTTGTCAGGGTGGAATCGCTGCGCTTGCATACGATAGACGCGGCGGATGGTCTCGACATCCGCGTTGGGGCTGA
The DNA here is from genome assembly GCA_025980665.1 of Bryobacteraceae bacterium. GTDB lineage: Bacteria > Acidobacteriota > Terriglobia > Bryobacterales > Bryobacteraceae > Palsa-187. Next base: position 5,107 of record JAICXC010000114.1, read on the forward strand.
TCTGCAGAACCTCGTAATAGTCGACGAACATGTGCTCTTTAGTAATCGGCTGAATCGCCAGACGTTTTTAGGGCAGGCGGCTTTGGGTTGGCGTGGGCGGTATGCTTGGACGAAAGGTCGATGGCCGCCCATTCCAGCCTCGTTCCCCCCACCCAGCGAGTGCGGGCATCGCAAGTCCGCCGAGTGATCCGCGTGGCGGCTGGAAACGCCCTGGAAATGTATGATTTCCAGATCTTCGCCTACTACGCTGCCGCCATCGCCGTCACCTTTTTCCCCAGCGGCAATGAGTACGCCTCGCTGATGCTCTCGCTGGCGACATTCGGTGCGGGATTCCTCATGCGCCCTCTGGGAGCGGTCATTCTTGGCGCCTATATCGACCATCACGGCCGGCGCAAAGGTTTGCTGGTCACGCTCGCCTTGATGGCCGTCGGAACTTTGTCGATCGCGCTGCTGCCTGGATACGTGGCAATCGGGCTAGCCGCCCCGTTATTGGTCTTGGTCGGCCGGCTCCTGCAAGGTTTCTCCGCGGGTGTCGAACTCGGCGGGGTCTCGGTGTATCTGTCCGAGATAGCGACGGTCGGCCGCAAGGGATTCTACGTCGCGTGGCAATCCGCGAGCCAGCAGGTGGCGGTGATGTTCGCCGCAGTGATTGGACTTGTCCTGACCTTGACGCTATCCACCAACAAGATCCAGCAATGGGGTTGGCGGATTCCGTTCCTGGCCGGCTGTACACTCCTTCCTTTCCTGTTTATGCTGCGCCGTTCGCTGGAAGAAACAGAAGCCTTTCTGCAACGCACGCACGCCCCGAGACCGGCAGAAATCGCGCGATCGGTCGCCGCCAACTGGAGACTGGTCCTGCTCGGCATGATGATGGCGACCATGACCACCGTAAGCTTTTACTTCGTCACCGCGTACACGCCGACATTTGGTGCGAACGTCTTGCATCTGGCGGCGACGGGGAATCTGATCGTCACGCTGTGTGTAGGAGCTTGCAATCTTCTGGTGTTGCCGCTATCCGGCGCCTTGTCCGACCGCATCGGACGCCGGCCGATTCTGATCGTATGCACCGTCGCGGCGCTCGCGACCGCTTACCCAACCCTGAGCTGGCTGGTGAGCGCGCCCTCGTTTTCCAGGCTCCTGACGGTCGAGCTGTGGCTGGCATTCATCTACGCCGCCTACAACGGCGCAATGGCGGTGTACTTGACCGAGATCATGCCGGTGGAAGTGCGCACGTCCGGGTTCTCGCTGGCTTACAGCCTGGCGACCGCCGTGTTTGGCGGCTTCACTCCGGCGATCTGTACCTATCTGATTCACGTCACCGGAAATGCCGCGATGCCGGGTGTGTGGCTATCGCTCGCGGCCGTGTGCGGACTTTCCGCGGCGCTGACCTTGTCTTATAAAGAGCGGTCGGCTCAATGCGCGCGCAGTCTGAACTCGCCCTTATAGGATTTCAGCCGCAATTCTGGACCGCCGCGAGAGTTCGATGCTACGAGATATCGTGCAAAGTCGCTATCGAGGCTGGCGTTATGCCCGAGGTCGGTATGTAGATCGAACCGGCTGTCGCGAGGCATCCGCAGATCGACCATGCCCTTATAAGTCTCGATCCTGCTTGAGGCCGTCACGGCGGCAAAGTCAGCATGGATCTCGCCTTTGTACGTGCTCACGACCAGTCCGCCGGCGTGATTCCTCAGCTGGAGTGAACCTTTGTACGTTTGGACCTGCAACTCGCCTGCGAGATCGCTGACCTCGCTCTCCGATTTGTAGTCCTTGATTCGCAGGCTGGCTGTCCGCGGCATTTTAATCGTGTAGTGATACAAGGGTGGAACTCCATCGACCAGGAAAAAGGTCGATTGGGTGTCGCTGGTGATTCGCACGTCGGAAGGCGATGCGTCGAAGCGAACGTCCGCACGCTTGATGCTTTGCGCGAACACGTCGCCGTCTTCCTCAATCCGCACCGCCACATCGATCTCGTTCCAGTCCCACGTAGAGACGCGGATGGATCCCTTATAGGTATCGATGGTGACGTGCCCGCGGCTGTCGAGCGGGAAAGTGCGGTGGATATCTTTCGAGTCCGCGGCACTCAGAAGTCCAGCGGCTATTGCGATGAGAAGCAAGCAGCGTAAGAGCATGTCTAACACTACTGGCGGGGGAGCGCAAAGTTACCAGGATTTCGACGAACGGCCATCCGGGACCGGCGAGCGGCCAATCACCAGATTCCGGGAAGGAGTCGTTTAAGTTGCGGCGATAGTCTTTCTTCTTCCACCGCTCGCCGGCGATTACGAAATCACGAAGCATGGGTTGACAGGCGACCCAAGGACCTGTATATTTGGGTCGGATGACCACCCAAGATCCGTCGAAGGAGCGAATCGCGCTGCTCCAAGGCACCCTCGACCTGCTGATATTGCGCACGCTACTTTTCGGTCCGCAGCACGGCCAAGGCGTTGCCCGCGCGATTCAGGAACAGTCCCAGGATGTTCTGTTGGTCGACCATGGGACGCTTTATCCCGCGTTGCAGAGGCTGGAAAACAAGGCCTGGATCGACGCCAAGTGGGGCACGTCGACAAATAACCGCCGCGCGCGATTTTACACGATTACCAAGGCAGGCCGCAAACAATTGACACAGGAAACCAGCCAATGGAGAAAGCTTGCGACGGCGATTGGTCGCGTTCTGGGACCCGAGGAGCACTGACGCAATGTGGCGAAGGCGCAAGCAGCAGGACTTTAACGCCGAGCTTGAGGCTCATCTGCAACTCGAGGCGGACCAGCTCAATTCAGAGGGTCTGACGCCGGCGGAAGCGCAAGCAGCAGCGCGGCGGGCGCTGGGAAATCGAACGTCGGCGGAGGAGTGGTTCTACGAATCGTCGCGCTGGATGATCGCCCAACATTTTCTCCGCGATCTGCGTTTCGCTACTCGGGTGCTGATGAGGGACGCCAAGTTCAGCATGCTGGCGATCCTGGGCCTGGCGCTCGGCATCGGCGTCAGCACCGGGATCTTCGCGGTTCTCGGACCCATTCTTAAACCTCATGGCTCAAACGTGCGCGTCACTGAGGATGTGCGGGATCCGAACTCCTTCGTCGGTTTGGAGCGTGGGCGATCGCGCAGTTTTTCCGGTCCCGAATATCGTTACTTTCAGGATCACAGTACGCTCCTGAGAGAAATCAGCGCGGAATCGGATCCGCAAAGTCTCGTCCTGAACGCTATTTCCGAAGGTGGGGATTCAGAAGAGGTAAGGGCGACCTTTGAATCGGCAAACTCCCTTTCAGTGCTCGGTATGCGTCCCGCGCTTGGCCGGAACTTTTCCAAAGAAGAGGAGCGGCCAGGAATCGCTCCCGTGGCGATGTTGAGCTACCAATTCTGGCAGCGGCGTTTTGCTGCAAACCCCAACGTTCTGGGCAACACCATCGTCTTGAATGCTCACGCCGTGACGATCGTCGGAATCGCGGATCCGAAATTCCATGCAGAGGATACGTCTGCTGTATTCCTGCCGTTAGGATTACAACCACTGATACTTGACCAAGGCGATTGGTTGAGGGATTCCGGCGCAAGCTGGCTGATGGTCAGCGCCCGGCTTCAGCCAGGTGTGTCCAGATCCCAGGCCCAGGCCGAGGCGGACGTCTTAGGGAGTTCGTTCGACGAAAATAACCATCCCGGGATCGCACAGTCTGCGGATGAGCGCATATTACTTTCTGACGGGGGCCTCAGTCGTGAAATGCAGCAGCAGGTGACTGCCGCAAAGATCGTTGTGAATCTCATCGTAGCGATGATCTTATTAATCGCGTGCTCCAACCTGGCGAATCTCCTGCTGGCCCGTGCCGTGGTTCGCCGCAGGGAGATCGGAGTCCGGCTTTCCCTGGGGGCTAGCCGCGCCCGTCTCGTATGCCAGCTTCTTACCGAGAGCCTACTGCTGTCGATTGCGGGTGGCGCGGTGGGACTTCTGTTGTCATCGTGGTTGGTGAAGGGCCTATCTGCGACTGCTGTCGGGACGAGTCTGTCGGCCTCAGGGACCGAACTGCATCTCGACCATCGGGCGCTGCTTTACGCCCTGGTGCTGTCAATTGCCACAGGTGTGGGGTTCGGCTTGGGTCCGGCGCTGGCTGCTACGAAAACCAATCTGGCGCGAGCTCTGCATGCCGAAGGATTGTCCGGACCTAGTGCTCCTTCGCAAAAGATGTGGTCTCCCCGTAATCTGCTGGTGATCGCTCCGCTCTCCATCTCGTTAATGTTACTGATGGGCGCGGCTGTCCTGGTGCGAACTTTACGGTACGCAAGCTTTGTACCGACGTTCGATACGTCTCGCGTGATCAGCATGGTGTTCAGGTTGAAAGCGCAGGGCTATGACGAAGCCAAGAGCGTGCAATTTCAGGAAACCCTGCGTGAGCGCGTGAGCGCGATGCCCGGTGTGGTTTCGGTCGCCTTAGACAGCGCTTCGCCCTTGCCGTTTCTGCCGCCGTTTGGAATATGCTCACTCACCGACGGCGTTGCGTCCCCCTCATCAGCATTGGCTTGCCACGCTGTCTCCCCGGGCTACTTCGAGACGCTCGGCATACCGATCGTTCGAGGCCGCGCATTCCTGCGCTCCGACCGCGAAGCTTCCGAGCCCGTCGCAATCGTAAGTGAACAAATGGCTCGCACATATTGGCCGGGCGAGGAGGCCATCGGGAAACGGATCCGGTCTCAAGGTGGCGCCACCTTCTTTGAAGTAGTGGGCGTCGCTGCAGATTTGGAAGCTCCCGGCCATAGGCCTCCGTTCCCGATGTTTCCGATTGCCTATGTTCCAGCCGGGCAGGAAAGCCTTCTCATGGCCCCGCGTAGAGATGGTCCGCTGGCTGCCCGCGTCGCGTCGAACCAGGTGAGTGATATGCAATTCCTGGTGCGCTCAAGCGGAGATCCGGCCAGCGTAAAGACTTCGCTTCGACAGGCCGTGCGTGCCGCAGACCCTTCACTTTGGGTCAGTATTCAGACGATTGACGAACGGCTGGAGCCTTTAATTGGACCGCAACGAACGATGGCTCTCTGCCTGAGTGGTTTCGGAGTCCTTGCGTTGTTGATGGCGTGCGCCGGTATCTATGCGATCCTGGCTTACGCGGTCAGCCAGAGGACGCGCGAGATCGGCATTCGCATGGCGCTGGGAGCGCACCGGCGCGAGATCCTGTCGATGGTCATGATGCGGACTCTGGTGCTGATTGCATCCGGGATCGGCGTGGGGCTGGCTGGGGCACTCGCCCTGAGTCGTATTCTGGCAGCCTCTATCCGCGGCCTTCCAGGGATGGATGCCGGTACTTTCATCTCCGTCACCATCTTATTGGGTGCAGCATCGTTGCTCGCCAGCTACTTGCCTTCCCGCAAGGCGCTACGTGTCGATCCGGTGCAAGCGCTGCGCTGCGAATAGACGAATCGTGGCGACCAGTTAAACTGGTGGCAAGTGCGCATCTTCATCTCCGCGGGCGAAGCTTCCGGGGATTTGTACGCCTCCAGGCTGGTAGAAGTCCTGAAAACTCGCCATCCGGATGCCGAGTTTTTCGGATGCGCCGGCCCCCGAATGCAGGCCGCTGGCGTGCGAGCGGTAGTGGATCAACGATCGCTGGCGGTAGTCGGCATCATTGAGGTGATCCCGCACATCCCTCGCATCCTGGGGGAGCTGAATAAGCTGGTTCGTGCCTGTGCCGCCGAGCCGCCCGACGTGGCGATCCTGACCGATTCCCCCAGTTTTCATCTCCCCTTGGCGCGAAAGCTGAAGCGGCAAGGCGTTCCAATCGTTTATCTGGTGGCGCCACAAGCCTGGGCGTGGAAGCAAGGGAGGGTGAAGACCATGCGCGCCACGCTGAGTCGTCTTCTCTGTATCTTCCCCTTTGAGGAAGAGTTCTTCCGGAAACATCAGGTTCCCACCACCTATATCGGGCATCCTCTATCGCGTTTGGCGAAACCCAAGCTAACGCGCGCCGAGTTCTGTTCGAAATTGGATATCCCGGAAGTCTCACGAATGGTGGCGATCCTCCCAGGCAGCCGCAAAGGCGAATTGGCCAAGCATCTGCCGATTCTGCTTAAGGCCATCGAGCTTATCCGTCAGCGCCATCCGGTCACGTTTGTGCTTGCGCTTCCCGGTGGGTTTGGCCTTCAAAACACAAGATTTTGGAAACCCGTTTACGCCGAATCCATCAAAGTAATCGAGGGACATACCTGGGATACGCTGGCCCAAGCAGAGTTGGCGCTGGCAGCGAGCGGAACCGTGACCATCGAAGGGGCTATGTTGGGGACCCCGATGGTGACCTTTTACCGGGTAAACGCGTTAAGTTGGTACTTGCAACGCTGGCGCGTGCGGACGCCTTTTTTGACCATGGTAAACCTGGTAGCAGGGCAGCAAGTGGTTCCCGAGTTAATACAGGACCAGATGACAGCCGGGCGGATCGCAGCCGAGGTTTGCCGTTTGCTCGACGATGCGGAGGCGCGGACTACCATGCGTAGCGGTTTAGCTGGGGTCGCGAAGGATCTGGCGAGCAATCGGGATCCCATGGAAACCGCGGCAGACTGGGTGCAGAAAGTCGTAAGCGGAGATAGAGTTCATGCTGAGTAAGTTTTTCGGTTTAGTGGTGTTAACCTCGGCGATCCTGTTCGCACAAGGCCAGGGACCGGGCCAGTCGCAACGTCCACGCATGGACGTGGACAACTACGCGATTGACGCGCAGGTGGATCCCAGCGCCCAGACGATCCGGGCCACGGCCAAGGTTCGGTTCACCCCGCTCGACGATCTCACCAGCGTTTCTTTTGAACTGAACAATGCCCTGAACCTGGACAGCGTAACCGACGAAGCCGGCCGGCAAGTGCCCGCGTCGCGAGTCGCACAGGACATGACAGTCCGGCTGAGCTTGGCGGAAACGCTGCCCAAGGGCAAACCCGCCACGCTTACATTTGTGTATGGCGGCAAGCTGACGGGCGCCGAAGAATCGCCGGTGTGGGGCATCAAGTTTGCCGCAATTCATCCCGACGTGGCGTACTTGATGTATCCCGCACGATGGTTCCCGGTGAACGACTACACCGCTGACCGCTTCACTAGCGACTTGAGAGTGACCGTGCCTTCGGGTTACAAGGTGATCGCCAGCGGGCTTGAATCGGCCGACTTGGCCGCGGACGGAAAGACGGCAGTGCGGTTTCAGACGTCTACTCCGTCATTTCCGGCGAGCTTCGCGGTGGTCAAAGGTGACCCGACCATCATCGCGTCCGGCGGCATCAATACCGCGCTGTATTTTCGGGAACGGAAAGACATGGCCGGCGCTTACGGACAGGAGATCGGACGCGCAATGGAGTTCCTGAGCGGCGTGTACGGTCCGCTACCCAACCGGAACCTGATCGTGATCGAAACCGAGACGGGGACGCCGAACGGCTATTCGGCGCCGGGAATCCTGTTCCTATCGCCACGGGCGATTGGCTCGGAAGTGAACACTAAACTCCTGGCAAACCAGATATCCCGGCAGTGGTGGGGCGGTCAGGTTTCGCCCAGCTCGCGCAATCACATGTGGATCGAAAACGGCATGGCGCGCTACGCTGAACTGCTCTATACGGAGAATATCAGCGGCGCTGGAGCGATGGAAGAACAGGTCCATGAAACTTATGTGGAGGCGCTGACGGTGGAACAGCCTCCGCTGATACAGTCCTCGCGTCTGGAAGACTATTCTCCCGAATTCTGGGCCGCCACGGGCGGCAAGGGAGCAGCAGTGCTGCACATGCTGAGGTCGATTTTGGGAGACGATAATTTCTTCAAAGTGCTGAAAACCGTGCAGGAACGCTACGCGGGAAAATCGATTAACACCGCGGATTTCCAGAAAGTGGCCGAGGAGGTATCCGGCCAGAGCCTCAATTACTTTTTTCTGCAGTGGATTGAATCGAGCGGTGCGCCTGAGTTCAAGATGGAGTGGACCATGTTCCGCGTCGGAGCCAAAGGGTTCCGCGTGAACGGTAAAATATCGCAGGATTTAGACACGTTTCGGATGCCGGCTGTCTTGCGGATCGACACGGAAGGGAATCCGGAAGAGAAGAAAATAGAGATCTCCGGAACGTCCACGGATTTCGCCGTCGAAACTTTCGGCAAGCCCAAGAATGTGGTCCTTGATCCCAACGGCCAGCTGCTGCGCTATGACAACGACATGCGCGTGGCGGTGGCGATCAAGCGCGGCGAACAGTTCATGGAGATCGCGGAGTATATCGAAGCCCTGAACGAATATAAGAAGGCGCTGGACGTGAAGCGCAACAGTTCCCTGGCGCATTACCGAACGGCCGAAGCTTACTTCAAGCAGGGTAACTATCAGGCTGCCGCGAACGAGTTTCGCGAGTCTCTTTCGGGCGATCTGGATCCCAAATGGACGGAAGTGTGGTCGCACATCAACCTGGGAATGATCTACGACATCACCGACCAGCGGGATCGCGCAGTGAACGAGTACAAGCTTGCGCAGCGCACCAAGGACAACACGCAAGGGGCGCTTGAGGAAGCCCAGAAGTACATCAACGCCAAGTACGAGCGTCCGCGAAACACCAACAATTAGGTGCCGAACAACTAAGCGCCCGGCGCTGTCAATGGCCCTCAGCTTCGAGGAACCTTTCGGCTTCGATAGCGGCCATGCAGCCTGCGCCGGCTGCAGTAATGGCCTGGCGATAGATGCGATCCTGAACGTCACCCGCGTGGAACACGCCGGAGATATTGGTGCGCGCGCCCCCATGCGTAACGATGTAGCCGTCGGCATCGAGGTCGATCTGCCCAACGAACGGCTTGGTATTGGGGATGTGTCCGATAGCAACAAAGAAGCCGGTGACATCCTGCTCCCAGATACGGCCGGTTTTCAAGTCGTGCAGCTTGACGCTGGTTACCGTGTTCTTGCTGACGTCGTTTATGTCCTCGACGACGGTGTTCGGCAGCCACTTGATCTTGGCATTAGCGCGGGCGCGATCCAGCATGATTTTGGAGGCGCGAAATTCTTCGCGGCGATGGACCACTGTAATCTCGGCGCCAAAGCGAGTCAGGAAATTAGCTTCTTCCATGGCGGAATCGCCGCCGCCGACGACCATGATCTTGCCGTCGCGGTGAAAAGCTCCGTCACAAGTCGCGCACGAAGAAACACCGTGGCCGATCAGCTTCTGCTCGTTCGGTAAGCCCAGCCAGCGCGCCGAAGCACCCGAGGCGATGATCAAGGAGCGCGTCTCAATCCAGACGCCGTCGACATTAATCCGGAATGGGCGATTGGAAAGGTCGGCTTCCGCCACGGTGCCCCACATGTACTCGGCCCCGAAGCGTTCCGCCTGCTTCTTCATGTTCTCGACCAGATCGGGACCTTGAATTCCTTCGGGGAAGCCCGGAAAATTCTCGACCTCGGTGGTGACGGAAAGCTGGCCGCCCGGCTCGTGGCCGATCACGACGAGAGGTTTCAGGCCGGCACGTGCGGTATAGATTGCAGCCGTATTTCCGGCGCACCCGGAGCCTAGAATGATAACGTTGTGCATCAGGTTTATAGTAACAAGCGATGTGCCCGCTGTACCTTAGATGTGCCGGGCGCCCAAACGACTCGCGGGGGCCGGCTCCGTCTCCTCGTGCTTGGCGGGTAGGGGCATCTTTCGCAATGCCATTGCGATGAAAGTGGAGCAAAGCGCCAGTACCGCGCTGCCATAGAAGACGGCATTCCACGATCCGGCGCGTTCAAAGATCAACGCCGCAATCCCGCCCGCAAAGATAGATGCGACGCCCTTGGTGCTGTACATGAAGCTGTAGTTGGAGCTCGCATTCTTAGCGCCGAAGAAGTCGGCTGTCACGGAAGGGAATATGGCGTACACTTCGCCCCAGGTGAAGAACACTAGAGCCAACGAGATAATGAATAGCGGACCGGACATTTTCCCGACGGTCAGCACGCTGGACAAGCATACGGATTGCAGCAGGAACGCGATCACCATCGTTCTTTCGCGTCCAAGATGGTCGGATACCCAGCTCAGAAAAACCGTCCTGCTCCATTCGCGACTGAGTTAAGAGATAGTGCCACGGTAATGAACGCGCTACCGATCCCCAAGCTCTTTCCTACAGCCGACGCATTGGCGGTGACCATAAGCCCGCCGACGCCCCATCATCGACATCGTTAGATACAAGACATAAAACTGCGGCGTCCGGAGCATTTCCGGTGAAGTGAAATCACGACCCAGGCTGCGCGCTTTAGGTTTCATGACTGTGGGCGCCAGGACGGGTGGAACGCCTGCTCCACCCACGATCTGCGCGGCAATAATGATAACGATTCCTTGTACGATACCGGTGTACAAGAAGGCCGAGCGGTAGTCCTGAACTCGAACGATATAGGACATGACCGGAATGAACAAAGCGGCTCCTGCGCCGAATCCCGCGGCGATCGTACCTGCAGCCAAGCCGCGTTTGTCGGGAAACCACTTGAGCGCGACGCCGATGCAGCCGCAGTAGACTATGGCAGCTCCGAGTCCCGCCAGCGCATAGGATGCGTACAATGCGATGAGTGTGGGAGCCTGACCCAATCCGGCCCAGCCAATGCCGCAGAGGACTCCGGCGATCGTCATCAGTAAGCGCGGACCTTTTTTGTCGATCATCCAGCCGCACAGGGACATGGCCAGGTTTCGAGGACAATGAAGAGCGTCCAGCCGTACTGAACCTCGGAAAGCTTCCAGCCGGTGGCTTTTGTTAGCGGACCCGTGAACAGTGTCCAGCCATACTGCAGATTCGCGATCATGATCATCGCGGTGACGGCCGCGCCAAGTCGAATCCAGCGGCTCACGGTCTTGCTCTCCTAGCCTTCGACAAACGTTGTCTTTACAGGCTCTGTACAAGGATACACGCCGTACATGTTCGGCACCGTGCACGATGTTAAGAAAGAGCAATCGTTCAAGACTTCGTAAACCACTACGTATGGAAGGCTCGATCGATCACGTGGAACGCCGTCCGAGAACTGATACGGAGCGACCTGTCGACAGTTCCGCTGGTGAGCCTTGAGCATCACTGCTGCAACTCGTA